>NZ_CP017661.1:1597209-1916650 GCF_016805985.1 Microbacterium sp. JZ31
AAGGAGCACCAGAATGAAGCTGCAGCACAAGCTGCTGGGCGTCGTCGCCGCCGGCGGCGCGCTCGCACTGACCCTCGCCGGCTGCGCCGGCGGCGGCAACGACGGAGGCTCGGGCGAGGAGGCGCCCGCCGAGACGATCACGGGCGCGGACTACAACCCGCAGCCGCGCGAGAACCTCGAGCAGGGCGGCGAGGTGGTCTTCCCGATCACGGAGATCACGCCGCAGATGAACCCGAACCACGGCGACGGCTCGGTCGACACGACCACGCTGTGGACCTGGTACAACCCGCAGACGATCCTCATGACTCCCGAGGGCGAGGCCTCGGCCAACCCCAACTACCTCACGGGCTGGGAGGCCGAGGAGGTCGACGGCAAGACGGTCGTCACCTTCACGATCAACCCCGAGGCCAAGTTCAACGACGGCACGCCGTTTACGTGGGAGTCGTACAAGGTCACGTGGGAGGCCCTGAACGGCACGAACGAGGCGTACTCGCCGAGCAGCACCGACGGCTACTCCCTGATCGAGTCGGTCGAGCAGGGTGAGGACGAGTTCCAGGCGAAGGTCACCTTCTCCCAGGTCTACCCCTGGTGGCAGGGCCTGTTCTGGAACCCGATGCACCCGGAGATCAACAGCCCGGAGGCGTTCAACGAGGCGTACCTTGAGGAGCCGAACGCGCAGTACGGCGCCGGCCCCTACAAGATCGAGGACGTCGACCTGAACGGCGGCACCATCTCGTTCGTGCCGAACGAGAACTGGTGGGGCGACGAGCCGATGCTCGACAAGGTCACGTTCCGCGTCCTCGAGCCGACCGCGATGGTCAACGCCTTCCAGAACGGCGAGATCGACTACGCCGACAACCTGACGGCCGACAACCTCGAGCAGCTGGCCGACGTCGACGGGGCGGTCACCTACCGCGCTCAGCGCCCGGCCACCAACCTCCTGCAGATCAACGCGGAGCGCCCGCAGTTCGCCGATCTCGAGGTCCGCGAGGCGCTGCTCAAGGCGATCGACCGCGAGCAGATCAAGGAGGTCGTGTGGGACGGCCTCAACTACACCGAGGAGCCCGTGGGCTCGCTCAACCTCTACCCGTTCCAGGAGGGCTACGTCGACGCGCTCTCCGAGGCGGGCTGGGAGTTCAACGTCGAGGAGGCCAACGCGATCCTCGACGAGGCCGGCTGGGAGATGAACGGCGAGGTCCGCGAGAAGGACGGACAGGCCCTCGAGGGCCGTCTGCCAATCTTCGGCGACGACCCGATCACGCAGGCGCGCGCGCAGGTCATCCAGCAGCAGCTGGCGGCCATCGGCGCCGACATCGAGATCGACGTTCGCCCCGCGAGCGACTTCTCGACCGTCCTGTCCACGAAGGACTGGGACCTGGTGCTGCTCGGCTTCTCGTCCAGCGACCCGTACGGCGTGGCCTACATGTGCCAGCTGTACTGCTCGGACAGCAGCCTGAACCTGTCGGCCACCGGCACGCCGGAGATCGACGAGCGCATCGCGAACGAGGTCTCGGCGCTGCCGACGCAGGAGGAGCAGACCGAGGCGGGCCTGGCGCTCGAGGCGGAGATCATCCAGGAGACCTGGGGCATCCTGCCGCTGTACATGGGTCCGTGGATTTCGATGGCCAAGGAGGGCCTGGCGAACCTCACGCCGGAGACCTACACGGGTCTCGACCTCTTCGGCCTCTCGCCGGTCGAGAACGTCGGCTGGGAGAAGGGCGCGGCGGAGTAATCCCTCGTTGAACTTCTGATTCGATCCGCTTCGGGGTCGGTGGCTTCGGCCACCGACCCCGAAGTCGTCTCCGTGCCGCCGGCGGATCCAGCCCGTTCGCCGGCGCCGCGCGCGCCGCATAGTGTGGACAGCATGTCTGTGCAGGTCGTGCTGGTCCACGGGATCCGCACGTCCGCCAGCATGTGGCGTGCACAGATCGCGCATCTCGAGGCGCGCGGCATCGCCGTCACCGCGGTGGATCTGCCCGGCCATGGGTCGCGCCTGCACGAGACGTTCACGATCGAGGGCGCGTTCGAGACGATCGACGCCGCCGTGCGTGCAGCCGCCGAGCGGGGCCCCGTGCTGCTCGTCGGTCACTCGATGGGCGGTCTGCTGTCGGTCGAGTACGCGGGAGCCGAGGATGCTCCCCCGGTCGCGGCGCTCGTCGCGGCGTCCTGCACCGCGATCCCGCGTGGGCTCGGGCTGCGGGCGTACCGCGCCCTGGCCGCCGGCCTGAACGCGCTGCCGGGACGCGGCCAGCGGATCACGAACGCCGTGCTGCGGGCGACGCTGCCGCTCGAGACCCGCGCGGACTTCGGCGCGGGCGGCTACGCCTACCTCGCCCAGGACGTGGCGCTGCGCAGCCTGTCGGTGCTCGATCTCATGGCGGCGCTGCGGCGCATCCGGATCCCGGTGTGGTTCGTGAACGGGCAATGGGACCAGCTGCGCCTGCACGAGAAGCTGTTCACCGCGCTCGTCCCGCACGCCGAGCTGCTGGTCGTGCCGCGCGCGACGCACCTCGTGACGGCGATGCGCCCGCAGGTGTTCAACGCCGTGCTCGGCCTCGCGCTCGCGACGGTCGAAGCGGGCGCCCGCGATGCCGTCGCGGGCACGGGGGACGCGGCCTGACCTGCTAGACTCGGTCCTTGGCTTGCGTGTGGGATCAACCCGCACCCGTCGTGCGACACCCCTCTCTTGTCAATCGACATCGTCCGAACAACCTCTGAACGAAAGTCTTTCGACACGTGGCAAACATCAAGTCGCAGATCAAGCGCATCAAGACCAACGAGAAGGCGCGCGAGCGCAACAAGGCCGTCAAGAGCGAGCTGAAGTCCTTCGTGCGCCGCACGCGCGAGGCCATCGCCGCCGGTGACAAGGCCGCCGCCGAGGCTGCTCTGGCCAAGGCCGGCAAGAAGCTCGACAAGGCCGCCAGCAAGGGCGTCATCCACAAGAACCAGGCCGCGAACCGCAAGTCGGCTCTCGCGTCGAAGGTCGCCTCGCTCTGAGCTGAGCGTCTCCCGAAGGCCCGTCCCGTTCTCGGGGCGGGCCTTTCGCGTACCGCCGGGCGCCGGACGTTGTTGGGTTTGCCGCGGCGAGCGGTCGGCTGCCGCTGCTCAGCGCGACCCGGGCGCAACAGCGGGCCGCTACTCCCCGAACGGGCGGCGGTTGGCGATCACCGAGATCATGCGCTCGAGCGCGAACACCGGATCCCGCGACGCGCCCTTGACCTCGGCGTCGGCGCGCGCCGCGGCCTGGATGGCGAGACCGAGGCTCGACTGCGTCCAGCCGACCAGGTCGCGCTTGGCGTTGTCGACCTGCCAGTCGCGCATGCCGAGGCGTGCGGCGAGCACGCGTGACGGCTCGCGGGAGCCGGCCACCTTCGCCATGGTGCGCAGCTTCATCGCGAACGCCGCCACCACGGGCACGGGGTCGGCGCCCGACGCGAGCGCGTGGCGCAGGCTCACGAGGGCCTCGCCGTAGCGGCCGGCGATCGCCGCGTCGGCGACCGCGAACGCGTTCAGCTCGACGCGGCCGCCGTAGTAGCGGCTCACGACCGCCTCGGAGATGTCGCCGTCGACATCCGCCAGCAGCTGCTGGCACGCGGAGGCGAGCTCGGCGAGGTCGCCGCTGAAGGCGGAGACGAGGGCGTGCAGCGCCTTCGGCGCGATCCGGCGCCCGGCCGCCTTGAACTCGCCGGCGGCGAAGTCCTGGCGGTCGCGCTCCTTGGTGATCGCCGGGCACGGCACCTCGACACCCGCGCCGGTTCCCGCCCGGATGGCGTCGAGCAGCTTCTTGCCGCGCACGCTCGCGCCCGTATGGCGCAGCACGACGGTCGCCCCCTCCTGCGGGTGCTCGATGTACGCGAGCGCCTCCGTCAGGAATGCGTCGCTGCACTTCTCCACGCCCGACACGCGGACGAGGCGCGGCTCGCCGAACAGGGACGGAGACGAGACCGCGAGCAGGGTGCCCGCCGTGTAGTCGTCGGCGCGGATGTCGGCGATCTCGAGCGCGGGGTCCTCGGTCTTCAGATAGGTGCGCACGCCGGCGATCGCCCGCTCGGCGCACACCTCTTCCGGGCCCGAGACGAGCACCACCGGGGCAGGTCGAGGCGCGCGCCACGACAGCTGCGGAATGGACGACTTCGCACCGCGCGGGGATCTCGATGCGGGTGCGGCGGCCATACGGCCAGCCTACCGGCGGCCCCCGACACCATCGGCGTCACGGCGGGCGCTCGCGCCACAGCGAGACGCCGTCCGGCGTGGACGAGACGAGCAGGAGCCCCTCGGTGTCGGTGCGGGCGATCGTCGCGCCGATCGCCCGCAGCGTCGTGAGGATCTCATCGCGCGGGTGGTCGTAGTCGTTGTCGGGGCCGACGGTGACGAGCGCGACCGACGGTGCCAGCTCGGCGTACAGCCGCGGGAGCTGGTCGGCGCTGCCGTGGTGCGCCACCTTGACCACCGGGAAGGGCCCGGCGATCCGGCCGGTCCCGAGCATCGCCGCCTGGGCGGAGGCGGACAGGTCGCCGAGCAGGATCGTGCGCGGCAGATCCGGCCCCGCGATCTCGACGATCACGCTGGAATCGTTGCCGGGCTCGAACGCGCGCGATGTCGCGCGCGGCCAGTGCACCACCCATCGCGCATGCCCGAGGGATCCCGTCAGCCCCGCGGACGCCTGCACCCGGTGACGCGCACCGGTCACCTCCAGTACTCCGGCGTCCTCCGCGCCGCCGACGGGCCCGTGCAGCACGGTGTCGACGCGATCGCGCACCGCCGCGATCCCGCCCACGTGATCCAGATCGAAGTGGCTCAGGACGAGCAGGTCGATCCGATCGATCCCGAGACGCGACAGACAGGCCTCCAGCGGCACCGGGTCCGGTCCGACGTCGACGACCGCCACCGCTCCCCCCGAACGCAGCACGAGACCATCGCCCTGCCCGACATCGCACGCGGCGATCGCCCAATCGCGCGGGACCGTGAGGGGGCCCGCGACACCGCTCAGGGCGCTGAAGCCGGTCGAGACGCCCGCGGCGACCGCGAGCATGGTCGCCGCGGCCGCGCGAAGGCGGCGATCGGCGAGGCCGTCGCGTCCCGCGCGCGCGAGCGTCACCCCGACGGCCCCGCCCAGCACGACGAGAAGCAGTGCGCCCGCCGGTCCGGGCACCCACGCGAGCTGCCCGCCCGGCAGCGCAGCGAGGGTCTGCGCGGTCGCCGCGATCCACGCCGAGGGCAGCCACGCGATCGCGGCCAGACCGTCCGCGAGCACCGGGATCGGAGCCGCGAGACACGCCGCGAGCCCCACGATCGTCACGACCGGCGCGGCGGGACCGGCGAGCAGGTTCGCCACGACGCCGTACAGCGGCACCTCGGGCGCCAGCAGCACGAGCACGGGGCCGCACGCGAGCTGGGCGGCCAGCGGAACACTCAGCGCCGCCGCGAGCGGCAGCGGCAGCCAGCGGGACAGGCCGCGCGCGATCGGCCCGGCGAGCAGCAGCAGAGAGCCCGTGGCGACGACCGACAGCACGAAGCCGTAGCTCGTCGCGAGCCACGGGTCGCTCAGCAGCAGCCCCGCCGCGGCAAGGGACAGCAGCGAGATGCCCGCGCCGACCCGACCGAGTGCGAGGGCGAACAGCGCGATGCACGCCATCGTGGCCGCGCGGACGACGCTCGGCTCGGGCGTCACCAGCACCACGAAGCCGATCAGGGCCGCGGCGGCAAGCCCGATCCGCACGCCGCGTGGCGTGCCGCACAGCGCCGCGGCGCCGAACGCGATGCCGACGACGAGCGCGCAGTTCGCCCCGCTGACGGCGGTGAGATGACTTAACGAGGTCGCCTTCATCTGCTCGTCCAGCTCATCCGTCACCGCGCGCGTGTCACCGACCGCGAGGCCCGGCAGCAGCAGTGATCCCGGAGCGGGCAGCGCGCTCGCGCGCTCCACGAATCCATCCCGCAGGGTCGCCGCCGCGTCGAGAGGGCCCCACGGGCGGCTCGTGACCTCCGCCTCGCGTGCGAACATGACAAGCGCAGCCCGGTCGCCCGCTTCCCCCACCTGCGCCGATCCTTTCACCCGCACGGACGCGCCGAGATCCAAGCGCGCGCCCGCGACCGCCTCCGCGGCGATGCTCACGGTCACGGGAAGCGCGCCAAGGCGGTCTTCCCCGCCGCGTGAGAGACGCTGGGCCTCGCCGTCGAACCAGAGGGCCTCGCCGTGACGCTCGACCTTCGACGTGGCGACCACCGTGAGCTCGATCGAGCGCCCGCCCCCGACAGCGAACTCGACGGCGGCGGACCGCGCCGGCATCGCGGCGACGATGTGCGTGGCGACCGCGCCCAGCCCGGCGGTCGACAGCACGACGAGCGCGCACAGCCCGCGAAGCCGGATGGGAAGGCGGTGCCAGAGCAGCAGGCCCACCGCGGCCAGCGCCCAGCCGGTGATCGCGATCGGCAGCGCCGTCGGGGGCACCAGCACGCTCGCCAGCGCCCCGATCCACGCCGCGACGGCCACGGGCAAGAGGCGCAGATCCCGTGCGTGCAACGCCGACTCGGGCTCCCCCGCTGCGGTCATCCGACCCTCACATGCGGCCGCAGCGACTCGAGCATCTTGTCGCCGATGCCGGGCACCGCGAGGAGATCCTCGACCGCCGTGAAGCGGCCGTTCGCCTCCCGCCACTCGATGATGCGCTGCGCGATCGCGGGGCCGATGCGGGGCAGCTCCTCCAGGGCGGCGGAATCGGCGGTGTTGAGGTCGACCGCTCCCCCGGCGGCTCCCGCACCACCCTCGCCGCCACCGCCCGGCGCGGCCCCGGCGGGCGGGGGTACACCCTTCTCCGGTACGACGAGCTGCTCGCCGTCGGCGACCACACGGGCGAGGTTGACCGCCGCCCGGTCCGCCTTCTCGGCGAAGCCCCCGGCCGAGGCGATCGCGTCCACCACACGGGAGCCCGCCGGCAGGACGTACAGCCCCGGGACGCGCACGTGCCCGTCGACGTGCACGTAGATCCGTCCCGATGCGACCGTCGCGCCCGGGGAGGGAGTGGTGCTCGCGACCTGCTCGGTGGGCGTCGTCGCGCCGCGCCAGACGCCGATCCCGATCGTGACGGCAAGCGCCGCCAGCACGAGCACGACGACCGCGCCGAGTCCCAGCCGCAGCCGACGTGGCGGCGCGCCGATCTCTGGGATCGGCTCGGCACGTGTCCCGTCGTCGCCCGCCACACGGCCACGCTAGGTCGCGCGGGGACGCCGCCCGAGGGTCGCCGACGCTCTGGTGCAGAGATCGCCCGCCGTAGCGGCCTGGGGACGGGCGTCCGGCAGCTCGCTCCCATCGCTCATCCGCGACCCGGCCCGCTGCTGTACTTCCCCGGTTCGCCGGCGTCAATCCCCTGACCAGCGTGGGGCCCAGGCCGCATGGTTGACAAGCGGACTTGTGGACGCACTCAGGGGGATACATGTCGAACTTCGCTTCTGCACCGAAGGGCTCATCAGGGCGCAGCGCCCTCGCCCTGACGTCCCGGGACACGCGCCTCGCCCAGCTTGTCGGCACACCATGACGGGGACGGTGCTCGGCGAGGAGATCCCGCCGATGGAGGCCGTCACAAGCTTCCTGGATCGGTCCGTCCGCGAGATGAGCGATCAACTCACGCAGTGGTTGCGCATCCCGTCGGACTCATCCGACCCGAACCGGGCGATCGACGTCCTGCGCTCCGCCCGCTGGCTGGCAGAGGCGATGCGCGGGATCGGCCTGGCCGCCACGCTCCATCAGACCGGTGAAACCGCAGCGGTGTACGCAGAATGGCTCGTGGATCCCGCGCTGCCGACCGTGCTGATCTACAGCCACCATGACGTGCGTCATGCGAAGCCCGAGCAGTGGCAGATCACTGCGCCGTTCGAGCCGGTGGTGCGGGACGGCCGCATTTTCGGGCGCGGCGCGTCGGACGCCAAGGGTCAGGTCATGGCTCATCTCTGGGGCCTGCGCGCGCATCTCGCCGCGACCGGGCTCGAACGCCCAGCGGTCAATCTCAAGTTCCTGGTCGAGGGCGAGGAGGAGACCGGCTCTCCCCACCTCGAGCAGTTCCTCCAGGACCACCGCGAGCAGTTCGCGTGCGACGTGATCGTGTTCTCCGACACTGTGCAGTGGACGACGGACGACCCCGGAGTCGTGACCTCCATGCGCGGTATCGTCAACGCATCGCTGCAGATCGAGGGCCCGCTGCGGGACGTGCACAGTGGGACGGCATCGGGCTCCGCCCCGAACCCCGCTCACGTGCTCGCCCGCGTGATCACCGCACTGCAGGACGCGGACGGCCGCATCCAGCTGCCGGGGTTCTACGACGACGTCGCGCCGCTCGGGGCCGCGCGTGCGGCGGAGCTGGCGGCGGTCCCGTTCTCCGAGGAGACGTGGATCGCACGCACCGAGAGCCGAAGCATCACGGGCGAGGAGGGCCACTCCGTCCTCGAGCGCCTGTGGGCGCGACCCTCCCTCGAGATCCTCACCCTGCTCGCCGGCGATCCCGACAGCTCGCGATCCGTCATCCCTGCCGTCGCGCAGGCGACGCTGAGCATCCGGACCGTGCCCGCTCAGAGGGTGGAGGTCGTCGCGCAGCAGCTGCGAGACTTCGTCGCGACGGTGGTCCCGCCGTCGGTGACCTACACGCTGGATGTCTCGCCTGAGAACGGCCAGGACCCGTACACGACGCCGCGCGGCGCGGCCTTCGACGCGCTCGTGCGTTCACTCGCCGCCGGGTTCGGACGATCCGAGGTCTCCCGCATCGGCAATGCGGGTGGGGGTCCGGCTGATCTGCTCGTGAGGATGCTCGACGCGCCGGTCCTGTTCCTGGGAACGGGGCTGCCCGAGGATCACTGGCACGCCAGCGACGAGAGCGTCGACATCGGCATGCTGACGCGCGGCGCCGCATCCATCGCCCGGCTGTGGGACGAGCTGTCCCGCGTCGATGTCGCGGAGCTGTCGTGAGCGCGATCGCGGTCGTGCGGGGCCCCGTGGGCATCGCACCGTCGCGCCGGATCCGCACGGTCGGAGTCGAGGAGGAGCTGCTCCTGGTCGACGCCGCGACCCTCCACCCCACGCCCGCCGCCGAGGCGGTCATGCGCCACCAGCCGGAGGTCGGAGACGACGGCGGCAGCATCATGGCCTGGGAGGCGAAACTGGAGCAGATCGAGGTGGTCGGTCCGCCGCTCAGAACGCTCGCGCAGCTGCACTCCTCGATCGTCAGCGGACGTCGCGCGGCAGACGCGGCCGCCCGAGCGGTCGGAGCGCGAGCCGTTCCCCTTGCCACCGCGCCGGCCGCGTGCGACACCCATACCGTCGCGGACGAGCGATACGACGCCATGCGCAAGCGATTCGGGCGGACGATGCGAGAGCAGCTCACATGCGGGTTCCACGTGCACGTGGAGGTCGAGTCCCGTGACGAGGGCGTCGCAGTGCTCGACCGCATCCGGCCGTGGCTGCCGGTTCTGCTGGCGCTCAGCGCGAACTCACCCTTCTACCAAGGAGAGGACACCGGATTCGCGAGCTACCGCTACCAGGCGTACAGCCGGTGGCCGACGTCGGGTCCATACGACGTCTTCGGCTCGGCGGCCGCGTACGCCGAGCACCTCTCGCGGATGCTCGAGACCGGGGTGCTTCTCGACCCGGGCATGGTCTATTTCGACGCCCGCATCTCCCATCACCTCCCGACCGTCGAGATCCGGATCGCCGATGTCTGTCTTCGCGCCGAGGACGCGGCAGCGCTGGCGGTGATGGTGCGCGCACTGGTCAACGTGGAGGCCGACGCGGCCGCGACCGGGAGGCCCGTCGACTCCACACCGACGACCCTGCTGCGGCTGGCTTCGTGGCGCGCGAGTCGCTTCGGGCTCGACGACCATCTCGTGCATCCGCAGTCGGGGTCACTGCACACTGCCGCCGAGGTCGTGCGGGACTTCCGCGATCACATCGACGAGGGCTTCGCGGACGCCGAGGAGCGCGACGCGGTGGACCGGGCCCTGGCCACAATGCTCGCGCGGGGAACCGGCGCCAGCGCACAGCGCGAGGCCGTGGCAAGGAGCGGGGACCTCCAGGAGGCGGTCGCCGTGGCGCTGAGGGTTCACGACGAGGGGACCGACTCGTCGCGCTCGCCTTCTACTTCGTCGAGAAGCTGACGACCTTCGGCGCGCGCACGATCACGCGCACGATCGCGCGGTCGCCGAGCGCGCGGATCACGCGCTCGTCCTCGCGCGCCATCCGCTCCAGGGTCTCGGTGTCGACCTTCGCCGGCACCTCGAGGGTCGCGCGCACCTTGCCGTCGATCTGGACGACCGCCGTGACGGACTCCTCGACCAGCAAGGCGGGATCGGCGCTGCGCCACGTCACGAGGCCGATGGACGCGTCGTAGCCGAGCACCTGCCACATCTCCTCGGCCGTGTGCGGCGCGAAGAGATCCAGGATCATCGCGGTCGCCTCGACGGCCTCGCGGACGGCGGGGTCCGCCGGGCCGGCGGCGCCGTCCACGGCCTTGCGGGTGGCGTTCACCAGCTCCATGAGGCGGGCGACCACGACGTTGAACTTCGTCTGCTCGATCAGCACCGGCGCGTCGGCCAGCAGACGGTGCGTCACGCGGCGCAGCGCCGCGTCGCCCTCGGCCCACACGACGTCCTTCTCGCTCGAGACCTCCTGCGCCAGACGCAGCGCACGCGCGAGGAACTTCTGCGCGCCGGTCATCGACACGTCGTCCCAGTTCTTGTCGTCCTCGACCGGTCCCACGAACGCCAGCGCGACGCGCACGACATCCGCGCCGTACTGCTTGACCTCGTCCGTGAAGAGGATCAGGTTGCCCTTCGACTTCGACATCTTCGTGCCGCCCAGGTTCACCATGCCCTGGTTGATCAGGCTCGAGAACGGCTCGGTGAAGTCCACCAGGCCCATGTCGAAGAGCACCTTCGTGATGAAGCGCGCGTACAGCAGGTGCAGGATGGCGTGCTCGACGCCGCCGATGTACGTGTCGACGGGTGCCCAGCGGTCGACGTCCTTGGGATCGAACGCCTTCGCGTCGTTCCCCGGCGACAGGAAGCGCAGGAAGTACCACGAGCTGTCGACGAACGTGTCCATCGTGTCGGGGTCGCGCAGCGCGGGCTCACCCGTGCGCGGATCCGTCGTCTCGACCCAGCCGCTCGCGGCGCCCAGCGGCGACGAGCCCTTGGGCTTCAGGTCCAGCCCGGCCGCGTCCGGCAGGCGCACGGGGAGCTGGTCGGCGGGGACCGGCACGATCTCGCCGCCCTCCGTGTGGATCATCGGGATCGGGGTGCCCCAGAACCGCTGGCGCGAGATGAGCCAGTCGCGCAGGCGGTACTGCTTGGCGGCGCGGCCCGTGCCGTCGGCCTCGAGCTGCTCGATCACGCGCGCGATCGCGTTGCGCTTGGACAGGCCGTCGAGCGATCCGGAGTTGATCATCCGGCCCTCGCCGGTGAGCGCCTCGCCCGTCGCGCGCGGGTTCAGCTCGCTCAGCTGCGGGTCGATCGGCACGCCGTCCTCGTCCACCTCGATGACCGGGATGGCGCCCGTGATCGGCGCGGTGGTGTCGACGACCACGCGCACCGGCAGGTCGAACGCGCGGGCGAAGTCCAGGTCGCGCTGGTCGTGCGCGGGCACCGCCATGACGGCGCCGTGGCCGTAGTCGGCCAGGACGTAGTCGGCCGCCCAGATCGGCAGACGCTCGCCGTTGACGGGGTTGATCGCGTAGCGCTCCAGGAACACGCCCGTCTTGGGCCGGTCGGCGCTCTGGCGCTCGATGTCGGACTGCTTCTGCGTCTGCTCCA
The DNA here is from genome assembly GCF_016805985.1 of Microbacterium sp. JZ31. Classification (NCBI taxonomy): domain Bacteria; kingdom Bacillati; phylum Actinomycetota; class Actinomycetes; order Micrococcales; family Microbacteriaceae; genus Microbacterium; species Microbacterium sp. JZ31. The sequence continues at coordinate 1,609,003 of NZ_CP017661.1, forward strand.
GGTAGTCCTGGAAGCGCAGGCGCGCCTCGGGCGAGGCGTCGGCCACGAGCTCGGCGGCCAGGTCGCTGTCGGGCGCTACGACCATGAAGGTCGCGCCGTGCAGCGTGTCGGGGCGGGTCGAGAAGACCGTGACCTTCTCGGCGCGGCCCTCGATCTCGAAGTCGATGTCGGCGCCCACCGAGCGGCCGATCCAGTTGCGCTGCATCTGCAGCACCTTGTGCGGCCAGAAGCCCTCGAGCTGGTTCAGGTCGTCCAGCAGCCGGTCGGCGTAGTCGGTGATCTTGAAGTACCACTGCGTGAGCTTCTTCTTCACCACGGTGAAGCCGCAGCGCTCGCACGCGCCGTCGACGACCTGCTCGTTCGCCAGCACGGTCTGGTCGTTCGGGCACCAGTTGACCGGGCTCTCCTTGCGGTACGCCAGGCCGCGCTCGTGCAGCTGCTGGAACAGCCACTGGTTCCACCGGTAGTAGTCGTCGTCGCTCGTGTGCAGCACACGGCTCCAGTCGAACGAGACGCCGTAGGCCTTCAGGCTCGTGCGCTGCTGCGCGATGTTGTCGTAGGTCCACACGCGCGGGTCGGCGCCGCGCTGGATCGCCGCGTTCTCGGCCGGCAGGCCGAACGAGTCCCAGCCGATCGGGTGCAGCACGTTGTATCCGCGGTGGCGCCAGAAGCGGGCCACGATGTCGCTGTACAGGTAGTTCTCGGCGTGCCCCATGTGCAGGTCGCCCGAGGGGTACGGGAACATCGCCAGCACGTACTTGCGCGGCCGGGTGTCGTCCTCGCCGCCGGCGAGGAACGTGCCGTGCTGCTCCCAGTACGCCTGCCACTTCGCCTGCAGGGCGTGGACGTCGAACGCGCCCTCCACGGGCACGGCAGCGGGAGCGGAGGAGATCTGCGACACGGGTGGGACAGCCAATCGTTCGAGAGCGCGCCGAACGGGCGCGGCGGTGCGAGCTTCCAGGGTACCGCTCGGCGCGCACGCCTATGCTCGTGGCGTGGATGACGCGCTTCGATGGCTGCTCGACATCGTCGAGTCCGTCGATCCCGTGCTGCGCACCGCGCTGGCGGGCCTCGCGATCCTGCTCGAGACGAGCGTGCTCGTCGGCGTCATCGTGCCGGGCGACACGGTCGTGATCGTCGCGGCGACGGGCGTCAGATCCGCCGTCGAGGGCGTGATCCTCGCGGTGGTCGTGATCATCGGCTCGCTCGCCGGAGAGTCCATCGGCTTCGGGCTGGGACGCTGGCTCGGTCCGCACATCCGGGCGTCGTGGATGGGGCGCAGGATCGGCGAGCGGAACTGGCTGCGTGCGGAGCGCTACGTGCAGCGCCGCGGCGGCATCGCGATCTTCCTCTCGCGCTTCCTGCCCGTGCTGCACTCTCTCGTCCCCCTTACGGTCGGCATGAGCACGTACACATACCGGCGATTCATCCTCTGGACCTTCCCGGCGTGCGTGATCTGGGCGACGCTCTACGTCTCTGTCGCGGCCGGCGCCGCCCAGTCCTACCGCAGGCTGTCCGACGACGCGCACTGGGCCGGATACATCTTCGTGGGCGCGATCCTGCTGCTGGTCGTGGGCGTGTTCGTCGCGAAGAAGGTCATCGCGCGCCTCGAGCAGCGCCACTTCGAGGACTGACCGACCAAGACGGGGAGTCTCCGACCGAGGCGGCGCACCGCGGTCGTGGAAGACTGGACGCGATGTCCTCCACCGCTCCCCGAGACAGGATCCACTGGATCGCCCGCATCGAGCGTCGCGTGCACGCATGGCGCGAGCGCCGCGCCCGTCGGCGCGGCCGCAAACCCACCGTGCTGGTGTTCCCCGGCTACGGCGGCGAAGGCTGGGTGCGGGTGCTCGGACGCGTGCTGATCGTGCCCCCGACGAAGCGCACGAAGACCGGCGAGCTCGCGAGCGTGCGCGGCTGGCGCAGCTTCCTCGGCATCCCGGTCGGCTACGCGGCGGTCACCATCACGATCGGCGACGAGACGCACGAAGTGGTCGCCGACCGCGGCGGCGTGATCGACGCGCGCATCGAGGCGAACCTCGAGCCCGGCTGGCAGCTCGTGCAGATGTCCGTGGAGAACGGCGCACCGGGCGAGTCGCTCGTGCAGATCGTCGGACCGGATGTGCGCCAGGGCGTCGTGAGCGACATCGACGACACGATCATGGTGACGGCTCTCCCCCGTCCGCTGCTGGCGGCGTGGAACTCCTTCGTGCTGGACGAGCACGCCCGCCAGGCGGTGCCGGGCATGGCCGTGCTGCTCGGAAGGCTGACGCGTCAGCAGCCCGGTACGCCGATGCTCTACCTCTCCACCGGTGCGTGGAACATCGCGCCCACGCTCACGCGGTTCCTGAGCCGGCACCTCTACCCGCGGGCTCGCTGCTGCTGACCGACTGGGGTCCCACGCACGACCGCTGGTTCCGCAGCGGGCGCGACCACAAGGCGACGAATCTGCGACGGCTCGCCGAGGAGTTCCCCGACATCCGCTGGTTGCTCATCGGCGACGACGGCCAGCACGACGACGCGATCTACACCGAGTTCACGGCCGAGTATCCGGCCTCGGTCGCGGGCGTCGCCATCCGCCGCCTGACCCCCGCCGAGGCGGTCCTCGCGGGTGGTCGCACGGCCGTGAACGACCACTCGGGCGCCTCCATCCCGTGGGTCACGGCCGACGACGGCGGCGGTCTCGCGGAGCGCCTCGAGGCAGTGGGGCTGCTCGACCCCGAGAAGTGACGCCGCGGACCGCCCGCGGCGGTCCAGATGTCGGCGGCACGGCATAGCCTGGCGGCATGTGCGGACGTTTCGTCGTGGCGAAGGTGGGCAACGAGCTCGTGGGCGAGCTGCGGGTGGATCTCGTGGCGGACGAGCTTCCGCCGCCGTCGTACAACGTCGCGCCGACGGATCCGGTGGCGATCGTGCTCGACTCCGCCAAGACCGAGCCGCCCACGCGCCGGCTCGAGGCCGCGCGCTGGGGGCTGATCCCGTCGTGGGCGAAGGACACGAAGATCGGCGCCCGCGCCTTCAACGCGCGCTCGGAGGAGCTCGAGGAGAAGGCGATGTTCCAGAAGGCGCTCCAGAAGCGTCGCGCGATCATCCCCTCCAGCGGCTACTACGAGTGGCAGCAGCAGGCGGACGGCAAGATCCCCCACTTCATCCACCCGGCGGACGACTCTCCGCTGCTGTTCGCGGGACTGTACGAGTGGTGGAAGGACCCCTCGAAGGCGGATGACGACCCGGACCGCTGGGTGCTGAGCTTCACGATCCTGACCCGCGATGCGATCGGCGAGCTGGGATCGATCCACGGCCGCATGCCGGTGTTCCTCGACGTCGATCACGCCGACGCCTGGCTCGACCCGACGATCGACTACCCGCGCGACGTGCTCGACGCGGCGGTCGACGCCGCGCCGTACGTCGCCGAGACGCTCGTGCACCATCCGGTGGCGAAGGACGTCGGCAACGTGCGCAACAACTCCTCCGCGCTGATCGAGCCGCTCGCCTCCTGAGGCCACGGGGCGACGCGGGACGGAGTGGGACGGCACAAGGGATACTGGACGGATGATCGCCGAACGTGTTCCCGACGATGCCCGTGCCCACATCGAGGACCTCGCCGCGTTCGTGACGGCGTCGCCGTCGTCGTATCACGCGGCCGCCGAGGTCGCACGCCGCGCCGAGGAGGCCGGGCACACGCGGATCATCGAGACCGAGGCCTGGGAGATCACGCCGGGCGGGCGCTACGTGGTGGTGCGCGACGGCTCGGTCGTCGTGTTCGCGCTGCCGGAGGACGCCGGCGCCACCACGCCGTTCGCGATCGTCGGCGCGCACACCGACTCGCCCGGCTTCAAGCTCAAGCCGAAGCCGACGACGCACGGCCCCGGCGGCTGGTGGCAGCTCGGCCTCGAGGTGTACGGCGGGCCGCTGCTGAACTCGTGGCTCGACCGCGAGCTCGAGCTCGCCGGCCGGGTCGTGACGCTCGCGGGCGACGAGCACCTCGTGCGCACGGGATCGCTGTTGCGGATCCCGCAGCTCGCGATTCACCTCGACCGCGGCGTCAACGACGGTCTGACGCTCGACAAGCAGCGCCACACGCAGCCCGTGTGGGGCATCGGGGACCCGGAGAGCGCCGACATCCTGCACACGCTCGCGGCGCGTGCGGGCATCGACGCGTCCGAGATCGGCGGCTTCGACATCGTCGTCGCCGACACGCAGGAGCCGCGCGCCTTCGGGCACGGCCAGGAGCTGTTCGCGTCGGGCCGCTTGGACAACCTGCTGTCGACGCACGCGGGTCTTGTCGCGCAGCTGAACGCGACGCCGCAGCGGTCCATCGCCGTCTTCGCGTCGTTCGATCACGAGGAGATCGGCAGCCAGTCCCGCTCGGGCGCTGCGGGGCCCTTCCTCGAGGACGTGCTGCTGCGCATCTCCGGCGCGCTCGGTGCGGGGGACGCGGAACGCATGCAGGCGTTCGCGTCCTCGCTGCACGTCTCGAGCGACGTGGGTCACGCGGTGCACCCCAACTACCCCGAGCGCCACGACCCGGTCAACAAGCCCGTGGCGGGCGGCGGTCCGATCCTCAAGATCAACGCCAACCAGCGCTACGCGACGGACGCCCACGGCGCTGCCGCGTGGAACGCCGCCTGTGCAGCCGCCGAGGTGCCCACGCAGGAGTTCGTGTCGAACAACGCCGTACCGTGCGGATCGACCATCGGCCCCATCACGGCCACGCGACTGGGCATCCGCACGGTCGACGTCGGCGTGCCGATCCTGTCGATGCACTCGGCGCGGGAGCTGACGGCGGTCGTCGACCCCTGGTACCTCTCGCGCGCCATGCACGCCATCCTCGCCCGCTGACATGCCCCCGCTCGCTGCCCGCCGGCCCGCCGTCCTCCCACTCAGGCGCCTTGAGCGGGACGAGTGGCGCGCCCGCGAGCAGGCGCACGCGCACCGCGCCGAGGCGCTGACGGCCGAGCACCGCGCGCGAGCCGCGCGCGGCGAGAAGCATCCGGTGTGGGACTTCCTGTTCACCTACTACTCGTACAAGCCGGCGACGCTGCGCCGCTGGCACCCGGGACCGCGCGTCGAGCTCGCCGACGCGGCGGAACGTCTCGCATGGCGCTGGTACGCGACCGGATCGGATGCCGCGGCGGCCGTGGTCGACGGCGACGCGTTCGCGCGCGAGAAGGCGGGCCTCGCACGGCTCATCGAGATCATGCTGCGGCGCACGGCCGACCGGCCGGGCCGATTCGACTGCTTCGGATTGCATGAATGGGCCATGGTGTACCGACAGGGCGACCACCGTCACCCCGTGCCCCTGCGGCTCGGACAGGACGGCTCGGACGCGGTCGTCGAGACGCACGACCTGAAGTGCACGCACTACGACGCGTTCCGCTTCTTCACGCCCGACGCCGTGCCGCGCAACCAGCTCGTCCCGACGCGTGACACGCAGCCCGCGCTCGATCAGCCCGGGTGCCTGCACGCCGGCATGGACGTGTACAAATGGGCCGTCAAGCTCGGCCCGCTGGTGCCCGGCGACCTGCTGCTCGACGCCTTCGAGCTGGCGCGCGACGTCCGCCGGCTCGACATGGAGGCGGCGCCGTACGACCTCGCCGAATGGGGCTTCGGCGCCGTGCGCATCGAGACGCCCGAGGGCAAGGCGGAGTACGTGCGGCGTCAGCGCGCGCTCGCCGAGCGCGGCAACGCGCTGCGGCGACGGATCCTCGACGCCTGGGCGCCGGAAGCTCACGCCGAGCGGCGCGCGGCTGAATCGATCGCGCACGCCGCGACGACCCCCGCCGCGTAGAGCAGCAGATCCTGTGGCGCGAACACCGAGCCGAACACGACCACCAAGGGCGGGAACGAGGCCGCCCACGACGCCGGCAGCGCCGTGAGCTGAAGCAGCTCGACGAACGCGCACCATGCGTACGCTCCGATCGCCACCCGCCATCCCCTCGCGCGCGGGACGAGGGAGACGCCCAGGAGGTAGACGAGAGCGGCGTACAGTGCGTCGCCCGCGGCGTCGGACAGGGGTCCCTCCGGCGCGAGCAGGTGCGTCGCGAGGCCGGCCGCCACCACGAGCGCCCCCGCCGCCGCCGCGAGAGCCCGCCTCCGCGCGACGCGGGGCGGACGGCGCGTCTCCTGCCTCGCGATCACCCCGCGACTCTAGACGACGACCGGCGAAGGACCCGGTGCGGCGCCACACATCGCCCCGTGAGATTGCGCTTATGTAAACAGATCGCTCAACTCAAGGCGTGGCATTCGTCACACCGTCAGGCGTGTGCGAGGATCACGAATCATGCGCCTCCCCACCGGCGCACTCCCGATCGCGCACCGCCCGCCGTGCTTTGGCGCCTCGAGCGGTGCTGCGATCCGCAATCCAGAAAGAGGCACAATCATGGCTTCCCTCAGTAAGTCGAAGCGCTCACGCGCTCTCGTCGTCGCGGTTCCCGCCGTCGCGGCGCTGGCCCTCGCCGGCTGCGCGGCCGGCGGCAACGGAGACGGCGGCGACGGCGGCGGCGGCGCGGCCGCCGGCGACAACCTGATCCTGGTCGGCACCACCGACAAGGTCACGACGCTCGACCCGGCCGGCTCGTACGACAACGGCTCCCTCGCGGTGCAGACGCAGGTCTTCCCGTACCTCGTGAACACCGACTACAACAGCACCGAGGTCGTGCCGGACCTGGCCGAGACGGCCGAGTTCACCTCGCCCACGCAGTACACGGTGACGCTGCCCGAGGGCCTCAAGTGGGCCAACGGCAACGACCTCACGTCGAGCGACGTGAAGTTCTCGTTCGACCGCAACATCGCGATCGCCGACCCGAACGGCGCCTCGTCGCTGCTCTACAACCTCGAGTCGGTCGAGACGCCCGACGAGACGACCGTCGTGTTCAACCTGAAGACCGAGAACGACCAGGTCTTCCCGTTCATCCTGACGAGCTTCCCCGGCGCGATCGTGGACGAGGACGTCTTCTCCGCCACGGAGATCACGCCCGACCAGGAGATCGTGGACGCGAACGCCTTCGCCGGTCCGTACACGATCACCTCGTGGCAGTTCAACGAGACCGTGGAGTTCACGCCCTACGCCGACTACCAGGGCCTGCTCGACGCCGCGGCCAACGACGGCGTCATCCTGAACTACTACTCGGAGTCGTCGAACCTGAAGCTCGCCGTGCAGCAGGGTGACGTCGACGTCGCCTACCGCAGCCTCGCGCCGACCGACGTCGAGGACCTCGGCGGCGACGAGAACCTGACGGTGCACGAGGGCCCCGGCGGCGAGATCCGCTACATCGTGTTCAACTTCAACACGCAGCCGTACGGCGCCGAGACGCCGGAGGCCGACGAGGCGAAGGCCCTCGCCGTGCGCCAGGCCGTCGCGTCGCTCGTCGACCGCGAGGCGATCAGCGACCAGGTCTACAACGGCACCTACACGCCGCTGTACTCGTACGTGCCCGAGGGCTTCACCGGCGCGACCGAGGTGCTGAAGGACCTGTACGGCGACGGCGACGGCGGCCCGGACGCCGCGAAGGCCGCCGAGCTGCTGGAGGCCGCGGGCGTCGAGACCCCCGTCGCGCTCAGCCTGCAGTACAGCCCCGACCACTACGGCCCGAACTCGGGTGACGAGTACGCGATGGTCGAGGAGCAGCTCGAGGCCGACGGCCTGTTCGACGTCGACCTGAAGTCGACCGAGTGGGTGCAGTACTCCGAGGACCGCACCGCCGACGTGTACCCCGCGTACCAGCTCGGCTGGTTCCCGGACTACTCGGACGCCGACAACTACCTGTCGCCGTTCTTCCAGACCGAGAACTTCCTCGGCAACCACTACTCGAACCCCGAGGTCGACGAGCTGATCCTCCAGCAGGCGGTGACGCCGGACGCCGACGAGCGCACCGGACTGATCGAGGAGATCCAGGCGAAGGTGGCCGAGGACCTCTCGACCGTGCCGCTGCTGCAGGGCGCCCAGACGCTCGTCAGCTCGGCCGACATCGACGGCGTCGTGCTCGACGCCTCGTTCAAGCTGCGCTTCGCGCCGCTGACGCGCTGACACGAACGAAAGGGGCGGCCTCCCGCGAGGCCGCCCCTTTCCGTGGACTGACGAGACCCGAACCGTGAGGATCCATCCGTGACCGATACGACGACGGCCGACCCGGCCGCCGCGCCGCCCGCCTCCGCCGGAGCGACGCGCCGCGCGCGAGCCGGCGGATCGCTGGGCCGCTACATCCTGATCCGCTTCCTGCTGATCTTCCCGACCGTGTTCATCCTGGTGACCACGGTGTTCCTCTTCATGCGGCTGACGGGCGATCCGCTCACCGCCGCCCTCGGCGGCCGCCTGCCCGCCGACCAGCTCGCCGAGCGCATCCACGCCGCGGGCTACGACCGGCCGCTGATCGTGCAGTACCTGGAGTACCTCGGGCAGATCTTCACCGGGAACTTCGGCACGACCATCACGGACAACCAGCGCGTGTCCGACGTGCTGCTGCGGTACGGCGGCGCGACGCTCGAGCTCGCGTTCTATGCGCTGATCATCGCCTTCCTCGTCGGCATCCCGCTCGGCATGGTCGCCGCCGCGGTGCGCGACCGCTGGGGCGACGCCGTGCTGCGCGTGTTCGCGATCCTCTGCTACGCCACCCCGGTCTTCTTCGCGGGCCTGCTGCTGAAGCTCATCTTCTCGGTGTGGCTCGGTGTGCTGCCCACCTCCGGACGCGCCTCGCCGCGCGTGGAGATCAGCCTGGGCCGCATCGACTCGCCCACCGGCATCTACCTGATCGACGCGATCCGCGCCGGCAATCCGAACGCGATCGCCGACGTGCTGTCCCACGCGCTTCTTCCCGGCCTGGCGCTCGGCCTGCTGACGGCCGGCGTGTTTCTGCGCCTCGTGCGCACGAACGTGATCGGCACACTGTCCATGCCGTACATCGACGCGGCGCGCTCGCGGGGCGTGTCCGAGCCGCGTCTCGTCCGCAAGCACGCGTACAAGCCCGCCCTGATCCCGATCATCACGGTGATCGGCATGCAGATCGCGATGCTGCTGGGCGGTGCGGTGCTGACGGAGACCACATTCGAGTGGCAGGGACTGGGCTTCCAGCTCGCCCACTATCTGGGCGCGCGCGACTTCGTCGCCGTGCAGGGCATCGTCGCCCTGCTGGCCGTGATCGTCGCCGTCACGAACTTCGTCGTCGACATCATCGCGGCGCTCATCGACCCGAGGGTGAGGTACTGACATGGCCCCGGAAACCACCTCGCGCCTACGCGCGCTCCTGCTGCGCCTGCCCGTCGTCCACCAGTACCGCCAGTCGGTCGGCCTGCAGCGCGGCATGCTCACCGCGGGCCTGGTCATCTGCGGCGTGTTCGTGCTCACGGCCATCCTGGCTCCGGTCATCGCGCCGTACGGCTTCGCGCAGCTGTCGGTCGACGGCGAGCGGTTCGGCTCGCAGCAGCCGCCGAGCGCCGAGCACCTGCTCGGCACCACGGTCGGCGGCTTCGATGTGCTCTCGCGCGTGATCTGGGGCACGCAGACGGCCCTCATGGTGATCGTGATCGCGGTCGCCCTGTCGATCTTCCTCGGCATCCTGCTCGGCCTCCTCTCCGGCTACTTCGGCGGCTGGCTCGACAGGGTGCTCGTGGTGATCGCGGACGCCATCTTCGCGTTCCCGACGCTGCTCCTGGCGATCGTCGCGGCGATCGTCATCTCGGGCGGGCAGTCCGACCTGTGGGGCGGCATCCTCGCGGCGGCGATCTCGATCACGGTCGTGTTCATCCCGCAGTACTTCCGCGTGATCCGCGCGGAGACGATCCGGATCAAGGCCGAGGCGTTCGTCGAGTCGGCGCAGGTCATCGGCGCCTCGACCTCGCGCGTGATGTTCCGCCACGTGCTGCGCAACGCCACGCGCACGCTGCCGCTGATCTTTACGCTCAACGCCTCGGAGGCGATCCTGACGCTCGCGGGCCTCGGCTTCCTGGGCTTCGGCATCGAGCCGACGCAGGCGGCGGAGTGGGGCTACGACCTGAACCGGTCGATCGCGGACGTCACGAGCGGCATCTGGTGGACGTCGGTCTTCCCCGGCGCCGCGATCGTACTGATCGTGCTCGGCATCACGCTCGTCGGCGAGAGCCTGAACGACCTCGCCGACCCGCGCCTGCGCACCCGCCGGCGCGCTGCCGCGGCGACCCCCGCGGACGCGGCGGCCGCGACGACGCCCATCGCGCGTCAGGACCTCGGAGAGGTGGAGTGATGACACGTCCCGCTACACAGGAGCACGCGGTCGAGATCCGGGATCTGCGGATCACGTTCGCCACCGACGGCGGCGACGTCGCGGCCGTGAAGGGCATCGACCTCGACGTGCGGCCGGGCGAGGTGCTCGCCGTGGTCGGCGAGTCCGGGTCGGGCAAGACCGTCACGGCCCGCAGCATCCTGGGTCTGCTCCCCGAGACCGCTCGCCTCGACGGCGCCGTCCTGCTGAACGGCACCGACGTCGTGCCGCTGCCGTCCAAGCGCCTGCGCGAGCTGCGCGGCACCGAGGCGGCGATGATCTTCCAGGAGCCGATGACGGCGCTCAACCCGGTCTACACCGTGGGCTGGCAGATCGCGGAGGGCCTGCGTGCGCACGGGCAGATCTCCCTAAAGGACGCCCGTGCCAAGGCCATCGACATCCTGCGCCGCGTCGGCATCCCCGATCCCGAGAAGCGGGTCGACGACTACCCGCACCAGTTCTCGGGCGGGCAGAAGCAGCGCATCGTGATCGCGCAGGCGCTCGCGCTCGACCCGGCCGTGATCATCGCGGACGAGCCGACGACCGCGCTGGATGTGACCGTGCAGGCCGAGATCCTGGACCTGCTGCGCCTGTGCCGCGACGAGTTCGGCACCGCGATCCTGCTGATCACGCACAACATGGGCGTCGTGGCCGACCTCGCCGACAGGGTGGCCGTGATGTACCTCGGCGACATCGTGGAGACGGCTCCCGCGACCGAGCTGTTCGCCGCGCCGCGCCACGAGTACACGCGGCGCCTGCTGGGCGCCGTGCCGCGGCTGGAGATCGCCGACCGCGCCTTCACGGGCGACGCGGCGGCCGAGCCGATCGTGCAGGCGCGCGGACTCGAGATCGAGTACCCGGGACGGCTCGGTCGCAAGGCCTTCAAGGCCGTGCAGGCCGCGGACTTCGAGATCCGCCCGGGCGAGGTGCTGGGGCTGGTCGGCGAGTCCGGGTCTGGCAAGACCACGATCGGCCGCGCGATCGCGGGCCTGGCCCCCGTGACGGGCGGATCGCTGCGCGTGCTCGGTCATGAGATGCTCGGGATGCGCGAGCGCGCGTTCCGCGCCAAGCGTCGCGAGCTCGGCTTCGTGTTCCAGGACCCCGCGTCGAGCTTCAATCCGCTCCTGACGATCGCGCAGTGCGTCGCCGAGCCGTTCGTCGTGCACGGCATCGCCAAGAACGCGGCCGACGCGCGGGATCGCGTCGACGAGCTGCTGGAGGCCGTGCAGCTGCCGGCCGATTTCGGCGACCGGTACCCGCACGAGCTGTCGGGCGGTCAGCGGCAGCGCGCCTCGCTCGCGCGCGCGCTCGCCCTCGACCCCAAGCTGCTGATCGCGGACGAGCCGACCAGCGCGCTCGACGTGTCGGTGCAGGCGCGCGTGCTCGACCTGTTCACCGAGCTGCAGGAGCGCTTCGGATTCGCGGCGCTGTTCATCACGCACGACCTCGCGGTCGTCGACCTGCTCGCGCACCGCGTGGTCGTGCTGCATCAGGGGCGCATCGCCGAGCAGGGACCGACCGCGCAGGTGCTGGGCGACCCGCGGGATGCCTACACCCGGCGGCTGATCGCGTCGCTGCCCGTGCCGGATCCCGTGGAGCAGGCCGCGCGTCGCGCCGCGCGCGGCTGACCCGCAGCACTCCCGCCGCCGCCGCCGAAGACCCCTCGGGCTCGGCGGCGGCGCGCTGCCCGGCGGGTTCGCCGAGTCCGATCCGCTGCGGCAGGATCGACCCATGGCAGAGGATCCGCTGGTGGGCGTCGCGTGGGAGCTGTACGACCTCCCTCCCGCGCGCTTCACGGCCGCGCGCAACGCCCGCGCGAAGGCCGTCAAGGACGAGGACGCCGCGCTCGCGAAGCGCATCACGCAGCTGCGGCGCGCGTCCGCGCCCGCCTGGATCGTCGGTCAGCTCGTGCGGCACCGCTCCGAGCGGCTCGCCCAGGTGCTCGAGCTCGGCGCCGAGCTGCGCGAGGCCCAGCAGGACCTCGATGCAGCGGCGCTCGCGCAGCTGACGCGTGACCGGCGGGCCCTCACCGCCGCGCTCGCGAAGGAGGGCGCGGCGCTCGCCCGGCAGCACGACGTGAACGCGCCGAGCGCCGTGCTGGACGAGGTGTCCCAGACCCTGCAGGCCGCCATGGCGGACGCGGATGCCGCCGCCGCCGTGACCTCGGGCCGGCTGACCCGGGCGCTGGAGGTCGTCGGCTTCGATCCTGTGGACCTGACCGACGCGGTGGCGGGACCGGCGCCGGACGGCTCGCCAGCCCCGGAGGCCGGAGGGGACGAGCTCGCCGCACGGCGCGCTCGGCGCGCCGCCGAGCGCGCCGCGAAGGAGGCGGAGCAGGCCCTGGAGCGCGCCCGCGAGCGGCTCGCGGACGCGCGGCGCCGCGTGGACGAGCACGACCGCCGCGCGGCCGAACTGGGCGCGCGCCGGGAAGAGCTGCGCGGCAAGCTCGAGAAGACCGAGCGCGAGCTGGCGCGTCTGGAGAAGGCGGCACCGGACATCGACAGCGCACGGGAGGACGCCGAGCGCCGGGCGGCGGAGGCCGAGTCCGCCCTCGAAGACGCCCGTCGCGCGCTGGATACCTGAGGGCGCCGTGTGCGCCGGCACGGCGGGATCCGGAAGGATGGGGCGCATGACATCCGCGCCCTACGGACTTCTGCTCGACGTCGACGGCCCCCTCGCGAGCACCGTGACCCGGTCGATCCGCATTCCCTCGATCGCCGACGACCTGGTCGCGATCGCGAACGCCGGCTGCCCCGTCGTGTTCAACACGGGGCGCTCGGACGCGTTCCTCGCCGCACAGGTGGTGCCCGCGCTCGTGCGCGCCGGCCTCTCGGCGGACGCCCCCGTATGGGGAATCGGCGAGAAGGGCGCCACCTGGTTCACGGTGTCGGAGGGGCGCGTCGGCGACGTCGGCGTCGACGAGGCCATCTCGGTGCCCGAGGACCTCGCGGCGGCGTGCCGGGCGATCGCCGACCAGCACCGCGACCTGATGTTCTGGGACGACACGAAGCGCACCATGGTCTCGCTGGAGCAGAACCTCGACGTCTCGAACGACGACTACCTGGCCCGCCAGCCGGAGGTGACGACGCGGCTCGACGAGGCGATCGCCGGTCTCGGTCTCGCCGAGCGCTTCCACACCGTGCCGACGATCATCTCCATCGACCTCGAGCACCGCACGGCGGGCAAGGCCCTCGGCGCCGAGCGCGCGATGGGGCTCGTCGGGTCCCGCATGGACGTGCCGCGCCGCTGGTTCACGGCGGGTGACTCCAACGGCGACTACGACATGGCCGCGTGGCTGCACGACGCGGGCTTCGACGCCACGCACCTCGACGTGCGCCCCACCGGCACGCAGCCCGAGACCGCCTTCGCCGTGCTGCGCGAGATCCCGACGTTCGCCGAGGGTCACGCCGAGGACGACATCACCGCGACGTACCTGACGCGCTGGCGCGCGGAACTGGCGGTCTGAGGCACGGGGCGACGGATGGTGCGCTTCCAGATCGGCCTGTCCCGCCTTCGCGGGCTGCTCGCCGTGTCGCGCGTGGCGCTCGCGGTGCGCACCGCGATCGCCGCGGCGATCGCGTGGTACCTCGCGCCGTTCGTGCCCTTCGCCGCGGCGGAGTACTCGTACTACGCGCCGCTCGGTGTCCTGGTCAGCATGTACCCCACGCTCTCACGTTCGGCGCGGTCCGGCGCGCTGACGCTGGTCGGCCTCGCGATCGGCATCGCCCTGGGCTTCGGCGGCATCGCCCTGACGTGGATGGGAGCGCCCGGCATCGTCGCGCTCGCGCTCGTGGTGGGCCTCGGCGTGTGGCTCGGCGGCATCGAGTCCCTCGACACGGGACGCGACTGGATCGCGATGGCGGGTCTGTTCGTCCTGCTGCTCGGCGGCGGGAGCCCCGACGAGTACTCGATCTCGTACCTCGTGACCATGGCCTTCGGCGTTCTCGTCGGGCTGTTCGTCAACCTGCTGCTGTTCCCGCCGCTGTTCCTCCAGGAGGCGGCCGACCGGCTCTCCAACCTGCGAGACGCTGCGGCGCGTCACCTGCATGACATCGCCGACGCGACGTCGACGAACGAACTCTCGGAGGACTACCTCGAGGATGTCGTGCGCGATCTGAACCAGACGGTCGAGGCCGTGTCGCAGGCGGTCCTGGATGCGGATGAGAGCAGCCGCGCCAACCCCCGCGCTCGTCGCCGACGCGACGCGCGCGACCTGAACGCCCGTCGTCTGCGTGTGCTCGAGCGGACGGTCTTCTCGATCCGCGATCTCACGGACGTCCTGTCCCGCGCCGCCGGGCCGGAGTCGGTCGCCGTGCCCGCGCGCGAGCTGCTGACCGATGCGATCCACCGCACGGCCGATCTGATCGGCGAACCGCTCGAGAGCGAGTCGGGACCGGAGCGGCTGGAGGCGGCAGCAGCGGCCCTCGAGCGCTACACCACCGCGATCGACGAGGTCACGACGGATACCGGATCGAAGGCCATGCCGTCCGCGGTCGCCGAGGACGTGACCGCGGCGCTGTGCCTGCGCCGGATGATCGACGCGTCGCGTCCCCTCGTCTGACCCGTCGGCTCAGCCGACCGCCACGGGCGCGACCACACGTTCGGCGCCCGCGTAGACGTTCATCGTCTCGCCGCGCAGGAAGCCGACGAGCGTCAGGCCCTGCTCGGTCGCGAGCTCGACGGCCAGGGACGACGGGGCGGAGACGGCCGCGAGCACCGGGATGCCGGCCATGATCGCCTTCTGCGCCAGCTCGAAGCTCGCCCGCCCGGAGACCATGAGCACGTGCCGACGCAGCGGCAGCCGGTCGTTCAGCACCGCCCAGCCCACGACCTTGTCGACCGCGTTGTGGCGCCCGACGTCCTCGCGCAGCACGACGATCTCACCCGTCTCGGCGTCGAAAAGCCCCGCGGCGTGCAGGCCGCCGGTCTTTTCGAACACGTCCTGATGCGCGCGCAGCGCTCCGGGCAGCCCGGCCAGGGTCTCGGCGGTCACGCGCACGTCGTCGGCTGCGACGTCGTACGCGGAGACCGACCGTACGGCGTCGATGCTCGCCTTGCCGCACATGCCGCACGAGCTCGTCGTGTAGAAGTTGCGGGCCAGGTCGGTGCTCGGCGGTTCGACGCCCGGTGCGAGCGCGACATCCAGCACGTTGTACGTGTTCTCGATCCCGCCCGTACCGGGGCCGCCGCAGTGGATCGCCGAGCGGAAGTCGGCGCCCGTACGCACCACGCCCTCCGAGACCAGGAACCCGGCCGCCAGCTCCACGTCGTGCCCGGGCGTGCGCATCGTGACCGCGAGCGGCTCGCCCGCGAGACGGATCTCGAGCGGCTCCTCGACGGCGAGCGTGTCCGGACGGCGCGTGGTCGCGCCGCCGAGCGCGATCCGCACCACCGGGCGGCGCTGCGTGATCCTTCCCATGGCGCGCCTCCTAGCGCTTCTCGAGCCGCACGACCACGGCCTTCGACGTGGGCGTGCCGCTGACATCCGCCGTCGAGTCGAGCGGCACCAGCACGTTCGTCTCGGGGTAGTACGCGGCCGCGTTGCGGCGCGGGGTGTCGTAGGGCACCAGGCGGAACTCCTCCGCGCGACGCTCCTCCAGGCCGCCCGGACCCCGCCACTCGGACACGAGGTCGACCATCTCGCCCTCGGCGAAGCCGAGCTCGCGGATGTCGTCGCGATGGATCAGCACCACGCGCCGGCCGTCGTGGATGCCGCGGTAGCGATCATCCTTGCCGTAGATCGTCGTGTTGTACTGATCATGCGAGCGCAGCGTCTGCAGCAGCACGCGCCCCTCGGGGATCACGGGGTACTCGAGCGGGTTCGCGGTGAAGTTGGCCTTGCCGTTCGCCGTCGTGAAGCGGCGCTCGTCGCGCGGTCCGTTCGGCAGGAAGAACGAGCGCCCCTTGTCGATGCGCTCGTCGTAGTCCTCGAAACCGGGGATGACATGCGCGATGTGCCCGCGGATCGCGGCGTAGTCGTTCTCGAGCTCCTGCCAGTCCGCCCGCGGTGCACCGGGCCGGTCGGCGAACACCAGCGCGCACAGGCGGGCGAGGATCGCCACCTCGCTCAGGAGGTCCTCCGCGGGCGGGGCGAGGCGACCGCGGGAGCCGTGCACGGCGCCCATCGAGTCCTCCACCGTGACGCGCTGATCCGCACCGCCTCGACGGTCGCGGTCGGTGCGGCCGAGCGTCGGCAGGATGATCGCCCGCCGCCCGTGCACGACGTGCGAACGGTTGAGCTTGGTGGAGACCTGCACGGTGAGGCCGACGCGCGACATGCCCTCCTCGACCACGCGGGTGTCGGGCGTCGCGCTGACGAAGTTGCCGCCCACGGCCATGAACACCCGCACCCGGCCGTCACGCATCGCGCGGATGGCCTCGACCGTGTCGTAGCCGTGCGCCCGCGGCGCGGTGAACGCGAACTCGCGATCGAGCGCCTCCAGGAACGGCTCGGCGGGCTTCTCGTAGATGCCCACCGTGCGGTCGCCCTGCACGTTCGAGTGGCCGCGCACGGGGCACACGCCCGCGCCGGGACGGCCGATGTTCCCCTGCAGCAGCAGCACATTGACGACGTCGCGCAGGGTCGGGACCGAATGCTTGTGCTGCGTGAGTCCCATCGCCCAGCACACGATCGTCGAGGTCGACGTCCGCACGCGCTCCCCGATCTCCCGGAGGCGGGCCTCGGGCAGCCCCGTCGCCTCCTCCAGCGGCTCCCACGGCAGGCTCGCGACGTGCGCGGCGTAGTCGTCGAATCCGGCGGTGTGGGCGGCGATGAAGTCGTGGTCGAGCACGCCGCCGTCGCGCGCCTCAGCCTCGATCAGGTGCTTCCCGATCGCCTGGAACAGCGCCTGATCGCCGCCGAGCCTGATCTGCACGAAGTCGTCGGCCAGCTTGGTGCCGCCCAGCAGCACACCGCGCGGCGTCTGCGGGTTCTTGAACTGGAGCAGCCCCGCCTCGGGCAGCGGATTGACCGCGACGATCGTGGCGCCCTTGTCCTTGGCCTTCTCGAGCGCGCTGAGCATGCGCGGGTGATTCGTGCCGGGGTTCTGGCCGGCGACGATCAGCAGATCGGCCTCGTGGATGTCCGTGATCGACACGGTGCCCTTGCCGATGCCGATGGTCTGGTTCAGGGCGGATCCGCTCGACTCGTGGCACATGTTCGAGCAGTCGGGGAGGTTGTTCGTCCCCAACCCCCGCACCAGGAGCTGGTACACGAACGCGGCCTCGTTGGACGTGCGGCCCGACGTGTAGAACACGGCGTCGTTCGGGTCGTCCAGCTCGCGCAGCGCGGTGGCGATCTCGCCGAGCGCCGCATCCCAGGAGATCGGCCGGTAGTGGGTCTCGCCCTCCTCGAGCAGCATGGGCGTCGTGAGTCGCCCCTGCTGGCCCAGCCAGTAGTCGTCATGCTCGCGCAGCTCGGCGACGCTGTGGTGGGCGAAGAACGCCGGCCCCACGCGCCGCAGCGTCGCCTCCTCGGCGACGGCCTTCGCGCCGTTCTCGCAGAACTCAGCCGCGTGGCGGCGGTCCTCCTCCGGCCACGCGCACCCCGGGCAGTCGAACCCGCTCTTCTGGTTCACGCGCAGCAGGGTCCGCGCGCTGCGCACGACGCCCATCTGCTCGAACGACATCTTCAGCGCGTTCATCACGGCGGGCACGCCGACCGCGCTGTGCTCGCGCTCGCGGATGCGCAGCCGCGTCTCGTCGATGTCCTCGGTGGGGGCTTCGTCGCCATCGTCCCTCCTTCGTCTCCTGCCAGGCTAACCCCGCGGGCACGCCGTCGGCACGCGCCTCCCGCTCTGCGCGAGCACGGCGGCGCGGCGATCTCGCGCGGCACCCGCGCGCGGCTCTACAGTCACCTCATGACGACCACCCCCCTTCATCTCGGTCGCCCCGAAGGCAAGGGACTCGCGGCCGGAACGCTCGGCCTGTGGGGCTCCACCGTCATCGGGCTGGCGTCGACCGCGCCCGCGTACTCGCTCGTCGCGACCCTGGGATGGGTCGTGCTCGCCGTGGGCGCCCAGGCCCCCATCGCGTTCATCGTCGCGTTCGTGCCGATGCTGCTGATCGCCTTCGCGTACCGCGAGCTCAACCACGCCGTGCCCGACTGCGGCACGACGTTCACGTGGGGCACCAAGGCCTTCGGGCCGTGGGTCGGCTGGATGGGCGGCTGGGGCGTCGCGGTGGCGGGCATGGTCGTGCTCGCGAATCTCGCGCAGATCGCCGGCATCTACTTCTGGTCGCTGTTCGGCGACGGCGCGCTGTCCGAGAACGCGGTCCTCGTCACCGCGACGGGCGTCGCCTTCATCGCGGCCATGACCTGGGTCAGCTGGCGCGGGATCGAGATCGGGGAGCGCCTGCAGAACGTCCTGCTCGCGATCCAGTACGTCGCCCTCGCGATCTTCGTGGTCGCCGCCTTCTGGCAGTTCGCCACGGGCACCGCACCCCATCCGACGCCGTTCGACTGGCAGTGGCTGAACCCGTTCGCGTTCACGGAGTGGAGCGGCTTCATCGAGGCCGTGCTGCTCGCGCTGTTCATCTACTGGGGCTGGGACACGTGTCTTGCGCTCAACGAGGAGACGAAGGACCCCACGCGCATCCCCGGCCGCGCGGCGCTGCTGACCACCGTCATCCTGCTCTTCACGTACGTCGCCGTCACGATCGCGGCGATGATGTACGCGGGCGTCGGCGAGGACGGCGTCGGGCTCGGAAACGAGGCGCACGCGGACGACTTCTTCCTCGCGATCAAGGACGGCCTGCTCGGGCCGTTCGGCTGGGTGCTCGTCGTCGCCGTGCTGATCTCGGCGGTCTCGTCGACGCAGACCACGATCCTTCCCACCGCGCGCGGCACCCTCGCCATGGGCGTGTACCGTGCGCTTCCCGCGCGCTTCAAGCGGGTGCATCCGCAGTACCGCACGCCGTCGTTCTCGACGATCGTGATGGGCGTCGTCGCGATCGTGTACTACGTCGTGATGACGCTGATCAGCGACAACATCCTGCAGGACTCGATCCTGTCGCTGGGCCTCGCGATCGCGTTCTACTACGCCATCACGGGCTACGCCTGCGTCTGGTTCTTCCGTCGGCAGCTGCTGTCCTCCGCGCGCAACTTCTTCTTGCAGGGCCTGCTGCCGCTGGCGGGCGCGCTCATGCTCACCTACGCGTTCGTGCAGTCGGCGATCGACATGTGGGACGTGGACTACGGCTACAGCGTGCTGCTCGGCATCGGCGGCACCTTCGTCGTCGGCATCGGCTCGCTGCTGGTCGGTGTCGTGCTGATGGTGGTGTGGTTCTTCTTCCCCCGCTCCACCCCGTTCTTCCGCGGCGAGAGCCTCAACCGGGAGACCGAGGTGATGGTGCCGGACGAGGACTACCGGCGCTCGATCGACGGCGGCCTGGCGTGATCATCCGTTCCGAGGAGGGCGTATGCGCATCCTGATCATCGGCGCCGGAGGCGTCGGCACGGCGGCGGTCCGAATCGCGGTGCGCCGGCACTTCTTCGAATCCCTCGTCATCGCCGATTACGCGGTCGAACGGGCGCGGGCGATCGTCGAGGAGCTCGGCGACCGGCGTCTCGTGGCGGCCCAGGTCGACGCCACCGACGCGGACTCCGTCGCCTCCCTCATCCGCGAGCACGACGTCACGCACGTGCTGAACGCGGTCGATCCGCGCTTCGTGATGCCGATCTTCGAGGGCAGCTTCGCGGCGGGCGCGACGTACCTCGACATGGCGATGAGCCTGTCCTCCCGCCATCCGGAGCGGCCGTACGAGCTGCCGGGCGTGAAGCTCGGCGACGACCAGTTCGCGCAGGACGCGCGGTGGCGCGACGCCGGCCGGCTGGCGCTGGTCGGGATCGGCGTGGAGCCGGGCCTGTCGGATGTGTTCGCGCGCTACGCGGAGGACGAGCTGTTCGACCAGATCGAGGAGCTCGGCGTGCGGGACGGCGCGAACCTCGTCGTGGCGGGATACGACTTCGCCCCGTCCTTCTCGATCTGGACCACGATCGAGGAGTGCCTGAACCCGCCGGTCATCTATGAGGAGGGCCGCGGCTGGTTCACGACGACGCCGTTCTCGGAGCCGGAGGTGTTCGACTTCCCCGACGGGATCGGCCCGGTCGAGTGCGTGAACGTCGAGCACGAGGAGGTGCTGTTGATGCCGCGCTGGACGAAGGCCAAGCGCGTGACGTTCAAGTACGGCCTCGGCGACGAGTTCATCGAGGTGCTCAAGGTGCTGAACAAGCTGGGCCTCGACCGCACCGGCAAGGTGCGGGTCGGCGGCGTCGAGGTCTCGCCGCGCGACGTCGTCGCGGCGTGCCTGCCCGATCCGGCCACGATCGGCGACCGGATGACCGGCAAGACGTGCGCGGGCGTGTGGGTGACGGGCACGGGGAAGGACGGCCGGCCTCGCTCGACCTACCTGTATCACGTGGCCGACAATGAGGAGACCATGCGCGAGTACGGCGCGCAGGCCGTCGTCTGGCAGACGGCACTCAATCCCGTGATCGCGCTCGAGCTGCTGTCGACGGGCGTGTGGTCGGGCGCCGGCGTGCTGGGACCCGAGGCGTTCGACGCGCGCCCGTTCCTCGACCTGCTCGCCGCGCCCGCGCCTTCGGGCTACGGCTCGCCGTGGGGGATGCGCGAGCAGCAGCCGCCCATCACGACGACGACGTGACCGCCACGCCCTCCGACGGCTGCACGATCACGAAGCCGTGGCCGGCGAACGCGACCTGCACGGCCTCGCCCGATCCGCGGCCGATCAGCGCGCCGGCCTTGAACGTGGACTTCAGCGTCGTCTGCAGCGACGCGGACCAGGCCACCACGGCGTTGGTGTCCGCGTAGGTGGGCGCCTCGGCGGCGTTCAGGACGACCGGCGGGCCCGCCGTGGTCACCGCGACCCAGCCGCTGCCGCGCAGCGTGGTGTTGAACAGCCCGCCCGTCATGATGCCGGCGCCCTGCACGCGCTCGATGCTCCACTGCAGCGTCTCGCTGAACGCGAGCACGTTGCGCCCGTTGATAGAGATGCCGGAGTCCTCGAGGTGCAGGATGTGCACCTCCGCCTGCTCGTTCGCGAGGAAGACGTCACCCCGACCCGACACGCGCATGAGCGAGAGCCCCTCGCCCGTCACCTGCGACTTGAGGAAGCGTCCGACGCCACCGCCCTGATACGCGAAGTCGAGCTCTCCCTGGTAGGCGACCATCGCGCCCTGACGCGCGAAGAACGGCTCCCCCAGCCCCACACGCAGCATCTTCTCGTTCTGCTTCGTCGGGCCGGAGCCGGACACCTCGGCGTGCGAGCCGGAGATCAGGTCCCCGGTGATGCCTGCGTCACCGCGCCCGATGCCCTGGGCGGGCGCAGCGGCCCGCTGCGGGATGTCGTGGGCGGCCGGCTGCTGCTCCTGCATCGCCGCGTCGACGGGCGTCAGCGGGGCGGTCGAGACCTGGCCGTCGGTCGACACGTGCTCGGTCCACGACGTGCCGTCCCACCAGCGCAGCTGAGCGCGCCCCGTCGGATCAGGAAACCAGCCGGCGTCCATGCGATTCCTCCCTCTCCCCGAACCCTACTCACTCGGGCGGACTGCCCGTCCGCGCCGCCTGTGCCGCCTCCTCGCGCTGCCGTGGGTTGCGGATCCCCGCCCAGGACGCGACCGCTCCGGCCGCGAACAGCGCCGCGGTCGCGATCGCGGTGCGGTGGAAGCCGTCGAGGTCGAGGTCACCGCCCGCAATGAGCGCGATGACCGCGACGACCAGCAGGCCGGCCACACGCGAGACGGCGTTGTTGACGGCGGATGCGATGCCCTCCCGGCCGCTGCCCACGGATCCGAGCACGGCACTCGTGAGCGGGCTCACCGTCAGAGTCAGGCCCACGCCGAGCAGGACGATCGCCGGCAGCATCTGCCACCAGTAGTCGAAGGGGTCGGCCGCCGTCAGCAGCAGCGCCGCGCCGATCGCCATGACCGCGGGACCGATCGTCATGAACATCCGGGGGCCGCTGCGGTCCGCCCACCTCCCCACGCGCGAGGAGCCGAGGATCATGATCACGGTGACCGGCAGCGACGCCAGGCCCGCAAGTGTCGCAGAGAAGCCCACCGCCTCCTGCAGGAACACGACGACCGCGAAGCCGTTGAGCGCCAGCGCGGCGTACACGAACGTCGTCGCGAGGTTTCCCGCCCAGAAGTTGCGGATGCGGAACAGGTCGAGCGGCATGACGGGCTCGGCCGAGCGTCTCTCGCGCAGCAGGAACCCGGCGAACAGCACGACGCCGATGATCAGCGCGGCGACGACGAGCGGATCGCCCCACCCGAGGCGGGACCCCTCGATCAGGGCGAACACCACGCCACCGAGGCCCAGCGCGCACAGCGCGCACGCGATCAGGTCGACGCGAGCGCCCGGCTTGCGGACATCCGGTGTCTCCAGGCCGGCGAGCAGCCAGAGCGTGACGCCGATGGGCAGGACGTTGATCAGGAACGCCCAGCGCCAGGACGCGAAGTCGATGAACAGGCCGCCGATCAGCGGGGCCACCAGCATCGCGCCGCTCGTCGCCGCGGTCCACGCGCCGATCGCCCGTCCCCGCATCGCCTCGCCGAAGTGCGTCGTGATGAGCGCGAGCGAGCTCGGCACGAGCAGCGCGCCCGCGATGCCCTGCAGTGCGCGCGCGACGATCGCGAACTCGATGCCGGGCGAGGCGGCGATCGCGATCGAGGTCACGAGGAATCCGAAGAGGCCGACCCTCAGGATCACCTTCCGCCCGTACAGGTCGCTCAGCGAGCCGGCGACGAGGATCAGCGCTCCGAGCGTCACGAGATACGCATTCACCACCCACTGCTGTCCCGCGAGGCCGCCGCCGAGGTCCTCCCGGATCGCCGGGAGCGCCACATTCACGATGCTGCCGTCCAGGAACGACACGAAGGACGCCAGGATCGCCACTGTCAGCACGCGTCGTCCGCTCGCGTCCATCCGCTCATCCGTCACGTCTGCACCCTATGCCCGCGTGAGGTGGGACGGGCGGCGGATCCGCAAGACCTTCCCTTGCCGGACGCGGTGGCGTTCACTGGAGGCACTGTTCAGCGGCTCACGGCGAGGAGTGACATGACGATGTCAGGACCCATCTCGGACGACCGCGAGGTCGAGGAGCTTTCGGCCTCCGAATGCTGGCGCCTGATCGAGAGCGCCGACATCGGGCGGCTCGCGGTCACGCACAGCGACGGCGGACCGGACGTCTTCCCCCTCAACTACGTCGCGCACCAGGGCAAGCTCTACGTGCGCTCCGGCGCCGGGCGCAAGCTCCGGAGCCTTCGCGCCCACCCCGTCGTCGCGCTCGAGGTGGACGGCGAGGAGGCGGGGTTCTACTGGAGCGTCGTCGTGCGCGGCCGCGCGTCCCTCACCGAGGTCGACTCCGAGATCCTCGCGTCGGGTGCGCGTCACCTCGTCAGCGACGACCCGGAGCACAAGCCGCACGTCGTCCGCATCCAGCCCGACACGGTCACGGGCCGCCGATTCGCGCGACGCGCCCCGGGCGATGCCGGACGCCCTGCGCCGACGAACGCCCCGCGCCGCGCGGACGCCCCGGGCCGGCCGAAGCCGATCCCCCACTTCCCGCCGGCCTGGGAGCAGTGAGCCCCGCGCTCAGTCGACGTGGCCCGCGCGGAACGCCTCGGGCACGACCTCCGCGTGCAGGCGTCCGAGAAGCGCCGCCTGCTCGCGCGCCTGCTCGGCGAGGTCCGTGAACACCTGACGCGGCAGGCCCAGGTCGGGGGCGAGTTCGGCGAGCGTCTCCCAGCCCCCGAGCTTGCCGATCACCGCGCCGCGCATCAGGTCGATCTCGAGCACCGGCGTCATGGGCGATCCGAGCGGGCGGCCGTTCGTCTTGAGGCGCCCGGCCTTCTCCGCGACCCACGCGGCGGCCTGCCGGTAGGGACGCCGCCGCAGCCCGAGGGACTCGATCAGGTCCTTCAGGAAGGCCCGCTCGCCGCGGACCTCCTTCCACAGCCCGTCGAGGGCGGGGCCGAGGTCGGTGTCCTTGTACGCCTTCGCCATCCGTTCCAGGCGATCCACCCCCGCGGTCGCGCCCGTGAGGTGGTCGGAGAGGTAGAGGCCGAGGATGTCGCGCTCGAGCCCCGCAGGCACGCGGTGCCCCGAGGAGTGCGCAGGCGGCTGCACGACGCCGTCCGGCGTGACCTCTCCCGGCGGCAGCTGGTCCTGCGGCCAGTCGGAGCGCGGCCGCATCGGCGGGCTGTCGGTGCCGCGACCGTCGGCCATCCCGGTCAGCACCTCGTGCAGCGCCTCCCTCGAGTCGTGCTGCGGCTGCCAGCCCAGCTCGCGCTGGGCGCGCGACGTGTCCATGATCGGCGCGGTCATCGCCATGTCGAGCCAACCCGGATCGGCGGCGACGGCATGCGCCCGCCACGCGACGTTCAGGATCGGCCGCAGCACGCGGGCGGGAAGATCGATGTGCTTGTCGTGGCTCACCACACCGGCCAGATCCGAAGCCCGCAGGACGGGCTCGGTCGCGATGTTGAAGGCCCCCGTCGCGCGCTGCACGATGACGCGGCGGTAGGCGTCGGCGAGGTCGGCGCCGTGCACGGCCTGCAGCCGGATGCCCTCCGGCAGCGGCACGACGGGCAGCGCCCCAGGGCGAAGCGCCGCGGGCGGCACCAGTGCGCCGAGGAACAGCCGCGTGATTTCGGCGCCGGCATCCGCGTCGAACACGAGGGCCGGGCGCACGCGCGCGACAGCGAGACCGCGAGACTCGGCCTCGTCGAGAACGCGCTCCTGGGCGGCCTTGTCGACCGCATAGTGGGCGGTCGGGATGCCCTCGGTCGGCCAGGACTCGTCCCTCGCCTCGTCGTCGTGGACGCCCGTGTAGGCGCCGACCGAGGAGGCGCACACGAGGTGGCTCACCCCGGCGCGCAGGCAGGCCTCGACGACGCGGCGGGTGCCGTCCACGTTCGCGCGACGGATCAGGTCCCGGTCGCGGTTGGGCTGGATCAGCCACGCGAGGTGCACGACCGTGTCGACGCCCGACAGCGCCGCGGCGAGCCGCGAGATGACATGCTCCTCCCCCGCCTGGCTCGGCACCGGCGCGGCGATGTCCACGAGGTCCCACTGCGCCGCGTCGTACGGCGCGGAGGAGACATCCGGCGAGCGTCGCGCGATGCCGACGATCGCACCGACCTGCTCATCCCCGCGCAGGGCCTGCAGCAACGCGGTTCCGGTGTGTCCGCTCGCGCCGATGATCGCGACCTTGAGCGGGCGGGTCCTGGCGTCCGACATACGTCCTCCTGATCCGGGAATCTTCCTCGATCCTGACGTCCCCGAGCCGGCTGGGCCATGGGCTTGCGGCGGCGGGTCACGCCGTCGTACACGCTTCGCGTGCGGCGTACACTCGCGTGCGTGGAACGGATCTTCGGCATGAGCGTCGCGAAGGTGTACCCGCTGTACGTCGCGAAGCTCGAGCGCAAGGGACGAACGAAGGCCGAGCTCGACGAGGTCATCGCGTGGCTGACCGGCTACGACGAGCGCGAGCTCGCGGTGCACCTGGAGGCCCAGACGACCTTCCGCGACTTCTTCGCGCAGGCCGACGTCAACCCGCTCGCATCACAGATCACCGGCGTGATCTGCGGTGTGCGCGTCGAGGAGATCGAGGATCCGCTCATGCAGCAGATCCGCTATCTGGACAAGCTCGTCGACGAACTCGCGCGCGGGAAGGCGATGACGAAGGTGCTCCGCTCCCCCTGACATGTTTTCGCTCGGGACGAAAGCCCCATCTCCTTTGTCGGAAGGCCGGTTAGGTTTGCCTCATGAGCGATGTTCAGACGATGGTCCGCACGGAGGTCTCTGTGAACGGCACCAGTTTCTTCCTCGCCCAGGGCCAGAGCACCAGCGAGCTGAAGGAGCGCATCGAGGGCGCCGCGATCGCCGGCGGTCGCTTCGTCGACTTCACCGTCGTCGGCAACCGCTCGGTCAGCGTGCTGATCACCTCCGCGGCGCAAGTGGTCTTCTCCACCGAGACCGTGCAGTTCGACGACCGCGACACGGGTGATGAGGACCACCCGTACGGCGGCCTGTACGACTTCTAGGGCGCACGCCCTCCCGTCGACGCGTGCGGGCGGCTCCGCACGCGTCGACGGCCACGGTCCCCTCTCGGTGGGATTCCCGGGAGGCGGACGCCCGCTCTCAGGCCGTACTCGCCTTGTCGCCCGCTGACGTCCGGCGTCGCGTGATGCGTGCGAGCGCGTAGAGGACGACGCCCAGCAGGATGAGCGCACCGCCGAACAGCCACACCTCGCCGTCCTGCTGCGTGAGCAGCAGGATGCACGACCCGACGCCCAGGACGGGAACGACCGTCCAGACGCGGAAGTGCTCGTGCTCGACCTTGTCGCGCCTCAGCACCAGCACGGCGACGTTCGCGGCGAGGAACACGAACAGCAGCAGCAGCACGACGGTCTCGGCGAGCATCGCGAGGTCGCCCAGCAGCGTGAGGAGCATCGCCACCACGGTGGTGGCGATGATCGCGACCCACGGCGTCCTGCGGTTGGGCAGCACGCGCGCGAACACCGACGGCAGCAGCCCGCGGTCAGCCATGCCGTAGGCGAGTCGGCTCGCCATGATCATCGTCAGGAGCGCGCCGTTCGCGACCGCGATGAGCGCGATCAAGCTGAACAGCCAGCCGGGAAGCGACACTCCGCTCGCCTCGACCACGTCGAGCAACGGGGCGCTGGATCCGGTGAGCTCGTCTGCGGGCATCGCGACCGCGCTCGCGAGACCCACCAGCAGGTACACCGCGCCGGCGACGAGCAGCGAGCCGAACAGCGCGCGCGGGTACGAGCGGCTCGGATCGCGCACTTCCTCGATGACGTTGGCGGACGTCTCGAAGCCCACGAACGAGTAGTACGCGATGATCGCGCCGCTCAGCACGGCCAGCGGCACGGCGGTCTCCGTGGGCGGCTGGAGCACGCGCGACACGTCGCCGCCGCCACCGGCGAGCAGCAGTCCGACCGCGACGACGACGATGACGAGTCCGCTGAGCTCGATGATCGTCATGACGACGTTGGCGGACATCGACTCGCGGATGCCGCGTGCGTTCAGCGCGCCGACCACGGCGAGGAAGATGATGGCGACGGGCGCGGTGGGCACGTCCCAGAACGTGCGGAAGTAGTCGCCCGCGAACGCGAGCGAAAGGCCCGCGGCGCTCACGACCCCGGCGGCGAGCATGCAGTAGCCGACGAGGAAGGACACGAGCGGGCTGCGGAACGCCCGCTCGGCGAAGACGGCGGCACCGCCGGCCTTCGGATACTTGGTCACCAGCTCGGCGTAGGAGCCCGCCGTGAGCAGGGCCAGCAGCAAGGCGACGAGCAGCGGCGCCCACAGCAGGCCGCCGACCTCGCCCGCGAGCACACCCATGAGCGCGTAGATGCCGGCGCCGAGCACGTCGCCGAGGATGAACACGAACAGGAGCGGCCCCGTGATCCCCCGCCGCAGTCGTGTCTCTCCCACGGTGTCCGTGCTCATGCCGTCTCCCTCGATCACCCGCGCCCGACCTCGGGCGAGGGGGCCTGGTCCATCCTGTCTGCGGCCGGAATCGGCCGCCACTGCTTGACCCGGGGGCCCGCGCATGCCTAGGGCGACGCGACCCACATGGGCGCGGGAACGCGACGGCGACTCCGACCGCCCCGAGGCCCGCGCGTGACGCGCGCAGCGATCGCTCTTGTGACGTGCCGATACGCCAGGATGAGCACGAGCGCGCTGTTCGCGCCGGGAGGAGCGGCATGAAGAAGCACGACCTGACGCCCGTGCCCGATCAGGCCGTCGCGGATCTGCGGGCGCGCCTCGAGCGTTTCCGCACGGTGGCGCTGCCCGACCTGCCGGGGCCATCCGGAGTCGATCCGGCGCTGCTGCACGATCTGCTGCGGCACTGGGAGCACGACTACGACTGGCGGCGGCATGAGAGCAGGATCGCGTCGTGGGACTGGCGGCAGAGCGAGCACACATCCGTGCCGATCCGCGCGGTGGTCTCCCCCGCCGCGCGTGCCGACGCTCCGGTGGTCGTGCTGCTGCACGGCTGGCCCGATTCCGTCCTGCGCTTCGAGCGGATCTTCCCCCTGCTCGACGACGTGACGGTCGTGGCGCCGGCGCTTCCCGGCTTCCCGTTCGCGGCGCCCGTGACCGGCGGAGGCATGTCGGCGATCGGGATGGCCGACGCCGTCGCCGACGCCATGTCCGAGCTGGGATACGACGGATACGTCGTCTCGGCGGGCGATGTCGGATGCGACGTGGCCGAGGCCCTCGCGGCACGCCACGGCGCCGCGGTGAGCGCCCTGCACCTCACCGACCTCTCCCAGTACCACTTCCTGACCGGTGCGCCGCACGACCTGGACGACGCCGCGCGCGCGTACGTCCGACGAGGACACGCGTGGCAGAGCACTGAGGGCGGCTACATGCACGAGCAGGCGACGCGGCCGCACACGCTCGCGATCGCCCTGGGCGACTCGCCCGCAGGCCTGGCGGCCTGGATCCTGGAGAAGCTCGTCGACTGGACCGACTCCGGCGGCGAGCTCTCGAACGCCTTCACGCCCGACGAGGCCCTGACCTGGATCTCGGCGTACTGGTTCAGCGGCGCGATCGGAACCTCCTTCACGCCGTATGCCGCAGCCGCACCGAAGGACTGGGCTCGGATCGACACGCCCACGGTCATGACGGTGTTCCCCGCCGACCTCGTGAACGCCCCGCGCCGGTACGTCGAGCGGTACTTCGCGGTCGCGGACTGGCTCGAATTCCCGCGCGGCGGGCACTTCGCCGCGTGGGAGCAGCCGGACAGCTATGCGCGGGGCGTGCGGCGGGCCATCGCGCTCGCGCGCTGAGTTCCTCCGTCGGCGAGCGATGCGGCGGCTTCGTCCTCGCGCGCATCCTGCGCGTGCCGGCCGCCCAGGTGGGACGACGCCCAGCGGCTGGCCGGGGCTGCGATGATCGCGAAGATCACTGCGACGACCGCGACGGAGAGGAACGCGACGCGGATCCCCGCCTGCCCGGCGACGAGCCCCATGCACGCCGGCCCGGCCAGGAAGCCGACGTAGGCCGTCGCCGCCGCCAAGGACGTCGCTGCCCCGCGCTGCCGGCTCGGGACGCCCCGCACGGCTCGGCCCAACAGGGTCGGGAAGAGCATCGCGGTTCCGAGCGCCGCCAGCGCGATGCCGAGAAGGGCTGTGGCGACGCCGCTCGATGCAGCCAGGATCGCACTCCCGATCGCCGCTGCAGCTCCGCCGGCGACGAGCAGCGCCGCGGGGTGCGAACGCGAGAGCGGAGCGAGCGTCAGTCGAGCGACGGCGGCGACCGCCGCGAAGGCCGCTGGCCCGAAGGCGGCGATATGCGCGGCCGCCACGTGCACATCCGTGAGGAACACCGCGCTCCAACTCTGAAAGGCGTTCTCCATCGCGTAGGCGATCGCGCCCACGGCTCCGACGGCGAGGAGGGGCCAGAGCCGGCGCGAGCGCGCACCTCCGGCGTGATCGCGCTCCGTGTGGGGGCGGGCGGGCGAATCGGGCTGTCCGAAGCGCGTCCCTCTCCAGACGACGAGGCTGCCTGCGGCGATGAGGAGAGCCGCCATGCCGAACACTCCCGCGAGTGGGGGAACGATGAGCGCCGAATTCAGTGCGACGCCGCTTGCGACGCTCGCCACGACGACGGCCGCGGAGAAGATCCCGTGGCTCCGGGCCAGGATCGGCCGATCGCTCCACGCCTCCGCCTCAGTCGCGATGGCGTTGATCGCGACATCCGCGGCACCCGAGGCGGCGCCGACGACGGCCATGGCGACGATGAGCGCGGCCAGGTCGTGAGCGAGGAGCGCGAGGCCGAGCCCCGCAAGCAGCAGCGCGCCGAGCAGCAGGGCACTCAGGCGTGTCCCCACGCGGTCCAGCAGGCGCCCGGTCAGCAGCATCGCCGGCACGGCACCGAGCCCGACGAAGAGCAGGGCCGTCCCGAGCTGAGCATCGGTCACGTCTGCTTGCGCCCGTGTGGCGGGAAGCGACGCACCCCACACACCCCAGAAGACGCCGAAGGACGCGAACGCGGCATAGGGAGCGATGGGGCGCACCGGCGGACGAGCGGTTGCAGTCACGTGTGTAACGGTACACAGGTAGAGTGACGTTGTGCCAGGAGAACGCGACCGCCCCACGATCCGGGACGTCGCCGCGCACGCGCAGGTGGCGGTGATGACGGTCTCGTACGCGTTCAGCCAGCCCTCCCGCGTGAGCCCGGAGACCCGTGAGCGGGTGATGGCGTCCGCGCGCGAGCTCGGCTATCAGCGCCCCAGTCCGGTCGCCCGCTCCCTCCGATCGGGCCGCACCGATCAGATCGGCGTCGTCGTTCCCGAGCATCTGTCGTACGCCTTCGATGACCCGCAGGCCGCGCGTTTCTTCGCCGGCGTGGCCGACGTCTGCGTCGAGCGTGGCCTGGGCATGGTGCTGATCCCCACCCACGGCGCTTCTCGCAGCGACCGGGCATCATCCGATGTCGATCGCGTGCTCTCCGCCGCGGTGGACGCCTACGTCCTGTGGACCACGTACAGCGGCGATCCCGTTCTCGAGGCGGTTGCCTCGAGCGGGCGGCCGGCCGCCATCCAGGGCGGACCCGAGGTGGCGGGGATCATCACGGTGACGGGCGACGATCGCGCGGCTGCGTACGCGGTGGCAGCGGCCGCGCTGGCGACCCGCGAGCGCTCGCGAGGCGGGCACGTGCCCGTCGTCCTCAGCTTCCCGGTCGACGGCGATCGGTCGCCGTGGCTCGGCGTCGGCGGGGACCTGACGCCCGACGTGCCGTACCCGGTCACCGCGCGTCGCCTCGAGGGCTACCGGGACGCGCTCGCGGCACACGGCTTCGGGTGGGACCAGGTCGCCGTCGCCGTGACCACGACGAACCTTCGGGACGAAGGCACCCGCAACACCGCGGCGGTGCTCGACCGCATCGCCCCGGACGCTCCTCTCCTCGTCCTCGCCATGAGCGACGAACTGGCGCTCGGCGCCCGCGATGCGCTCGCCTCGCTGCAGAGAGAAGCGATCATCACCGGGTGGGATGCGTCCGAGGAGGCCGTCGCCGCGGGGATCATCTCCGTCGAGAACCCGCTGCGCGAGCAGGGCAGGCGGTGCGCGGAGGCCGCGCTCGGCCTGAAGCAGCCGACCCGCCCCGTCTCGTGGAGGGTCGTGCAGCGTCCTGGGGATCCCGCCGCGGATTGACCGGCGCCTCTCCTCGTCGCGCTCGCCGTCGCGAGCCCTCGGCGAGCTCCCGTGCTCAGAGCCGCGGCTCCATGATTCTGTGGTCGGCGGTCGATGCCCTATTCGAGCTGATCCCACTTCGCCGGCAGCTCCGGAACGGGCCAGGCCGCATCGGGGATCCACTGCGACCAGTCGACGTCGAACGGGAAGGTCCGCGCCAGCGCGACGCTGCTCGCTTCCTTCCCCGCGCGCTCGATGATCGCTCGCATGCTCTCAGGCCAGTGGCCGGTGCCGGCGTAGTAGGCGAGCTCGTCCTCGTCCTTGTATCGAACGGACCACGTCCCGTCCCGATCGGTGCCGGCGATGACGTCGAGCGTCCAGTCCTGGGTATCGAACCCGGTCGCGGTGCGTGCCCAGGGCAGCTCGAGGTTCATGTACCAGTGCGGCATCCATGCGGTCCCGTCATGCCATCGCCAGACCGACCAGGGCGAACCCTTCTGGTGAACGCGCACGACGGGAGCGCCCGACCATGTGTCGTCGACGTAGGAGCCGTCCCAGTGTTCGGGCAGGATCAGCCTGCCGTTGGGCCCGCTGCCAGCTCCCGCCCGCCGTCGCATCGCGGATCCGACGGGGCTCGCCACGACGGCGAGTTCGTCATCGTCGACGAGGACACGTCCTGCGACCGCGAAGCCCACCGCCCGGCCGTGTCGGCCGTAGGTGTTCACACTGCGAAGCACCACCGCCTCTCCCGCGGCGAAGGGCTCGGTTCTGGCGTCCGAGGGATGGGCGATGTCCATCCACCGATGCTGACACAGCCGACTCAGGCGCAAAGTCCCGGTGAAGGACAGTCAGACGTCCCTCGTCGTCGCCCAGGCGGCTGATCGGCGGCGGCTGCGTTGCAGGATCGACACCTCCCCTCCCGGGCGGACCGGCCTTAGTGCGACGGAGCATCGCGCGCAAGGACGTGTGCGCCCGGTCGGCGCGCGGTTAGCCTCGGACGCACAGCGACGGACGGAGGCGACATGACAGCGCGACGCAGACGACGACACCGCCTCGACGCGGACAGCGTCGTGGTGATCCTGGGCGCCTCCAGCGGCATCGGCCGGGCTGCCGCTCACGCGTTCGCCGCCCGCGGCGTGCGGATGGTGCTCGCGGCGCGAAGCGCGTCGAGTCTCGAGGAGGTGGATGCCGAGTGCCGCGCGCGGGGAGCATCCGACGTTCTGGCCGCGCCGCTCGACATCACCGACCACGCAGCGGTCGCCGCGATGATCGCTCGCGCCCGTGAGCGGTTCGGGGGTGTCGACGTGTGGGTCTCCGCCGCGTCGGTCTACGGGTTCGCGCGCTTCGAGGAGGTGCCGCACGACGTGCTGCGACGGACGATCGACGTCAACCTCGTGAGCACCATGGAGGCCGCGCGTCTCGCGCTGCCGAGCCTGCGCGAGCGAGGCGGTGTGCTCATCCTGTTCGGCTCGGTCTTCTCGGAGCTCGCTGCGCCCTACGTCATCCCCTACGCCGTGAGCAAGCACGGCATCGCGGGGTTCGCGAAGGGCTTGCGCATGGAGTTGCGGGGCGCGGTCGACGTGTGCACGGTCATGCCGGCGAGCATCGACACCCCGATCCACCAGCACGCCGCGAACCTCACGGGTCACAAGGTGCGCGCTCTGCCGCCCGTCGTCTCGCCTCGGCGCGTGGCGAGAACCGTGGTGCGGCTCGCGGAGCGACCGCGCCGCAACGCCATCGTGGGCGTCGCACAGGGGATGCTGGTGCCTGTCCGTCGCGTGCTGCCGGGCCTCGTCGACGCGATGACGCATCGCTATATGGAGCTCGTCGCGTTGAAGCGGGCGGCTCAGGCACCGCACCGAGGCAACCTCGAGGCGCCCGACCCGACGTCGAACGCCGTCACCGGCGGGTGGCGGGTATGGACGCGGATCGGGCGCTGAGCCTCCGCCATGACTTCGGCTCCTGCCGACCGATCGAAAGAAGGCGATATGAAGTCCGTGGCTGACCAGAGCATCGACGAACTCGGAGGGCGCCTGAGCGTGCTGACCCGCCAGAGAGACGATCACATCGAGCTCGACGCGTTGCTGCACCGACTCGGGGAGCTGTCGCACGAGGATCAGCGCCCCGTGCTGCTCGACCTCTATCGGCTGGTCTTCCCTCACGCCTTCGCCGAGGAGTCGGTGCTGTGGCCCGTGATGCGTCGGGTGCTGCCTGACGGAGAGGAATTGACACTCCAGGTGGAGCAGGAGCATCAGGAGGTGAATGAGATCGTCACTCGGCTGGAGGCGCTCGCGTACGGCTCCCAGGAGCGGCAGGCCGCGATCGACAGGCTGGTGGAGGTGCTGCGCGAGGACGTCAGGGACGAGGAGGACGAGTTGTTCCCGCGCCTGCAGGAGCGGGTCAGCGCCCGCCGGCTCAGGATGCTCGGGATCGCCTGGAGCGCGGTCAGCGCCATCGCGCCGACGAGGGCGCATCCCATCGTCGCCCGCCGTCCCCCGGGAAACGTCATCGCCGCGCTCCCGCTGACGGCGCTCGATCGACTGCGGGACCGCCTGGACGCGATCCGTTTTCGCGGTGCCGGCCGGGCCGAGAGCGCACTGCGCATCGCGTCGACCGGGCTCACGCGCACTGCTCACGCGATCGAACATCTCCCCGCGATGCGACGCGGCGAGGACCCGTCGACGCGCCTCGATCGTCCACCGGCGCCACCGTGGGGATGGATCGCTGCGGCGCTGGTCGTGATCTCGATCACGCTGATCAGGCGGCGCCGGCGAGCCTGATGCTGCCGGCGCCGTCGGATTCAGCCCTGGGAGGACTCGTCGTCGGTGTCGGCGTCTGACTGGGCTTCCGCGGCGGCCTCGCTGACCTCGTCACTCACGACCGGCGTGGGGGCGGCGTCATCGGCCCGCGCGTCGTCTGCGTGCCGCTCGTGCGGCTTCTCGTCGCTCATGCGTTTCTCCTCTCGACTGTGAACTCCAGCATCGACGCTGCCGCGCGCGATGAGCAGACCCTTGACAGGGCTCGCCCCGCCTCGAGGCGCTCGCCTGTCGCCGCGCCGACCGCCTCCCCAGGGGCGATGAGGCCGCCTCACGATGATGCCCACAGCGAGGCCGGGGACGATCGCGGCCGTCGCGAGCAGCAGCGCGGCGAGAGGCGGTGCAGTCGACGACGACGAAAGAACGGCGAAGCACACGAAGAAGCCGAGGAGCGAAGCCGCGATGCCCGAGGCCATGGGAAGGAAATCTCGCGCCTTCATGCTTCCTATGCTGGCCGATGTGAGTCGGATCCCCCCTCGCAACTCGGCGGTCGGAATCGGCATCGCGCGTATCGGCGCCGCGATGTTCGTCGTCGTCCTGCTGGTGCACACCTTCTTGGGACGCATCGCGGTCGGTGACGCCAATCCCTTCGACTACTTCGGCTACTTCACGAACCAGACAAGCCTGCTCGCGGCCGTCGTCCTGACCGCCTCCGGTTCGCACTCGGTGCGGAACCAGCGCCCACCCCACTGGCTCGTGGCCGCACGCGGCGTGGTGACGGCATGTCTGCTCGTCGTTGCCGTGATCTACAACGGCCTCGTTCCCGGCACCGGCACCGCGCCCGCGTGGATCAGCGCCGTGCTCCACGTCTACTTTCCCCTGTTCGTGCTGCTCGACTGGGTGCTCGTCGGCGACCGCGCCCCTCTGCGGTGGCGGACGCTGTGGATCGTCCTGCCCTACCCACTTGCCTGGCTGGCAGTCGTCCTCGTCCGCGGGGCGACCGACGGGTGGGTGCCTTACGGGTTCCTCTTGCCCGAGCGCGGCGTGATGTCGCTCCTCGGATACAGCGCGGCGCTCCTCTTCACGCTCGTGGCCTCCGGCGCGCTGGTATGGGCCGGCTCCCGGTCGCCCGGGATCTTGCTCCCTCGAGCGGATTTCGCTTGAATCCGCAGTAAGTGAGCCACAGGAGCCCCGCGGCTGGCGAGGGGCGCCCGTCATCTCGACGTGTCGACACGGTTCCCCTCGACGAGGACCCCCGATCAAACGGAAAACCCCCGCCGGAGCGGGGGTTCTTGGTGGATCTGAGGGGACTCGAACCCCTGACCCCCTGCATGCCATGCAGGTGCGCTACCAGCTGCGCCACAGACCCAGGTGCTGTCCGGTAGAAGCCCCGGACAACTCATTCAGCTTACAACACGACGACGCGCAGGTGAAATCGCGTCACTCCGCCGGGCGCGTCGCCGCGCCGGGGCCCGGGACCTCGACCGGCAGCACCGGGCAGTCCTTCCACAGGCGCTCGAGCGCGTAGAAGGCGCGCTCCTCCTGGTGGAACACGTGCACGACGAGATCGCCGAAGTCGAGCAGCACCCACCGCGACTCCGCGCGACCCTCACGACGCAGGCGCTTGTGCCCGGCCTCGTTCAGCTTGTCCTCGATCTCGTCGGCGATCGCCGCCACATTGCGCTCGCTCCGGCCCGTCACGATCAGGAAGACGTCGACGAGCGGAAGGGGCTCGGAGACGTCGAGGGCGACGAGATCCTCGCCGCCCTTCGCATCCGCCGCAGCCGCGGCGATCTTGAGCATTGTCAGCGATTCGGCAGAGGCCATCAGCCCAGAACTCCTGTTGTGAATGCGGCGACCACCACGCCGATGAGAGCGACGCCCAGCACGCCCGCCGCGATGCCGAGGATCAGGGTGAGGCGGTGCGTCTTCTCCGGTGCCGGCGGGCGGATCACCTCCGCCGGGCTCTTCGAGGTGCTCACCGCGTCGCTCGCGGCGATCGGCGTCGGTGACGACGCGAGCGGCAGCTCGCCGTCGATCAGCACGACGTCCACGTCCTTGCCGTCCGTGGTCCCGGCGGCGTGGCCGCGCGAGCCGAACCCATCCGGCAGCGCGTGAGTGCTCGTCACGAGGATCTCGCCGGTGGCGTCGATCGGCGCCGACAGCGGGATGGATCCAGGATCGGCCGCGAGGATGAGCGCGCTCGCGGCCGTCGACGTGCCGCTCGAATCGTTGGAGCGCGACAGGATCTCCTCGAACGAGGCAGGCTGCTCCGCCGCGGGCTCCTTCAGAAGGGATGCCCCGAACGCGGGCGCGACCGTCGGGCGCTGCTCCGGCTCGTCCGCGGCCGGCGCGTCCTCCGGCACGTACACCGTCTCGACCCTCGACTCCGCGAACTCCTCGTCGGGACGCGTCTCCGCGCTCCCGGGCTCGGCGGCGTCCTCGTACACGAGGTGGGCGACCGGCAGCTCGCGCTCGAACGGCACAGGCTCGCCGTGCACCGGGGCGTCGGACTCCTCCTCCGCGGCACGGTGCTCGAAGGGCACCTCCACGACCTCGTACAGCACCGAGGTCTCGTTCTCGCCGACGATCTTCGTCTCGATCGCGGCGAGGTTCGGCTCCTCCTCGGCGGACTCCTCCTCGGAGGTCGGCGCATCGGGCGACTCGGCCTCGTCAGGGGACACCACGGCGAACTGCGCCGTGCGCATGCGCTCCTGCTCGCGCACCTCTCGGCGCGTGAGCGGGCGCTGTCCCTCTGCGGGAACGGACGGCGCGGACGACTCCTGGGCAGCGGCGTCCAGCGCTGCTGCCTCCTCGTTCTGCGCGGCGACGATGTCGGGCTGCTGGGCGTCCGCCGACGGCTCCTCGACCACCTCGGCGTCGACGATGTCCGGCTCGGCGTCGACGCCGTCCGGCTCGGCGGCCTCGGGTACGGCCGGGCCCGACTCCACGACGGCGGCCTCGACCACGTCCGCTTCCCCACGCGGGTCGATCTCGGCCGGGGCGTGCGCCGCTTCGGCGTCGCGCGCGGCCTTGGCGGCCTCGATGTCCTCAGCGCTGATGACGGGCGTCTGACCGGTCAGCTTCAGCTCGCGCAGCTGACGGCGAGTCAGCGGCTGCGACAACTCGTCCGGTGTGCTCATGCATTGCTCCGATACAGATGATGCTTCGCGATGTACTGCACGACCCCGTCCGGCACGAGGTACCAGACCGGGAATCCGCGGCTCACGCGATCACGGCAGTCCGTCGACGAGATCGCCAGCGCCGGGATCTCGAGCTGGCTGATGTCCGCGCTCGGCAGTCCCTCGATGTCGAGGACATGGCCGGGACGCGACACCGCGACGAAGTGGGCGAGATCCCACAGTTCATCGTGGTTCCTCCAGCTGAGAATCTGCGCCACGGCGTCGGCGCCGGTGATGAAGAACAGCTCGGCGTCGGGTCGCTCCGCCTTGAGGTCGCGCAGCGTGTCGACGGTGTAGGTGAGCCCCTCGCGGTCGACGTCCACCCGGCTGACCGTGAAGCGCGGATTCGACGCGGTCGCGATGACCGTCATCTCGTAGCGCTGCTCGGCGGGCGAGACCTCCTGCTTCTGCCAGGGCTGCCCGGTCGGCACGAACACGACCTCATCGAGGTCGAACGACTGGGCGACCTCGCTCGCGGCCACGAGGTGACCGTGATGGATGGGATCGAACGTCCCGCCCATCACCCCGATCCGCGGCGGCCTCGGCTGCACCGTCACAAGGACGACCTAGTGGCCGTGTCCCGTCTCGTGCTCGGAATGACCCTCGGTCGCCTGCACCTGTGCCGGGTCGGCGTGGCGGTTCGAGACGTTGCGGTACGACGCGGTCACGACTGCCAGCAGCGTGAAGACGACGGCTGCGATGAGGCCGGCGGGCAGCGTCATCAGCATGACGTTGCCTTCGTGTTCCGTCTCGGCGGCTGCGGCGACGGCAAGCGCTGCGGCGAGGTGCATTCGTGCTCCGTTCGGGTTGTGGCACGGGTGTAGAGAACGTGCCCGACAAGCTTATCTCTCAGACGCGGACCTGACCGGAGCCACGGCCGAGCCACTTCGTGCTCGTCAGCTCGGGAAGCCCCATGGGACCGCGCGCGTGGAGCTTCTGCGTCGAGATGCCGACCTCGGCGCCGAAGCCGAACTCGCTTCCGTCCGTGAAGCGCGTCGATGCGTTCACGAGCACGACGGCGGAGTCGACCTCGGCGAGGAAGCGCTCCGCGTTGCGCACATCCGTCGTGATGATCGCCTCGGTGTGCCCCGTGGAGTACCGGCGGATGTGCGCGAACGCGTCGTCGAGCGTGTCGACGACGCGCATCGCGATGTCCAGGCTCAGGTACTCCGTCGCCCAGTCCTCCTCGGTCGCCGGCTCGACACCGAGAGCGAGCGTCCGGACGGTGTCGTCGCCGTGCACCGTCACGCCTTGCGCCTGCAGGGCCGCGGCGACGGGCGCGACGAGCCGATCGGCGGCGCTGCGCAGCACGAGCACGGTCTCGACCGCGTTGCA
The DNA here is from genome assembly GCF_016805985.1 of Microbacterium sp. JZ31. Lineage (NCBI taxonomy): Bacteria > Bacillati > Actinomycetota > Actinomycetes > Micrococcales > Microbacteriaceae > Microbacterium > Microbacterium sp. JZ31. The sequence goes on from NZ_CP017661.1 coordinate 1,647,707, forward strand.
CACGCTGGGGCGCTGCACCTTGGCGTTCACGACGATGTCGCGCGCCCAGTCCTCCGGCGCGGTCTCGTCGAGCACGATGTGGACGTTGCCGGCACCCGTCTCGATCACCGGCACGGTCGACTCGGTCACCACGGTCTCGATCAGGCCGGCGCTGCCGCGCGGCACGAGCACGTCGACGAAGCCGCGCCCGTGCATGAGCGCCTTGGCACCGTCGCGCCCGAACGCGTCGACCGACTGGATGGCGTCGGGGCTGACGCCCTGCGCCTCGAGCGCGTCGCGCATGACCGCGACCAGCGTGGTGTTCGACGACAGCGCCGCACTGCCGCCGCGCAGCACGACCGCGTTGCCGGAGCGCAGGGCGAGCGCCGCGATGTCGACGGTCACATTCGGGCGCGCCTCGTAGATCGCCCCGACCACCCCGAACGGGACGCGCACCTGCTCGAGGTTGACGCCTCCCGGCATGCGGTGCCCGCGCACGACCTCGCCGACCGGATCGGGCAGCGCCGCGACGTCCCGCACGGCGTCGGCCAGACCCGCGACCCGCTTGGCATCCAGACGCAGGCGGTCCAGGAGGCCGGCCCCGATGCCGTCGCGTTCGCCGCGCGCGAGGTCGTCCGCGTTCGCCGCGATGATCTCGTCGGAGTGCGTCAGCACCGCATCCGCGATCGCGTGCAGCGCTTCGGCCTTCTGCCCGCTCGTCAGACGCGCGGTGACGCGCGCGGCGTCCTTCGCGAGACGCAGCCGATCCTGCGGTGTGTCGACGACGACGTCCGGGGTCTCCACGATGCTCATGGCGCTTCTCTCCGCTGGGGTTCAGGATGTGCGCGGCGCGTCCGTCGACGCCCTTCCGGGCGGGACGCGGCTATTCGGAGAGTGTACCGAGCGGCACGGCGGCCGGAGACGGCTCGAACCACGTGCCGACCTGGGACCCCGACAGGGCGTCGGCGACGAGGTCCGCGCTCGTGACGAGGACGCCGATCCCGGCGCCCGCTGCGAGGCGTGCGGCCGAGACCTTCGTGGCCGCTCCCCCGGTGCCGACGCTGTTGACGACCGTGGAGCCGAACTCCAGGCCGCTGAGATCCGCATCGTGCGCGATCACGTCGAGCGGCTCCGCGCCGGGCTCGGTCGGCGGCTTCGTGTAGAGCGACGCGATGTCGCTGAGCAGGACGAGCGCATCCGCCGCCACGAGCTTCGCCACCAGCGCGGCCAGCCGGTCGTTGTCGCCGAAGCGGATCTCATGCGTCGCGACCGTGTCGTTCTCGTTCACGATCGGCAGGATGCGCAGCCCGAGCAGGCGCTCGATCGCCCGCTGCGCATTGCTGCGGTGCGTGGTGTTCTCGAGGTCGCCCGCGGTCAGGAGCACCTGGCCCGCCACGATGCCGAACGGCCGCAGCGCCTCCTGGTAGCGGAACACGAGCACGTTCTGCCCGACCGCGGCCGCGGCCTGCTGGGTGGCGAGATCGGTCGGACGCGCGTCGAGCTCCAGGAACGGCATGCCGGTCGCGATCGCTCCCGAGGACACGAGCAGCACCTCGGCGCCGCGCCGGTGCGCGTCGGCGAGGGCCTTCACGAGCATCGGGATGCGCCAGGATGCCTCACCGCTGATCGAGGACGAGCCGACCTTCACGACGATGCGCCGCGCGGCCGCGAGGCCCGCGCGATCCCGAGCGGTCACTCGTCGCCCTCGACGACGTCGTCACGACGCGACCGGCGCAGCTCCTCCGCTTCGGCGCGCGCGGCGGCGCGAGCGTCCTGACGCGCGTGGTACTGCTCGCGGCGCTCGTTGCTCGTGCGGCGCCCGCCCTGCATCAGACGCGGATCGGTGCCGCGCGGAGCCTGGATGAGCTCGGCGGCCGAGCCGATCGACGGCTCCCAGTCGAACACGACCGAGTCGCCCTCGCCGATGACGACGGTGGATCCGGGCACCGCGCCCGCGCGGAACAGCTCGTCCTCGACGCCCAGCTTGTCGAGGCGGTCGGACAGGAAGCCCACGGCCTCCTCGTTCTGGAAGTCGGTCTGCTGCACCCAGCGCGTCGGCTTCTCCCCGAGGATCCGGTACACGTTGCCGTACGTACCGCCCTCGACCCGGATCTCGAACTCCTTCTGGGAGCCCTTCGGGCGGATCACCACGCGCGGCTTGTCGGGCGCGGCGGGCTGGGCCTTGCGGTGCTCGTCGATGATCTCGCCGATCGCGAAGGTCAGCTCGCGCAGGCCCTTGCGCGCGACGGTCGAGATCTCGAACACGCGGTAGCCCTGCGCCTCGAGGTCGGGGCGCACGAACGCGGCGAGCTCCTCGGCCTCCGGCACGTCCGTCTTGTTCAGCACGACGAGCTGCGGGCGCTCGAGCAGCGGCAGCTGCCCCTCCGGCACCGGGTACGCGCCGAGCTCGGCGCGGATGACCTCGAGATCGCTGAGCGGGTCGCGACCGGGCTCGAGTGTGGCGCAGTCGAGGACGTGCACGAGCGCGGTGCAGCGCTCGACGTGACGCAGGAACTCGAGGCCGAGCCCGCGCCCCTCGCTCGCGCCCTCGATCAAGCCCGGAACGTCCGCGACCGTGAAGCGCACGTCACCGGCCTGCACGACGCCGAGGTTGGGGTGCAGGGTGGTGAACGGATAGTCGGCGATCTTCGGTCGCGCGGCCGAGATCGCGGCGATCAGGCTCGACTTGCCGGCGGACGGGAAGCCGACGAGCGCCACGTCCGCGACGGTCTTGAGCTCGAGGACGACGTCGCCCTCCCAGCCCGGCGTGCCGAGCAGCGCGAAGCCGGGGGCCTTGCGCTTGGGGGACGCGAGAGCGGCGTTCCCCAGGCCGCCGCGACCGCCAGGGGCGACGACGAAGCGCATGCCCGGCTCGATCATGTCGACGAGCACCTCGCCGGACGGGTCCTTCACGACCGTGCCGACCGGCACGGGGAGCTCGAGGTCCTCGCCCTGCGCACCCGAGCGCATGTCGCCCATGCCGAAGCCGCCGTTGCCTGCGGAACGGTGCGGCGAGTGGTGATAGCTCAGCAGCGTGGTCGTCTGCGGGTCGGCGACGAGCACGATGTCGCCACCGTCGCCGCCGTTGGCGCCGTCGGGGCCGCCGAGCGGCTTGAACTTCTCACGGCGGACGGAGACGCAGCCGTTGCCGCCCTTGCCGGCGCGCAGATGGAGCGTCACCTCATCGACGAACGTGACCATGATCCCCACAGACTCTCAGAAACAGAAGAACGGGACGAGCCGAAGCTCGCCCCGTTCAACGATGAATGTGCTCGCGCGGAGGAGACTTACTCGCCCGCGACGATGTTGACGACCTTGCGGCCGCCCTTGTTGCCGAACTCGACCGCACCGGCGGCGAGGGCGAACAGCGTGTCGTCGCCACCGCGACCGACGTTGGCGCCCGGGTGGAAGTGGGTGCCACGCTGACGGACGAGGATCTCGCCCGCGCTGACGACCTGACCGCCGAAGCGCTTCACGCCCAGTCGCTGGGCGTTGGAGTCGCGACCGTTGCGAGTGGAGCTCGCGCCCTTCTTATGTGCCATTGCTCAGCCTCTGCTCTCTGGGACTTACTTGATGCCGGTGATCTTGACGCGCGTGAGCTCCTGACGGTGGCCCTGGCGCTTCTTGTAGCCGGTCTTGTTCTTGAACTTCTGGATGACGATCTTCGGACCGCGCAGGTTGCCGACGACCTCGGCCGTGACCTTGACCTTCGCGAGCTTCTCAGCGTCGGTCGTCACGTTGTCACCGTCGACGAAGAGGACGGCGGGCAGCTCGATCGTCTCGCCCGCGGCAGCCTGCACACGGTCGAGCTGAACGATGGTGCCGACCTCGACCTTCTCCTGCCGGCCACCGGCGCGCACAACTGCGTAAACCACTTCACACCTGTTTTCATTGGGGAGCCTCGTCCGGCTCCGGTATCTCACGGAAAGACTTCGCTTGCTCTCGCTGGCCGCGAGGGGCGTCTGCAAGACTTTCGCCGCGCCGCCGTCGAGGGCGCGCGACACAGGGGACGCACCAAAGGAATACTCTACCCGATCGGGCAGGGATCCGGCAAAAGCGCCGAACCGGCGCGTCGCGTCCGCATCGTCCTGGTTACGATCGTGGGATGGCGATCCTGGTGGACGATCCGGTCTGGCCCGCGCACGGGCGACTCTGGGCGCACCTGGTGAGCGACGCGGATCTGCACGAGCTGCACGCCTTCGCCGAGGCCTCCGGCCTGCCGGCGCGCTCGTTCGACCGCGACCACTACGACGTGCCGCAGGATGCGGTGCCGCGCCTGATCGCGGCCGGCGCGCGTCATGTGAGCGGCAAGGAGCTCGTGCGGGCGCTGATCGCCTCCGGTCTGCGCGTGACGGCGCGCGAGCGGCGCGGGCTGTAGCACCCGCGCCGCTCGCGGCGTCAGTCCTCGGTGACGGCGACCGGAGTGACGGGCACCGCGGTGCCGGTCAGCGCCGCCGTGGTGACGCGACGGCTGCGACTGCGCCCCTGACCGGGCGCCTTCGGCTCGGGCAGCGCATTGAGCACGGAGTCGAGCAGCGTGTCGGTCGTGGTCTTCGGCTGCTCGGACTGCTGACGCTTGCGACGGCCCTTCTTGGGCCGCTCGGCGCGTGAGCCGCCCTCCTGGGCGTCCTTGGGCGCGTCCTGCTTCGCCGGCGTGCGCGGGCCCTCCGGGAGCTCGATCGCGACCTCGGCCAGCGCCTCCGCCTTCTCGGCCGGATGGATCGTCGACGCCGCGATCTGCGCGAGCGCGGACTTCACGCCCTCCGTGATCACGTGCGTGCCCGTGGTGCTCGCCGCCGCGCTCGACGTCGGGCCGTTGCCGTTGCCGTTGCCGCCGTTGCCGTTGCCGTTGGAGGAGCCGCGCGAGCGGCGGCCGGAGCCGGATCCGGAACCCCCGCCGTTGCCGCCGCCGCCGCTCGGGCGGTGCTTGGCGACCGGGTCGTGATGCACGATCACGCCGCGTCCGGCGCACACTTCGCAGGGCTCGCTGAACGTCTCGAGGAGGCCGAGCCCGAGCTTCTTGCGCGTCATCTGCACGAGCCCGAGAGATGTCACCTCGGCGACCTGGTGCTTCGTGCGGTCGCGGCTCAAGCACTCGACGAGGCGGCGCAGCACGAGGTCGCGGTTCGACTCGAGCACCATGTCGATGAAGTCGACGACGATGATGCCGCCGATGTCACGCAGGCGCAGCTGGCGCACGATCTCCTCGGCCGCCTCGAGGTTGTTCTTCGTGACGGTCTCCTCAAGGTTGCCGCCCGAGCCGACGAACTTGCCGGTGTTGACGTCCACGACGGTCATGGCCTCGGTGCGGTCGATCACGAGCGATCCGCCGGAGGGCAGCCAGACCTTTCGGTCGAGGGCCTTCTCGATCTGCTCCGTGATGCGGTACGCGTCGAACGGATCCCGCTCGTCCTCGTACTTCTCGATCCGGTCGAGGAGGTCGGGCGCGACGCCCTCGAGGTAGCTCGTGATCGTGCGCTGCGCCTCCTCGCCCTGGATCAGCATCTTCGTGAAGTCCTCGTTGAAGACGTCGCGGACGATCTTGACCAGCAGGTCGGGCTCGCTGTGCAGCAGGCTCGGGGCGTTGCCCTTCTCGACGAGCGAGTTGATGTGCGCCCACTGCGACGTGAGGCGGTTGACGTCGCGCGTCAGCTGCTCCTCGGTCGCACCCTCTGCGGCCGTGCGGACGATGACGCCGGAGGACTCCGGCAGCACCTCCTTGAGGATCTTCTTCAAGCGCGAGCGCTCGGTGTCGGGGAGCTTGCGCGAGATGCCGTTCATGGCGCCGCCGGGCACGTACACGAGGTAGCGCCCCGGCAGGGAGATCTGGCTCGTGAGGCGCGCGCCCTTGTGGCCGACCGGATCCTTCGTGACCTGCACGAGCACCTTGTCGCCGGGCTTGAGCGCGAGCTCGATGCGGCGCGGCTGATTGCCGGTCTCGACCGAGTCCCAGTCGACCTCGCCGGAGTAGAGCACGGCGTTGCGGCCGCGACCGATGTCGACGAACGCGGCCTCCATGCTCGGCAGCACGTTCTGCACGCGACCGAGGTAGACGTTGCCGATCAGCGACGCGTCCTGGCTGCGCGCGACGTAGTGCTCGACGAGGACGTTGTCCTCGAGCACCGCGATCTGCACGCGGCCGCTCTTGGAGCGCACGATCATCTGGCGGTCGACGGCCTCACGGCGCGCGAGGAACTCGGCCTCGGTGACGACGGGACGGCGGCGACCGGCCTCGCGACCGTCTCGCCGGCGCTGCTTCTTCGCCTCCAGTCGGGTCGAGCCCTTGATGCGCTGCGGCTCCGTGACGACCTCGACGACGCGCTGGCGGCGGCGTCCGGTGCTCTCCTCGACCGGCGCGGCCTGCGCCTCAGGCTCTCCCTCCGCCCCGCCGCGACGACGGCGACGGCGCGACGAGCGGCCCGCGGCGGGCTCCTCCTCCGGCGCCGGGAGGGCGGGCAGCGGCTGGACGTCGGGCGCGTAGAAGTGCAGGGCCGTCGAGACCTGCGACACGAATTCCTCGGGCAGCAGGCCGAGACTCACGGCGGTCGGACGCTCGGGGGTCTCGGGCTCGGCCGAGGCCTCGGGCTCAGCGGCGGCCTCGGGCTCAGCGTTGGCCTCGGGCTCGGCGGCGGCCTCGGGCTCGCTGGCGCCGTTCTCCGCCGGCGGCTCGGACTCGGCGTCGCCATCGGCGGCACTCTCGACCGCCGCGTCCGGCTCGACCTCGACCGAAGCGTCCTGCGCCTCGGGAGCAGGCAGCTCCTCGGCGACGGGCCCCTCGACGACGGGCTCCTCGGCGGCGGGCGCTTCGACGGCGGGGGCCTCGGCGGGGGGCTCCTCAGCGACGAGAGCCTCCGTCTCGGGCTCCCCCGCGGGCGCCTCGTCCATCGCCTGGTCCTCGACCTGGTCCTCGGAGGCCTGGACCTCCGCGGCGGGTGCGCCGTCCTGAGTCGACTCGGACGCTACCGCGTCCGCCGTCTCGTCGAAGGTGCGCTCGTCCTGTTCATTGTGCTGTTCAGCCATCTCTGGCGTGCTCCCTGCGGGCGGACATCCGCGCGTCGCCCGGAAATCTCTGGCGGTCCCGCTCTCGACGGAACCGCGAACTCTTTCGGCCTGCGACCGGCTCATGGCTCTGGTCGCGCGGGGCATCCCTTGCCCCGAAGTCTTCAATCGACGCGGTCGCGGCGCGGCCGCGGGTGCGTCACAGGTCATTATCGCACCCCCGGCGCGCACATCGCACGCGGGCGCGCTCCGCGGATCCGTGTCACAGGTCGCGCGCGAGAGAATGGGCCCGTGACCCAGCCCCGAACCCGCCCCGTCGCCCTCGCCGTCTGGCTCGTGATCGCAGGCGTCGTCGGGTGGTGGGCGGCCTACTCGCTGACGATGGAGCGCTTCCATCTGCTGATGGATCCGACCGCCACCGCCTCCTGCGACTTCAACCCGCTCGTGCAGTGCGGCAAGAACCTCGAGTCGTGGCAGGGGTCGGTGTTCGGCTTCCCGAACCCGATCCTGGGCCTCAGCGGCTGGATCGCGCCGATCGTGGTCGGCGTGGCGATCCTGGCGGGCGCACGGTTCGCGCGCTGGTTCTGGCTGCTGTTCCTCGCGGGGATGACGTTCGCATTCGGCTTCGTCGTGTGGCTGATCGGCCAGAGCATCTTCGTGATCGGGACGCTGTGCCCGTGGTGCATGGTCACGTGGGTCGTGACGATCCCGTCGTTCTACGCCGTGCTGCTGCACGTGATCCGCACGGCCGGCCCGTCCCGCTGGCGCCGCGGTGCCGGCGCGGTGATGGGCTGGCTGCCGCTGCTCGCGATCGTCAGCTACGCGGTGATCGCGGTGATCGCGGAAGTGCGACTGGACGTGCTGGACCAGCTGTTCTGACGGGGCTCTCACCGGGCGGGTTCAACCCGTCCGCGTCCGGACCGTTTCGACTCGTCGCTGCGCTCCTCGCTCAACGAGCAGGAAGCGAGGACCCCCGGCCCCGCTTGTTCGTTGAGCGAGCGCAGCGAGTCGAAACGGCCCGGATCGCCTGCGGGATCACCCCGCGGCCAGGTCCGGACCGTTTCGAATCGGAGGCGAGGCGCCCCCTGGTCAGTTGGAGAACCAGATGCCGAGCTCCCGCTGGGCCGACTCGGGCGAGTCGGATCCGTGCACGAGGTTCTGCTGGACCGCGACGCCCCAGTCGCGACCGAAGTCGCCGCGGATCGTGCCGGGCGCGGCCGTCGTGGGGTCGGTCGTGCCGGCGAGGGAGCGGAAGCCCTCGATCACACGGTTGCCGGCGACCCGGATCGCGACGACCGGACCGGACATCATGAACTCCAGCAGCGGCTCGTAGAACGGCTTGCCCTCGTGCTCGGCGTAGTGCTGCGCGAGCAGGTCGCGGCTGGGCTCGACGAGACGGAGGTCGACGAGCGAGTACCCCTTGGCCTCGATGCGGGCGAGGATCGATCCGACGAGGGAGCGGGCGACGCCGTCCGGCTTGATCAGGACGAGGGTCTCTTCGGTGGCCATGTCTTATCCCTTGCTGTCTCGTTCGTTCTGGACGCGCTGCTCGATCCGCGCCCCTCCGATCGTCGCATACGCCCACATGGAGCCGAACACGAGCGCCACGATGAGGATCGCGGGCACGAGGATCGCTCCGAGCGCGACGACGACCTGCAGCCCCCACCCGACGATGAAGCCCCACGGGCGCCGCAGCAGGCCCGTGGTGACGAGCATCGCCAGGGCGACGACGACCCCGGCGACGATGCCCCACCACGGGGCGATCGGCTCGGGGAGCGCCCGCAGTCCGTAGATCACCAGGCCCGCGAGGAACACGATGATGGCCTCGAAGCCCAGCACGACCTGGCCGAGCTTCTCGGGCAGCGGCCGATAGCGCGGCGCCTTCGGCGCGCGGCTCATCGCTGCCACCCGCTCTTCCAGTCCTCCTCCTGCGAAAGCCGCAGCGCCTCGCCGGCGAGGACGACGGATCCGGCGATCGCGACCGCGCGCCGCGGCGCCTCGGACGCCCACTCGCGCGCCGCGTCCGCGGCCTCGCCGAGGTTCGGATGCACCGTGACGCGCAGTCCCGCGCTCTCGACCAGGTCCGCGAGGGCATCCGGATCCGTCGCGCGCTCGGAGTCCGGCGCGGTGGCGAACACGTGGGCGGCGACGGGTGCGAGCTCGCGCAGGATGCCGATGGCGTCCTTGTCGCCGAGCACGCCGAGCACGAGGCCCCACTCGTCGAAGTCGAACGCCTCACGCAGGGCCGCGGCGAGGGCCGCGGCGCCGTGCGGGTTGTGGGCGGCGTCGACGATCACCGTCGGCTCGACGCCGACCAGCTGCAGGCGGCCGGGCGATGTCGCCTCCGCGAGGCCCTCGGTGAGCACGGCGCCCGCGATCGGTTGCGTCGCGGCGCCGATCAGCGACTCGACGGCGGCGATCGCCAGGGCCGCGTTCGCGCCCTGGTGACGCCCGTACAGCGGCAGGTACTCCTCGGGGTACTCCCCCGCCAGCCCGCGCACCGTGATGAGCTGCCCGCCGACCGCGAGCTTGTCCTCCGTCAGCGCGAACTGCGCACCCTCGAACGCGATCTCGGCGCCCTTGTCCGCCGCCACCTGCCGCAGCACGCGCTCGACCTCGGGGCGCTGCCGCGCCGAGACGACCCGGGCACCGTCCTTGATGATCCCGGCCTTGACGGTCGCGATCTCCTCGATCGTGTCGCCGAGGCGATCCGCGTGATCCATGTCGATGGGCGCGAACACCGCGACGTCGCCGTCGGCCGTGTTCGTGGAGTCCCACGCACCGCCCATGCCGACCTCGAGCACGAGCACGTCGATCGGGGCGTCGGCGCACGCCACGAAGGCCAGCACGGTGAGCAGCTCGAAGAACGTCAGCGGCTCCTCGCCCTGCGACTCGAGCTCGGCGTCGACGATCCCGACGAACGGCTGGATCTCGTCCCACGCGTCCGCCACGGCCGCGTCGGCGATCGGCCGGCCGTCGATGAGGATCCGCTCCGTGAAGCGCTCCAGGTGCGGACTCGTGAACAGACCGGTGCGCAGCCCGTGCGCGCGGATCAGGCTCTCGACGATCCGGCTCGTCGATGTCTTGCCGTTCGTGCCCGTGACGTGCACGACCCGGTAGGTGCGCTGCGGGTCGTCCAGCAGCTCCAGCACGCGCGCCGTGCGCTCCTTGCGCGGCTGCACCCAGCGCTCGCCCGCCCGGGAGAGCAGGGTCTGGTACACCGCGTCGGCGCGCCGGCGGTCCCCGGGCGTGCCCTCGATGATGTCGTCCTCGTCGCTCACGCGGCTGCTCCGTTCGACTCGTCGGCGCCCGCCTGGGGGATCCGGCTCACGGCGACCGCGAAGTCGCCCCTGTTGGCGTACGTGCCCTTCTTGACGAGCGCCGTGTGCTCGGCGTCGCCGGCGTCGGACCCGGTGCTGACGACGTGTTCGAGGGCGAGCGTCTCGCCCGCCACGTCGGCGACGTCGAACGCGGCGCGCACCGCCTCGGCGTCCGCCTCGTCGGCGAACGCGAGCGAGAGCCGGATCCGGTCGCTGACGTCGAAGCCGGCCGCCTTGCGGGTGTCCTGCACGGCGCGGATCACGTCGCGCGCCAGGCCCTCGGCCTCGAGCTCGGGCGTCGTCGTGGTGTCGAGCAGCACGAAGCCGCCGGTCGGCAGCAGCGCGAGCGCCTCGCCCTCCGGGCGTCCGGTGGTCTCGAGGACGAGCTCGTACTCCCCCGGCTCGAGCGTCAGGCCGCCCGCGGTGACCACGCCGTCCTGCTCGGACCAGTCGCCCTCCTTCGCGGCGCGGATCGCCTGCTGCACCTGCTTGCCCAGACGCGGCCCCGCCGCGCGGGCGTTGACCGTCAGGCGGTGGGAGATGCCGAACTCCGCGGCGGTGTCGTCGCCCAGCGCCACGAGCTCGACGGACTTCACGTTGAGCTCCTCGCGCAGGATGTCCTCGAACTGCTCCAGGCCCGCATGAGCGGTCACCACCGTGAGCTTCGCGAGCGGCAGGCGCACGCGCAGGCCCTCCTTCTTGCGGAGCGCGTTCGCGACGCTCGAGGCCTCGCGCACGGCATCCATCGCCTCGCGGATGTCGGCGGCGTCCGGGTACGCAGCGGCATCCGGCCAGTCGGCCAGGTGCACGCTGCGCCCGCCCGTCAGGCCCTGCCACACGCGCTCGGACACGAGCGGGATCAGCGGCGCCGCGACGCGCGTGAGGGTCTCGAGCACGGTGTAGAGCGTGTCGAACGCCTCACGGCTGCGCGGGTCGTCGCTCACGCCCGTCCAGAACCGGTCGCGAGAGCGGCGGATGTACCAGTTCGTCAGCACCTCGGCGAAGTCGCGCAGGCGCGCCGAGGCGGTCGTCGAGTCGAGCGCGTCGAGGTCGGTGGCGACGTCCCGCACGAGATCGCCCAGCAGCGCCAGGATGTAGCGGTCGAGCACGTCGGTCGAGTCCGTGCGCCACGTGGCCTCGTACCCCGCGCCCGCCGATCCGCCTGCCGCGTTCGCATACGTCGCGAAGAAGTACCACGAGTTCCACAGCGGCAGCAGGAACTCGCGCACGCCGGCGCGGATGCCCTCCTCCGTCACGATCAGGTTGCCGCCGCGCAGGACGCTAGAGGACATCAGGAACCAGCGCATCGCGTCGGATCCGTCGCGGTCGAACACCTCGGACACGTCCGGGTAGTTGCGCAGCGACTTCGACATCTTCTGGCCGTCGTTGCCGAGCACGATGCCGTGGCAGGAGACGCCCGAGAACGCGGGGCGGTCGAACAGCGCGGTCGAGAGCACGTGCATCACGTAGAACCAGCCGCGCGTCTGGCCGATGTACTCCACGATGAAGTCGGCCGGCGCGTGCGTGTCGAACCACTGGGCGTTCTCGAACGGGTAGTGCACCTGGGCGAAGGGCATGGATCCCGAGTCGAACCAGACGTCGAAGACGTCCTCGATCCGGCGCATCGTGCTCCTGCCGGTCGGGTCGTCGGGGTTCGGGCGCGTCAGCTGGTCGATGTACGGACGGTGCAGGTCGATCTCGCCCTGCTCGTTGCGCGGCAGGGTGCCGAAGTCGCGCTCGAGCTCCTCGAGCGAGCCGTACGCGTCGACGCGCGGGTGGTTCGGGTCGTCCGACTTCCACACCGGGATCGGCGAGCCCCAGAACCGGTTGCGGCTGATCGACCAATCGCGGGCACCCTCGAGCCACTTGCCGAACTGGCCGTGCTTGACGTTCTCGGGCGCCCACGTGATCTGCTCGTTGAGCTCGAGCAGCCGGTCCTTGAAGTCGGTGACGCGCACGAACCAGCTCGACACGGCCTTGTAGATCAGGGGGTTCCGGCAGCGCCAGCAGTGCGGGTAGGAGTGCTCGTACGACTGCAGGCGCAGCAGGCGGCCGTTCTGGCGCAGCAGGCGCACGAGCGGCGTGTTGGCGTCCATCCAGAGCTCGCCCGCGACATCCGGGACCATGTCGAGGAAGCGGCCGTCGTCGCCCAGCGAGACGATCGTCGGGATGCCCGCGGCGTCGTTCAGGCGCTTGTCGTCCTCACCGTAGGCCGGGGCCTGGTGGACGATGCCCGTGCCGTCACCGGTCGTGACGTAGTCGTCGACCAGGATGCGCCACGCGTTCTGGGTGCCCCACTTCTCGGTGTCGGCGAAGTAGTCGAACAGCCGCTCGAACCGCACGTCGGCGAGGTCGGCGCCCGTGACGCGCGTGCGCACGGCCGCCTTCGCGTCGTCCGCCGACGCGTAGCCGAGGTCCTTCGCGTAGCCGCCCAGGAGGTCCTCGGCGAGCAGGAACTCGTCGCCCGTCGCGCCCTCCTTCGCGCCCTCGGGTCCGGTGGGCAGGACGGCGTAGGTGATCGCCGGACCGACCGCGAGCGACATGTTGGTCGGGAGGGTCCAGGGCGTCGTGGTCCAGGCCAGCGCGCGCACGCCATCCAGGCCGAGCGCGGCCGCCTTCTCGCCCGTGAGCGGGAACGTCACCGTGACCGACGGGTCCTGCCGGTTCTTGTAGACGTCGTCGTCCATGCGCAGCTCGTGGTTGGACAGCGGCGTCTGGTCGCGCCAGCAGTACGGCAGCACGCGGTAGCCCTCGTAGGCGAGGCCCTTGTCGAACAGCTGCTTGAACGCCCACAGCACGCTCTCCATGAACGTGGTGTCGAGCGTCTTGTAGCCGCGCTCGAAGTCGACCCAGCGGGCCTGGCGCGTGACGTAGTCCTCCCACTCGCGCGTGTAGGCGAGCACGGACTCGCGGGCCTTCGCGTTGAACGCGTCGATGCCCATGTCCTCGATCTCGCTCTTCTCGGTGATGCCGAGCTGCTTCATCGCCTCGAGCTCGGCGGGAAGGCCGTGGGTGTCCCAGCCGAAGACGCGGTCGACCTTCTTGCCGCGCATGGTCTGGAAGCGCGGGAAGAGGTCCTTGGCGTAGCCCGTGAGCAGGTGTCCGTAGTGCGGCAGGCCGTTCGCGAACGGCGGGCCGTCGTAGAAGACCCACTCCTCGGCGCCGTCGCGCTGCGCGATCGAGGCGCGGAAGGTGTCGTCCTGCTCCCAGAACGACAGGACGTCGCGCTCGATCTCGGGGAAGCGCGGGCTCGGCACGATCGTGGCGGCCTGGTCGGCGGCGGGTCCGAACGACGAGGACTTCGGGTAGGTCATCAGCACTCCAGCAGATCCGGATTCGGTCTGCGAGGACGACCTCTGCCGGCGAACGGCAGGAGCCGCGGTACCACCCCGCGTTGCGGTCTCTCGCGAGACCGCCGCTCTCACTGCGGCTGTGACGGGCCTGCCCCGCGCGGTTCTACTGGGGCCGAGGCCTGTTCTTCCGCGAGCTCCCCGGTGATGGCCGGATCAAAGCGTGTCCCCCGATTCTACGGGCTGTCGGCGCTCGGGGATACCGTGGCGGCATGGCCCGTTCCGTGCAGCGTCCTGTTCCGCCCCGTGTCTCGGCGCCCGACCTGCCGCGGCACCTCGGCGAGGGCGTGGCGACGCGACGCGCGGATGCGCACCAGGTGCGCTTCGCCGAGCTGAGCGGAACCGTGGACCTCGCGCACTCCGCGCTCGAGGAGTGCGCCATCGACGCCGCCGCGGTCGATGCGCTCGACCTCACCGGCGCGACGCTGATCGACGTCTCGATATCGGATCTGAAGGCGACATCCGTCTCGGCGCGGGACACGACCATCCGCCGCGTGCGGATCACGGGCGGCAGGATCGGCACGCTCGACCTCGCGGGGGCGCAGCTCGCCGAGCTCGAGCTGCGCGACGTGCGGATCGACTACCTCACGCTCGGCGGGGCGCGGGCCGAGGACGTCCTGATCGCGGGGTGCGCGATCCGGACGCTGGATCTCCCCCACGCGGCGATCACGCGGCTCGCGTTCGACGACTGCCGGGCAGAGGAGGTGGATCCGCGCGGCATGCGCGCGACGGACGTCGACCTGCGCGGCCTGGACGCGGCGTCCTTCCTCGACGTGCTCGCCCTGCGCGGCGTGACGCTCACGTCCCGGCAGGTCGAGCGCCTCGCCCCCGCCTTCGCGGCGGCGGCGGGCATCGACGTGCGCGACTGAGCGTCACTCGAGGAGCGAGCGGAGTGCCCGGATCTCAGGACGCGAGCCGAAACGAAGGAACGATTGGAGGATCCCGCCCTGCGTTCCGGCCGCCGTCCTGGATCCCGGAGCCGTTCAACGCGCCAGGTGGAGTCCCTGCGCGACCGCGATCATGATGAGCTGCTGCACCGTGGGCCAGTCGTCGATCACCTGCTGATAGCTGACGCGGATGACGTGGTACCCGCGCAGCGTCAGCTCGGCGTCGTGCAGGTTGTCCTTGACGCGCTGCGGTCCGACGTGATGCCCGCCGTCGATCTGCAGCACAAGACGATCGCCGATCAGCAGATCGACCGGCTTGCCGGCCAGGACGACCTGCCGGCGCAAGGGCAGCTTCAGGAACCGCAGACGCGGGACGACCACGGTTTCCAGACCGGAGTCGGCGAACGGCTGCGCGGCATCCAGCACCCGCCGCACCCGCTCCCGCAGCGGAAGCGACCGCAGGATCTCCTTGCTCACGAGCCCTGCGCGGAGGGCCGACTCCCACACCACCAGGGCGTGCTCGAACGGCTGGCACTCGGCGACGAGCACGAGCGTGTTCTCGATCCCGTCCTCGAGCGTTCCCTCCGGGCGCGGCACCACGGCTCTCGCCCAATGAACGCGCGCCTCGGTCGGGCGCGGAAGGCTGTGACGCGGGTCCGCCGCGACATGGAACCGGTCGCCGCCGAACGTCCACAGGCCGACGCGCTCCGCGCGGGTGACACAGGTGATCACGACGCCGAGCTCGGCGGCGCAGCGGACTACAGGATCCGCCGTGGGAACGGCCACCCAGCCGTTGCGCGGCGATGTCAGGGCGCCGTCGCGCCTCGCGCGCTTGACTGCGGCCATTGCCACGCCGGCGTCGAGCAGGGCGCGAACGCGCACGACACCGCCGCGCTCGGCGACGAAGGCGACGGGATCCATGCCACCACCGTCGCGGTTCGCGCGTCCTTCCGTCCGGCGTGCGGCCCCGGATTGGGACGACAGGCCGCCTTCGGCTGCTGGGGACGAACCGCATCCCGCGGACAGATCTCAGGACGGGAGCCGGAACGGAGGAGGGGATGCGCCATCCGGTCCTCCGTTCCGGCTTCCGCCCTGCACCCCGGTCCGCATCGGCCCGGCGGGTAGACTCGGGGGCACAACCCCACACTCAGGCACGCAGACACCGTGCCGCATATACAGAGGAGATCCGTTATGGCCGCCATTCCCGACAAGCCCGCCCTCGAGGGTCTCGAAGACAAGTGGGGTTCCGCATGGGAAGAGCAGGGTACGTACCTGTTCGACCGTGACGCCGCCAAGGCCTCGGGCCGCGCGGGCGTGTACTCGGTCGACACTCCCCCGCCGACCGCCTCGGGATCGCTGCACATCGGTCACGTCTTCTCGTACACGCACACCGACGTCAAGGTGCGCTTCGAGCGCATGCGCGGCAAGACCGTGTTCTACCCGATCGGCTGGGACGACAACGGCCTCCCGACCGAGCGTCGCGTGCAGAACTACTACGGCGTGCGCTGCGACCCGTCGCTGCCGTACGACCCCGACTTCACACCCCCGTTCGAGGGCAACGCCAAGAGCCTGAAGGCCGCCGACCAGGTGCCCGTCAGCCGCCGCAACTTCATCGAGCTGTGCGAGACGCTCACGGTCGAGGACGAGAAGACGTTCGAGGAGGTGTGGCGCATGCTCGGCCTCTCCGTCGACTGGACGCAGACCTACCGCACGATCTCGGAAGAGACCATCCGGACGAGCCAGCTCGCCTTCCTGCGCTCCGCCGACCGCGGCGAGGCGTACCGCGCTCTCGCGCCCACGCTGTGGGATGTCGACTTCCGCAGCGCGATCGCGCAGGCCGAGCTCGAGGACCGCGAGCAGCAGGCGTCCTTCCACCGCATCGCCTTCGCCAAGACGGACGGATCGGGCGACATCGAGATCATGACGACGCGGCCCGAGCTGCTCGCCGCGTGCGTCGCGCTCGTGGCGCATCCGGATGACGAGCGCTACCGGCCGTACTTCGGCAAGACCGTCACGACGCCGGTCTTCGGCGTTGAGGTGCCCGTGCTCCCCCACCCGCTGGCGCAGCCCGACAAGGGCACGGGCATCGCCATGATCTGCACGTTCGGCGACGTCACCGACATGATCTGGTGGCGCGAGCTGGATCTGCCGATCCGGACGATCATCGGCCTCGACGGCCGCGTGGTCGCCGACGCCCCCGACGCGATCACCTCCGACGAGGGCAGGTCCGCCTACGCCGAGCTCGCGGGGCTCACGGTCTTCAGCGCCAAGAAGAAGATGGCCGAGCTGCTCGAGGCCTCGGGCCGCCTGCGCGAGGTCGGCAAGCCCTTCATGCACCCCGTGAAATTCTTCGAGAAGGGCGACCGGCCGCTCGAGATCGTCTCGACCAAGCAGTGGTACCTCACCAACGGCGCGCGCGACGAGAAGCTGAAGGAGCGCCTGCTCGAGCTGGGGCGCCAGATCGACTGGCACCCCGAGTTCATGCGCGTCCGCTACGAGAACTGGGTCAACGGCCTCACGGGCGACTGGCTCGTGTCGCGCCAGCGGTTCTTCGGCGTGCCGATCCCCGTCTGGTACACGCTCGACGAGAACGGCGAGCAGGGCGAGGTGCTGTACGCGACGCCCGAGCAGCTGCCCGTGGATCCGTCCACGGACACACCCGCCGGGTACGCGGAGGACCAGCGCGGCGTGCCGGGCGGGTTCGTCGGCGAGACGGACGTGCTCGACACGTGGGCGACCTCGTCGCTGACGCCGCAGATCGTGGGCGGCTGGCAGCGCGACGAGGAGCTGTGGAACCTCGTGGCGCCGTTCGACGTGCGCCCGCAGGGACAGGACATCATCCGCACCTGGCTGTTCTCGACCCTGCTGCGCAGCGCTCTCGAAGACGACCGGACGCCGTGGACGAACGCGTCGATCTCGGGCTTCATCGTCGACCCCGACCGCAAGAAGATGTCGAAGTCGAAGGGCAACGTCGTCACGCCCGCGGACATCCTGGCGCAGCACGGGTCGGACGCCGTGCGCTACTGGGCCGCGTCGAGCCGACTGGGCACCGACGCCGCCTTCGATCCGCAGAACCCGACGCAGATCAAGATCGGCCGCCGGCTCGCGATCAAGCTGCTGAACGCCGCGAAGTTCGTCCTCGGCTTCCCCGTGCCCGAGGGCGCGGAGGTCACCGAGCCGCTGGATCTGTCGATGCTCGCGACGCTCGATCGCGTGGTGACGGACGCCTCAGCGGCGCTCGACGCGTTCGACCACGCGCGCGCGCTCGAGCTGACGGAGTCGTTCTTCTGGACCTTCTGCGACGACTACCTCGAGCTCGTCAAGGAGCGCGCGTACGACGAGGCGAATCCGGGCCAGGCGTCCGCCGCGCTCGCGCTGCGGACCGCTCTGGAGACGCTCATCCGGCTGTTCGCTCCCGTGCTCGCGTTCGCGGCCGAGGAGACGTGGTCGTGGTTCCGCGAGGGCTCGGTGCACACGGCGCCCTGGCCGGCGCCGACCGGCGTGGAGGGCGATGCCGCAGTGCTCGCCGCCGCGAGCGAGGCCCTGATCGGCGTGCGCCGGGCGAAGACCGAGGCGAAGGCGTCTCAGAAGACCCCGGTGGCGCAGGCGGCGATCACCGCGCCCGCGGCGACCGCCGCGGCCCTGCGCCTGGTGGCCGGGGACCTGAAGGCCGTGGGCCGGATCCACGACCTCGAGATCACCGATGGCGAGGAGTTCGCGGTGACGCGGATCGACCTCGCGGAGACGGAGGCATGATGCAGCTCGGAACCCGCTGGACCGCAGGATCTCAGCCGCCGGCGTCGGTGCCGACGGAACTGCACGAGACGATCGCGCAGGTCGAGGCCCACCTCCCCGAGGGCCCCAAGCCCGGATGGACGCTAACGTGGCTCGAGGGGCGGCCGATCGCCGAGCTCGACACGGGCGTCACCGTGACGCTGGGCGCGGACGGCCTCGCGGTGGTCGGCCACATCGACGGCATGGACGACGAGGAGCGCTGAGTCGTCCACGACGAAGGGCCGGAGAATCCTCCTCCGGCCCTTCGTCGTCAGCGGCGCGGGACGTCGTGGGCCATCGCCCGCAGCGCCGCCAGCCGGCTCTCGGCAAGAACGCGCTCGCGCTCGAGATCCGCGAGCAGTCGCGCATCGCGTCGCATGGCGCGCCGATGGATGTACGCCGCGACGGCATCCGCCGCGCGGAGCGCGAGACGCTCGGTCGTCGTGATGCGCAGCGACCGGATGGCTGTGGTCGGCGGGTGAAGGCTGACTGCGGTCATGAGGCACCTCCGAGGGGCTGAAGCGGAAAGAGGTCGATGTTGACGTTGACGGCGCGCAGCGCGTCGCCCTCCTGATCGCGGTGCGCCTCCACGTACTCGCTGAGCACGCTCCGCAGCCGTTCGCCCAGCTCCGCCATCTGCGCCGCGGTCAGGCGGGCGGAGGACGTCATGGACAGACTCGCGTTGCGCCATTCTCTGGGTTCGCCGTCCGCAAGCCGGGTGAAGTACTCGAACGCGGTCTGGGATCGGGCGCGGTGATACTCCCCCACCGCCACCTGCAGCACGGCCCTGCCGGCCGGCGAATCGCGCACCGACTCGTCGCCGAACGAGATGCCTCCGCGCGGTCGCTCCCACCACCGCTCCCGGCCGCCGCGGCCCTCGATCTCGCGGACGAGCTCGTGTCGCGCGAGCATCCGCAGGTGGTAGCTCGTCGACCCCGACGACTCTCCGGTCAGGGTTGCCAGCGTGCTGGCTGTCTGGGGTCCGTGAGCCGCAAGCAGGTCGAGGATCTTGATCCGGAGCGGGTGCGCGACGGCGCGGAGGGCCGCCGTGTCGAGGACCCGGGGTCCCTGCTCGTCCGCCTGTCGATCATCGGTCATGAGGAACAGGATAGCCATGCAAAGATTCCTTTGCAACGGTTTCTTTGCAAACGTTCGACGGCGCGCGATTAGGGTGGAGCGCATGACCGATGTCCCCGCGTTCAACCCGCTGCTCGCCCCGTCGCCGCTCCCCTACGGCGTGCCGGACTACGCGGCGATCGAGCCCGAGCACTACCTGCCGGCGTTCGAGGAGGCGTTCGCGGCGCACCGCGCGGAGATCGAGGCCATCGCCTCGCAGACCGTGCCTCCGACCTTCGAGAACACGATGCTCGCGCTCGAGCGATCCGGCGCGCAGCTCGAGCGCGTGGTCCTCGCGTTCTACACGGTCAGCTCCGCCGACGCGACGCCCGCGATCCAGGCGATCGACGAGCAGCTCGCGCCGCTGATGTCGGCCCACACCGACGCCATCCAGCTCGACGGGCGCCTGTATGCGCGGATCCGCACCCTGCATGACCGACTCGACGACCTCGCACTCGACGCGGAGGGCCGCCGCCTCGTCGAGCGGCACTTCCGCGAGATGACCCACGCGGGGGCTGCACTCGACGACGCGGCCAAGGTCCGTCTGACGGAGCTCAACTCGCGGCTGTCCGAGCTGACGACCCTTTTCGAGAAGAACCTGCTCGCCGACACGAACGCGCTCGCGGTCGTGTTCGACGACGCCGCCGAACTCGACGGCCTCACGGAGGGCGAGCTGTCCGCCGCGGCCGAGGCGGCGCGAGAGCGCGGCCTCGAGGGGCGCCGGCTCGTCACGCTCACGCTGTTCTCCGGCCATCCCTACCCGTCGCAGCTGCGCAGCCGCGCCGCCCGCGAGCGCATCATGACAGCCTCCCGCGCGCGAGCGGCCCGCGGCGACGAGCACGACAACACCGGCGTGCTGCGCGAGATCGTGCGGCTGCGCGCGGAACGGGCGGAGCTGCTCGGCTACCCGTCGCACGCGGCATACGTCACGGCCGACCAGACGGCCGGCACGCCCGAGGCGGTTCACTCCCTGCTGCGCGAGCTCGCCGCACCGGCCGCACGCAACGCGCGCGCCGAGAAGGCCGCGCTGCAGCGGCTGATCGACGAGACCGAGGCGGAGCCGTACGCCCTCGCGGCGCACGACTGGGCGTATTGGACCGAGAAGGTGCGCGCGACCGCGTACGACATCGACACCACCGCGCTGCGCCCGTGGTTCGAGGCCGAGCGCGTGCTGCGCGACGGCGTCTTCCGCGCCGCCTCGCTGCTGTACGGCCTCACGTTCGAAGAGCGCGCCGACATCCCCTCGTACCATCCCGACGCCCGCACGTTCGAGGTGTTCGACGAGGACGGATCCGCGCTCGGGCTGTACGTGCTCGACCTCTACACCCGCGACACCAAGCGCGGCGGCGCGTGGATGAACTCGATCGTCAAGCAGTCCGCGCTGCGCGGCACGCAGCCCGTCGTGGTGAACAACCTCAACGTCCCCAAGCCCGCCGACGGCGCCCCGACCCTGCTGACGCTCGATCAGGTCACGACCCTGTTCCACGAGTTCGGCCACGCGCTGCACGGCCTGTTCGCCACCGTGACCTATCCGCACTTCGCCGCCACGGCGGTGCACCGCGACTTCGTCGAGTTCCCCAGTCAGGTCAACGAGATGTGGATCCTGTGGCCGGAGGTGCTCGCCGCTTACGCCGTCCACCACGAGACCGGCGAGCCGCTTCCCGCCGGGCTGGTCGAGCGCCTGCGCGCGACGGAGACGTTCAATCAGGGCTTCGCGACGAGCGAGTATCTCGCCGCCGCGTGGCTCGACCAGGCGTGGCACTCGCTGTCGCGCGCCGATGCGGAGGCGGTCACGGATGTGGCCGCGTTCGAGGCCGCGGCCCTGGCGGACATCGGCCTCGACGATCCGGCCCTGCCGCCGCGCTATTCGTCGACGTACTTCGCGCACGTCTTCTCGGGCGGATACAGCGCCGGGTACTACTCCTACATCTGGGCCGAGGTGCTCGACGCCGACACGGTGGAGTGGTTCCGCGCGAACGGCGGCCTCACCCGGCCCAACGGCGACCGCTTCCGCGAGCGACTGCTCGGCGTCGGCGGCTCCAAGGATCCGCTCGAGGCCTATCGCGACTTCCGCGGTCGCGACGCCGAGATCACCCCGCTGCTGAAGCGGCGCGGCCTGCTCGCCTGAGACCTGTCGCGCGCTCCCCCGCGGGTCTACGCTTCGCGCAGGGGGCAGAGGCAGGAGGGTGACGTGTACCTGAAAACGGTGTCCGACGAGGAGGCGACCGCAGAGATCGCCGAGGCCTATGCGGCCGAACGCGCCGGCATGGGGACCGTCATGAACGCGACCCGCGCCCTCTCCGCCCGGCCCGACATGCTCGTGCCCGTCGACCGGCTGCTCAATCAGCTGCGGGACGGGTTCTCGCTGGGGCTCGAGGCATTCCGGATGATCACCCTCGTCGTCGCGAAGCATGTGCCGTCGAACTACTGCAGCCACGTCTACTTCCGCGGTCTCACGCGGTTCGCCGGACGCGATCAGGCCCTCGCCATCCAGGCCGACCACCGCAGCGCGGGGCTGAGCGAACGCGACGTGGCGATGCTCGACTACGCCGAGCAGATCGCGATCGACGCGTCGCGCGTCCGGGCCGCCGACATCGATCGCCTCCGCGCGGTGGGCTTCAGCGACCTGAACATCGCGGACATCGCGTACGCGGCGTCGTTCCGCTGCTTCCTCAGCCGCTACTACGACGCGGTCGGCGCGACGGTCGAGCCGCAGTTCCTCGACGACGACCCCACCGTGCGGGAGCAGCTCACCGTCGGCAGGCCCTGATCAGGCGAGCGAGGCGGCGAACACCCGCACCCGCTCGGCCATCGCCTGCGGCACCTCCGCGACCGTGAAGTGGCCGCCGCGCCCGAGTCGCTCGAACGTGCGCAGATCGCGGTAGAACGACCGCGCGAGCACCTCGGGATAGTCGTGCTCGTGCCGCTGGATGAACACCGCCGCGGGAACGGCGACCGGCGGAATCGAGCCGGGCGTGTCGGCGCCCTCGTGATACGGGCGGAACGAGGTGCCGATGCTCTGCGTGACCCAGTAGATCATCGCCTCCGTCAGGATGCGCTCCCGCGAGATCACGGCCTCCACGGCCGACGGTTCGTCCCCGGAGGTGTCCGACCACTCGGCGAGCTTCTCCGCGATCCACGCCAGCAGCCCCGCCGGCGAATCGTTGAGGGCCGCGGCGAGGGTGTCGGGCCGTGCCCACTGCACGTGCCCGTACGACTTGTTCGGGCCATGCTCGGCGTCGAGGCGCGCGAAGAACGCGCGGACGTCGGGATCGTCCGACGCCTCGCGCTCCTGCGGCGTGCCGAAGTGGGCGTGCGTCGCGACGATGCCCGCGACCTCGTCCGGATGGGACGCCGCGATCAGATCGCTGACGTTGGCGGAGACGTCCTCGCCGTACGTGAGGTACGAGCGGTAGCCGAGCACCTCCGTCATGAGCCGGTGCATGGTTTCCGCCAAGCGGGTCTCGTCCGCTGGACCGTCGGCGTACGCCGCGGAGAACGCGAAGCCGGGCAGGCTCGCGACGACGACATGGAAGTCGGGAAGCCGGGCCGCGAAGTCGAGCTGCAGCGCGAAGGTGTGCGGCCAGCCGTGCATGACGAGCAGCGCAGGCGCGTCGGCGCGCTGCGCCCGCAGGTGCGCGAAGTGGATCGCCGTGCCGTCCACGTCGGCGAGGAACTGCGGGAACGAGGCGAGCCAGTCCTCACGTGCCCGCCAGTCCCACTCGATCCAGGTGTCGACGAGGTCCCGCAGCCACGCGGCGGTCATGCCGGACGGCATGCGCCGCGGCGAATCGGGCAGCAGCCGCGCGCGCCTCAGGCGCTCCCGCAGGTCGCCGAGCTGGTCGTCGGGGACGTGAAGGCGGAACGGCCGGATGTCGCTCATGACGCGGACGCTACCGCCGCCCACCGACACCGTCGGTCGCGCCGAGGCGGCCGACTGTCTGCGTCCTAGGCCGACTTCTTCTTCTGCGCGAAAACCAGGGTGGGCTCGGCCCCCTCGGCCACCGCGGCGCGCGTCACGATGACCTTCGCGACGTCCTCGGTCGAAGGGATGTCGAACATGATCGGGCCGAGCACGTCCTCCAGGATCGCGCGCAGTCCGCGTGCGCCCGTCTTGCGCTCGACGGCCAGGTCGGCGATCTCGCGCAGCGCCTCGTCCTCGAACTCGAGCTGTACGCCGTCGAGCTCGAACATGCGCTGGTACTGCTTGACCAGCGCGTTGCGCGGCACGGTGAGGATCTCCATCAGCGCGTCCTGGTCGAGCGGCTGAACGGACGCGACGACGGGGAGACGGCCGATGAACTCGGGGATCAGGCCGAACTTGTGCAGATCCTCGGGCAGCACTTCGCTGAACAGGGCGCTGTCGTCGTTCTTGTCGTGCAGCGGGGCGCCGAAGCCGACGCCGTGCTTGCCGACGCGGGCCGAGATGATGTCCTCCAGGCCCGCGAAGGCTCCCGCCACGATGAACAGCACGTTCGTCGTGTCGATCTGGATGAACTCCTGGTGCGGGTGCTTGCGGCCGCCCTGCGGAGGCACCGAGGCGACGCTGCCCTCCAGGATCTTCAGCAGCGCCTGCTGCACGCCCTCGCCCGACACGTCGCGCGTGATCGACGGGTTCTCGGCCTTGCGCGCGATCTTGTCGACCTCGTCGATGTAGATGATGCCGGTCTCGGCACGCTTGACGTCGAAGTCGGCCGCCTGCAGCAGCTTGAGCAGGATGTTCTCGACGTCCTCGCCGACGTAGCCCGCCTCGGTCAGGGCCGTGGCGTCGGCGACGGCGAACGGCACGTTGAGCCGCTTGGCGAGCGTCTGCGCGAGATACGTCTTACCGCAGCCCGTGGGGCCGAGCATCAGGATGTTGCTCTTGGCGACCTCGACGTCCTCGGCCTTCTGATCGGCCGGCTTGAGCTCGCCCCGCGCCCGCACGCGCTTGTAGTGGTTGTAGACCGCGACGGCCAGGGCGCGCTTGGCGGGCTCCTGGCCCACGACGTACTCCTCGAGGAACGAGAAGATCTCGCGCGGCTTCGGCAGGTCGAACTCCGCGACCTCGCCGGAACCGGCCGACTCGGCCATGCGCTCCTCGATGATCTCGTTGCACAGCTCGACGCATTCGTCGCAGATGTACACGCCGGGGCCGGCGATCAGCTGCTGCACCTGCTTCTGGCTCTTGCCGCAGAAGGAGCACTTGAAGAGGTCGGCGCTCTCACCGATGCGTGCCATGCGTGTCCTCCTCGGACCTTTCCGTTCGAGTCCCCAAGAGCCTAACCTCTGCCGCGGACACCGGGACGGCAGCGCGCGCCGTTTCGCGTGTCGGTCCGGTCACGGTACCGCTCAGGATGACCTCCCGCGCCGCGCGGCGATCTCCGACAGCAGGATCGCCTCGGTGTCCGGACCCGCCTTGATGCCGCCCGGCAGACGCAGCGCGAACAGGACGCCGACGATCATCCAGAGCCCGAAGATCAGGTACGACTGCCATGCGAGCGTGATGCTGATCGGCGTGAGGCCCGGGATGTACAGCAGGAACAGGATCACGCACAGCACGAGGGCCGCAACGCCCACCGCCATGCCGGTGGCATTGCCCCGACCGACGCGGAACGGCCGCGCCATGCCCGGGTCCTTGACCCGAAGCAGACAGAACGACAGCGCGACGAGCGCGTAGGCGAGCACGATCATGGGCGACCCGCCGTCGACCGCCCAGCCGAGCATGGCCGTGCCGCAGAAGGGCGCCACGACCGACAGCGCGCCGATGAAGAGAATCGCGTTCGAGGGCGTCTTGTAGCGCGGGTGGATCCGGCCGAACCACGCCGGGATCATGCCGGACACCGACATCGCCCACAGCAGGCGCGAGGCGCCGAGCAGGAAGCCGATCCACGACGTGAGAATGCCCGCGAGCCCGCCCGCGATCACGACCCGCCCCCAGAAGTCCGCACCGAGCATGGCGGCGAGGGCATCGGCCGTGACGAGGTCGAACTCGACGAGGTCGCCGGCGGGCAGTGCGAGCGACGTGACGTAGATCACGACGAGGTAGAACGCCACGGCCATCACCACCGAGATGATCAGCAGGCGGCCGATCTTCCTCGGCGGCACCGCGATCTCCTCCGACGCCTGCGGGATCACGTCGAACCCCACGAACAGGAAGGGCACGGCCCCGAGCACGACCGCGAACCCGGCGAACCCTCCCGCGAAGTGCGGCTCGGTGTTCGCGACGTCGCCGCCCACGATGCCGCCGAACACGAGCACGAGCGCCACGAGCAGCAGGAACGA
Source organism: Microbacterium sp. JZ31 (assembly GCF_016805985.1). Taxonomy (NCBI): domain Bacteria; kingdom Bacillati; phylum Actinomycetota; class Actinomycetes; order Micrococcales; family Microbacteriaceae; genus Microbacterium; species Microbacterium sp. JZ31. Next base: position 1,673,396 of record NZ_CP017661.1, read on the forward strand.
CACGACGAACGTCTGCACGAGCGACGTGAGCTTGACGCCGCGGTAGTTGATCCAGGTGACGACGACCGCGGCGACCACGCCGACGAGCGCCCACACGAGCCCGACCTCGAAGCCGGCGACCGAGTACAGGGGAAGCAGCGATCCGAGCCCGGGGAACAGGTAGTCGAACGTGCGCGGCGTCGCGACCGCCTCGAACAGGATCACGGTGATGTACCCGCCCGTGATGGCCCACGAGCCGATGAGCGACCAGCGCGGGCCCATGCCGCGCATCAAATAGTTGTGCTCGCCACCCGCGCGCGGCATCGCCGAGACGAGCTCGGAGTACACGAGGCCGACGAGCATCATGATGCCGCCGCCCACCGCGAAGGCGATCACCGCTCCCCACGTGCCCGCGTCCGCGAGCCATCCGCCCGTGAGGGTGATCCATCCGAACCCGATCATCGCCCCGAAGCCCACGAACAGGGCGTCGATCGATCCCATCGCCTTCTCGAAGACCCCTTCGCGGTGTCCCGTCGTCGCGCGCTCCGTCATGCCGTCGCCTTCCAGACGTGGCCCGCGCCTCATCGCCAGGGCCGTGGTCCCGGAATAGTACCGATGACACGACGAGACGCCCCGGACCGCACGCGGCGGGTCCGGGGCGTCTCGATCGCGCGACTACTTCGTGATCGCGGGCTGGCGCTTGCGCGTCGTGAGCACCTGGTCCACGAGGCCGTACTCGACGGCCTCCGGCCCGCTCAGGATCTTGTCGCGGTCGATGTCCTTGTTCACCTGCTCGACGGAGCGGTTGGAGTGCTTCGCGAGCGTCTCCTCGAGCCACGTGCGCATGCGCAGGATCTCGGCGGCCTGGATCTCGATGTCCGACGCCTGACCGTGACCGGCCTCTCCGACGGCGGGCTGGTGGATCAGCACGCGCGCGTTGGGCAGGGCCAGTCGCTTGCCGGGGGCGCCGGCGGCCAGCAGCACGGCCGCGGCGGAAGCCGCCTGGCCCAGCACGACGGTCTGGATCTGGGGCGAGATGTACTGCATCGTGTCGTAGATCGCCGTCATGGCCGTGAACGACCCACCCGGCGAATTGATGTACATGATGATGTCGCGATCCGGGTCCTGGCTCTCGAGCACCAGCAGCTGCGCCATCACGTCGTCGGCCGACGCGTCGTCGACCTGCACGCCGAGGAAGATCACGCGGTCCTCGAACAGCTTGTTGTAGGGGTCCTGGCGCTTGTAGCCGTAGGCCGTGCGCTCCTCGAACTGGGGCAGGATGTAGCGGCTGTTCGGCAGCTGCAAGCCCTGAGGCGACGTCTGGCCGGTGTAGGGGGTGTGCATCTTGTGTACGTCCTTCTCTGTGCTCAGATACCCGGCGGTCAGTTGGCGTCGCGGTCGGTGCCGCCCGCGCCCGTCACGTCCACGGCGTGCTCGCGGATGTGGTCGACGAAGCCGTACTCGAGGGCCTCCTCGGCCGAGAACCAGCGGTCGCGGTCGCCGTCCTCGTTGATCTGCTCGACCGACTTGCCGGTCTGCGCGGCCGTGATCTCGGCCAGACGGCGCTTCATGTCGAGGATCAGCTGCGCCTGCGTCTGGATGTCGCTCGCGGTGCCGCCGAAGCCGCCGTGCGGCTGGTGCAGCAGGACCCGCGCGTTCGGGGTGATGTAGCGCTTGCCCTTCGTGCCGCTGGTCAGCAGCAGCTGGCCCATCGATGCGGCCATGCCGATGCCGACCGTGACGATGTCATTCGGCACGAACTGCATCGTGTCGTAGATCGCCATGCCGGCCGTGATCGATCCGCCGGGCGAGTTGATGTAGAGGTAGATGTCCTTCTGCGAGTCCTCGGCGGCGAGCAGCAGGATCTTGGCGCAGATCTCGTTCGCGTTGTCATCGCGCACCTCCGAGCCAAGCCAGATGATGCGGTCCTTCAGCAGCCGGTCGAAGACACTCTGTGCCATCAGCGGTTCGGGCATTCTCACTCCATTCGGTGCGGCGTCGATATGACCCTACCGGCGGGGTATCGGGCCCTCGCGCGTGTTCGCCCTGGGCATACGGTGCGCCGCGCCTACCCCCCTGCGGCGGGCGGATGCAACCCCTTCTCGCGCCGCACCGCCCCGGGTTACGGTCTTCGCGAGAGCTGTCCCTGGCTCCCTCATGAGAACGGCAGGTGTACATGGAGACGTGGCCAGGACGGGCCTACCCGCTGGGTGCGACATACGACGGCGACGGCACGAACTTCGCGCTGTTCAGCGAAGTCGCCGAGAAGGTCGAGTTGTGTCTGTTCGACGACGCGGGCACCGAGACGAGAGTGCGGCTGACCGAGGTGGACGCGAACGTCTGGCACGCGTATCTTCCGGACGTCGGCCCCGGACAGCAGTACGGCTACCGCGTGCACGGTCCGTTCGACCCCGCGTCCGGCCACCGCTGCGACCCGAGCAAGCTCCTCGTCGACCCGTACGCCAAGGCGCTGTCCGGCGCGATCGACTGGGATCCGTCGCTGTTCGACCACGACTTCGACGACCCCGAGGTGCGCAATCAGGACGACTCCGCGGCGCACAACATGCGCTCGGTCGTGATCAATCCGTACTTCGACTGGCGCGGCGACCGCCGCCCGGGCATCCCCTACAGCCGCACGCTGATCTACGAGGCGCACGTGAAGGGCCTCACGCAGCTGCACCCCGACATCCCCGAGGCTCAGCGCGGCACGTACGCGGGCGTCGCGCACCCCTCGGTCATCGCGCACCTGAAGCGCCTGGGCGTCACGGCCATCGAGCTCATGCCGGTGCACCAGTTCGTGCAGGACTCGGTGCTGCTGGAGAAGGGCCTGCGCAACTACTGGGGCTACAACACGCTCGGCTTCCTCGCGCCGCACAACGAGTACTCCTCGAGCGGCGACCGCGGCGAGCAGGTGCAGGAGTTCAAGGCCATGGTCCGGGCGATGCACGCCGCGGGCATCGAGGTCATCCTCGACGTGGTCTACAACCACACCGCGGAGGGCAACCACCTCGGCCCGACCCTGTCGTTCAAGGGCATCGACAACGAGGCGTACTACCGGCTCGTCGAGGACGACCCGCAGTACTACATGGACTACACCGGCACGGGCAACACCCTGAACGTGCGTCACCCGCACTCCCTGCAGCTGATCATGGACTCGCTGCGCTACTGGGTGACGGAGATGCACGTCGACGGCTTCCGCTTCGACCTCGCCGCCTCGCTCGCGCGCGAGTTCTACGACGTCGACCGGCTCTCGAGCTTCTTCGAGCTCGTGCAGCAGGATCCGGTGGTCTCGCAGGTCAAGCTGATCGCCGAGCCGTGGGACGTCGGGCCCGGCGGGTACCAGGTGGGCAACTTCCCGCCCCAGTGGACGGAATGGAACGGCAAGTTCCGCGACACCGTGCGCGACTTCTGGCGCGGCGAGCCCGCCACGCTCGGCGAGTTCGCGTCGCGCTTCACCGGATCGGCCGACCTCTACGAGAACTCGGCACGCCGGCCGTTCGCGTCGATCAACTTCGTCACGGCCCACGACGGCTTCACGATGCGCGACCTCGTGTCGTACAACGAGAAGCACAACGAGGCCAACGGCGAGGACGGGCGCGACGGCGAATCGCACAACCGCTCCTACAACCTGGGCGTGGAGGGACCGACCGACGACCCGGAGATCCTCGAGCTGCGTGCCCGCCAGCAGCGCAACCTGATCACGACGCTGCTGCTGTCACAGGGCGTGCCGATGCTGCTGCACGGCGACGAGCTCGGCCGCACGCAGGAGGGCAACAACAACGGCTACGCGCAGGACACCCCCCTCAGCTGGGTGCACTGGGACGAGGCGGACGAGCCCCTCATCGAGTTCACGGCGCGCGTGTCGCGGCTGCGGCGGGATCATCCGACGTTCCGGCGCTGGGTGTTCTTCGACGGTCGCACCGTGCGGCGCGGCGAGGGCGACCCGCTGCCCGACATCGCGTGGCTCACGCCCGACGGATCGCCCATGGACGAGAGCGACTGGCAGACGAGCTACGCGCGCTCGCTCGGCGTGTTCCTGAACGGTCAGGGGATCCGCGAGCGCGGCTCGCGGGGTCAGCGGATCGTCGACCGCAACTTCCTGCTGTACTTCAACGCGCACAGCGAGCCCGTCGACTTCACCCTGCCCGAGGACGAGTACGCGAGCGCATGGGAGATCGTGCTGAACACGGCCGACGGCCGCGACCTCACGCCGCGTGAAGCCGGTTCCACCATGCCGGTCGAGGCGCGCTCGATCGTCGTGCTCCGCGAGTGGCAGGAGCCCGAGGCCGAGGCGGACTGGTCACCCGCGGCCTCCGTGCGGCGCCTGCTGGAGAAGGGCGACGCGGAATGAGCAGGATCCCCCTCTCGACGTACCGGCTGCAGGTGCGGCGCGAGTTCGACCTCGACGCCGCGACGCAGATCATCGACTACGTCAAGGCGCTCGGCGTCGACACCGTCTACCTCTCGCCCCTGCTGGCGAGCGAGCCGGGTTCCAACCACGGCTACGACGTGATCGACCACTCGAAGGTGGACCCGGAGCGCGGCGGCGCCGATGGGCTCGCGCGCTTCTCGGCCGCCGCCCGCGCGGCGGGCCTCGGCGTTCTGGCCGACGTCGTGCCCAATCACGTGGGCATCGAGACGCCCCGCCTCAACCCGTGGTGGTGGGACGTGCTCACGCACGGTCCCGGATCGCGGCACGCGCACGCGTTCGACATCGACTGGGACGCGGGCGGCGGGCGCATCCGGATCCCCGTGCTGGGAGACGAGGACGCCCAGCAGCCGGACCTCGGCCTGACGATCGAGGACGGTCAGCTGGCGTACTACGAGCACCGCTTCCCGCTCGCCCCGGGAACGGCCGACGACGGCGCCTCGCCCGGCGTCGTGCACGGACGTCAGCACTACGAGCTCGTGAGCTGGCGACGCGGCGACTCCGACCTGAACTACCGCCGCTTCTTCGCGGTGTCGACGCTCGCGGCTGTGCGCGTCGAGGACGAGCGGGTGTTCGACGACAGCCACGCCGAGATCCTTCGCTGGCTGCGCGAGGGACTCGTCGACGGCCTGCGCATCGACCACCCGGACGGCCTGACGGATCCTGGCGGGTATCTCGCACGCCTCTCGGAGGCGACCGACGGGGCCTACGTGCTCGTCGAGAAGATCCTCGAGCCCGGCGAGCCGCTGCCCCCGCACTGGGCGACGGCGGGCACCACGGGCTATGACGCACTCGGCGACATCGACCGCGTGCTCGTCGATCCCGCCGCCCGCACGGCGCTCGACGAGCTCGAGGCCGAGCTGCGCGGCGACTCGCCGCAGGAGGGCCCGGCCGACTGGCACCGGATGGTCCACGACGGCAAGCGCGCGGTCGCGGACACCCTGCTGCACGCCGAGGTCCGCCGCCTGGCGCGTCTCGTGCCGGACATCGAGGGTGCGGAGGACGCGATCGCCGAGCTGCTCGCGTGCTTCCCCGTCTACCGCTCCTACCTGCCGGCGGGACTCGAGCACCTGCACGAGGCCGCCGACGCGGCGAAGCGCCGGCGGCGCGACCTGGCGGGCACGATCGAACGACTGCTGCCCCGTCTGTCCGACCCGGATCACCCCGCGGCGATCCGGTTCCAGCAGACCTCGGGCGCGGTGATGGCGAAGGGCGTGGAGGACGCCGCCTTCTACCGGTACGGCCGGCTCGTCTCGCTCAACGAGGTCGGTGGGGATCCGTCGGAGTTCGCGGTCGACGTGGCCGAGTTCCACCGCCGGCAGGCGCTGCGGCATGCGTCCTGGCCGCAGTCGATGACCACGCTGTCGACGCACGACACCAAGCGCGGCGAGGACACCCGCGCGCGGATCGACGCGCTCGCCGAGGTGCCGGCGCTGTGGCGCAGCACGCTGCGCACGCTGCGGGCGCACGCTCCGCTCGGCGACGGTCCGTTCGAGGCGCTGCTGTGGCAGTCGCTGATCGGCGCCTGGCCCCTGTCGCGCGAGCGCGCCCACGCCTACGCCGAGAAGGCGGCACGCGAAGCCGGCACGAGCACGACCTGGACGGCCCCCGACGAGGAGTTCGAGCGCGCCATGCACGCCCTCGTCGATTCGGCCTTCGACGACGACGAGGTGCGCCGCACGCTCGAGGCCTGCGTCGACGCCGTGCGCACCGCGGGGTGGTCGAATTCGCTGTCGGCCAAGCTGCTGCAGCTGGCCGCACCGGGCGTCCCCGACGTGTACCAGGGATCCGAGCTGTGGAACCGGTCTCTCGTCGACCCGGACAACCGCCTGCCCGTCGACTACGACGAGCGGCGCGAGATTCTGCGGCGTATCGATGCGGGCGAGCTGCCGGAGCTCGACGAGACGGCTGCGGCCAAGCTGCTCGTCACGGCGCGGGCGCTGCGGGCACGGCGCGATCGTCCCGACCTCTTCACGCGCTATGCGGGCTTGGAGACCGTGGGACCGGCGGCCTCACACGCGGTGGCGTTCGACCGCGGCGGCGCCATCGCGATCGGCACGCGGCTGCCGCTGGCGCTGGAGCGGCGCGGCGGATGGGGCGACACGTACGTCATGGTGCCGCCCGGACGCTACGCGGATGCGATCACCGGCGCGCCCTTCGCGGGCGACGCACTGCCCCTGACGCAGGTGCTCGCCCGCTACCCCGTCGCGCTGCTGCTGAGGGAGGACGACTGATGGGATTCGAAGTCTGGGCGCCGAAGCCGTCCCGCGTGCGACTGCTGCTCGACGGGTCGACGCACGACATGACGCGGGACGACCAGGGCTGGTGGCGTGCGGACGTCGCGCCCCGGCACGGCCAGCGGTACGGCTACCTGATCGACGACAGCGACCATCCGGTGCCGGACCCGCGCTCCCTGCGCCAGCCGGACGGGGTGCACGAGCCCGGCCAGGTGCACGAGCTCTCGTTCGCGTGGACCGACGAGCGGTGGACGGGCCGCCAGCTCGCCGGGTCCGTGATCTACGAGATGCACCTCGGCACGTTCACGCCGGGCGGCACCCTGGACTCCGCGATCGAGCGACTGCCGCACCTCGTCGAGCTCGGCGTGGACTTCGTCGAGCTCCTGCCCGTGAACGCCTTCAACGGCGACTGGAACTGGGGCTACGACGGCGTGCTCTGGTACGCGGTCGACGAGACGTACGGCGGGCCGGAGGCGTATCAGCGCTTCGTCGACGCATGCCACGCGGCGGGGCTCGGCGTCATCCAGGACGTCGTGTACAACCACCTCGGACCCAGCGGCAACTATCTGCCGCTGTTCGCGCCGTACCTGCGCGAGGACAGCGCCAACACGTGGGGCTCGTCGCTCGACCTGGCGCGCCCGGAGGTGCGCGAGCACATCATCGAGAACGCGCTGATGTGGCTGCGCGACTTCCACGTCGACGGACTGCGCCTCGACGCGGTGCACGCGCTCGTCGACGACTCGCCGGTCCACCTGCTGCAGGAGATGGCTGAGCGCGTCGATGCGCTCAGCGCGCACCTGCGCCGCCCGCTGACGCTGATCGCCGAGTCGGACATGAACGACCCGAAGCTCATCACGCCGCGCGAGGCGGGCGGGTACGGTCTGCATGCCCAGTGGAGCGACGACTACCACCACGCCGTCCACGTGGCGCTGACGGGCGAGACGTCCGGCTACTACGCCGACTTCGAGCCGATCGAGGCGCTCGCCAAGGCCGCCACCAAGGGGTTCTTCCACGACGGCACGTGGTCGTCGTTCCGCGAGCGCGAGCACGGGCATCCGATCCCGCCCGAGACGCCGACCTGGCGTCTGGTTGCATACGCGCAGGATCACGACCAGATCGGCAACCGCGCGACGGGCGACCGACTGTCGCAGACGCTGGACGACGACCTGCTCGCGATCGCGGCGCTGCTGGCCCTCGCCGGACCGTTCACGCCCATGCTGTTCATGGGCGAGGAGTGGGGCGCGTCGACGCCGTGGCAGTTCTTCACGTCCCATCCCGAGCCCGACCTGGGCAAGGCGACCGCCGAGGGCCGGATCGCGGAGTTCGAGCGCATGGGGTGGGATCCCGCCGTCGTCCCCGATCCGCAGGACCCGGAGACCTTCCGCCGCTCGAAGCTCGACTGGTCCGAGCCGTACGGGGACGAATCCCGTCACACGCGACTGCTCGACGTGCACCGTCAGCTCATCGCGCTGCGGCGTCGCGAGCCGGATCTGACAGATCCGCGCTTCGATCGGGTGTCGGCGGAGTTCTCGGAGGATCCGAAGTGGATCCGAATCCGTCGCGGCGCGCTCGAGCTCGTCGTCAACCTCGGCGACGTGCCGCTCGCGATCACCCCGCCGCGGGAGGTCCTGTTCGCGACGAAGCCGCTCGGCGCCGAGGCCGACGGCATCCCGCCCCGCGCGGGCGCGATCATCCGCCCCTGACGCGACCCCGCTCGCTTGCACCGAACTCGCGCGCGATTCCGCGCGGGTCCGGCGCGAACGCGCGGGATGGCGGCTCGTCGGTCGCGAGCGCGGCGGCGTAGCCCGTCACCGAGCGCGTGTAGCGCGTCAGATGCGGGGCGAGCGCCGTGAGCGCGACCGACAGCGCACGGTCGCGCTCGCCCGCAGACGCGAGGGCGAGCGCGTAGAAGGCCGCGACCTCGTCGCGCAGCGTCGCCGTATCGGCGCGGTCGTGCTCGTCGCGCAGCAGCGCGAGCGCCTCGTCCGTCTTGCCGAGGTTCCGGATCGTGCTGGCGAGCTGGATGATCGCCTGCGTGCGGCGATCCTCGTCGAGGCCGCGCGCGATCGCCCGGCGGTACAGCGGCTCGGCCTCCGCCTCCAGACCGGCGCTGTCGCGCGCTCCGGCTCGCTCGAACAGCGCGACGGGATGATCCTCCCCCAGCCGCGCGGCGAGTGCGTCGATGCGGTCGACCCGCTCCTCATCCGTGAGCGCGGCGTCCTGCCAGACCGCGTCGATCCGGTGCTGCCAGTCGTCGTGCGAGATGTCCACGGGTCCATTCTGGCGGGGATGAGAACGTGGGCATGAGAAAGGGGACGGATGCGCGCGGCATCCGTCCCCCTGCGGGAGCGCGGCGGATTACTCGGCCGCGGCCTCCTCGGTCTTCTTCTTGCGGGTCTTCTTGGCCGGCTTCTCCTCGGCGGGAGCCTCCTCGGCCGCGGCCTCCTCGGCGGGAGCCTCCTCGGCCGGAGCCTCGGCGGTCTCGGTCTCCTCGACCTCGTCCTCGGTCGCGGCGAAGCCCGACAGGTCGACGGCCTTGCCGTTGCTGTCCACGACCTCGACCTTGCCCAGGACGATCGCGAGCGCCTTGTTGCGCGCGACGTCGCCGATCACGGACTGCAGCTGGTTGCCCTGCTGCAGCGCCTCGATGAACTGCTGGGGCGCCATGCCGTACTGACCCGACATCTGGATCAGGTACTGCGTGAACTCCTCCTGCGAGACCTGCACCTCGAGCTTCTCCGCGATGGCGTCCAGCAGCATCTGCGTGCGGAACTGCTTCTCGCTGGCCTCGGTCACCTCGGCGCGGTGCGTGTCGTCCTCGAGGCGGTTCTCCTGCTCGAGGTGCTGGTGCACCTCGTCCTCGACGAGCTGAGCCGGGACGGGGATCTCGACCTTCTCGAGCAGCGTCTCGATGAGCTTGTCGCGTGCGGCGGAGCCCTGCGAGAACGCGCCGCGCGAAGCGACCTGCTCGCGCAGGCTGTCGCGCAGCTCGGCGATCGTGTCGAACTCGCTCGCCATCTGGGCGAAGTCGTCGTCGGCCTCGGGCAGCTCGCGCTCCTTGACGGCCTTCACCGTCACCGCGACCTCGGCCTCCTCGCCGGCGTGGTCGCCGCCGACGAGCGTCGAGCGGAACGTGGTGTCCTCGCCCGCCGTGAGCGACTCGATGGCCTCGTCGATGCCGGGGAGCAGCTCGCCCGAGCCGACCTCGTACGACACGCCCTCGGCGCGGTCGATCTCGGCGCCGTCGATCGTCGCGACGAGGTCGAGCTCGACGAAGTCGCCGGTGGCGGCGGGGCGGTCGACGGGGATGAGCGTGCCGAAGCGGGCGCGCAGGCGGTCGAGCTCCTCGTCGAGAGCGGTCTCGTCGACCTCGGCCGCGTCGACCGTGATGGTGAGGTCCTCGTAGGACGGGATCTCGAACTCGGGACGCACGTCGACCTCGACGTCGACGATCAGGTCGCCCGAGAAGTCCTTCTCGTTCGGCCACTCGACGATGTCGGCCGAGGGACGGCCGAGCATCTTGACGTCGTGCTCGGCGACGGCCGCGCGGAAGAAGCCGTCGAGGCCCTCGTTGACCGCGTGCTCGATGACGGCGCCGCGACCGATGCGCTGGTCGATGATCGGAGCGGGAACCTTGCCCTTGCGGAAGCCCGGCACCTGCACGTCCTGCGCGATGTGCTCGTAGGCGTGCTGGATGCTCGGCTTGAGCTCGTCGGGGCTGACCGTGATGTGCAGCTTCACCCGGGTGGGGCTGAGCTTCTCGACGGTGCTGGTGACCATAGGGGTTCGTTCTCCTCGTGACTCCTCCCGCGCGCAGGCCGCGCGACGGGATCGTAGGTCTGGGTGGGCCGATTGTCGGGGCGACAGGATTTGAACCTGCGGCCTCCCGCTCCCAAAGCGGGCGCTCTACCAAGCTGAGCTACGCCCCGGGGAGTCCCCGCACGGGAACACGAAACGGCCCCGTGAAGTCTAGCCGACGAAGTCGGACATGCCTTCACGGGGCCGTGTGCAGAGGGGCTGACGAGAATCGAACTCGCGTCATCTGTTTGGAAGACAGAGGCTTTACCATTAAGCTACAGCCCCCCGGCCGGCGGAACCGGCAGCATGTGCAAGTCTAGCCGACTCCGCGCCGCTTCCCCGCACCGGGCGCCCGGACGTGTCGCCTCAGACCCACCACCGACCCTCCTAAGGCGCTTTCGCGCGGGGAAATAGGGCGATCGCCCGATGCCCGGCACCTGCCTCAGAGACGACCGTTGAGTCATCAGACGAGCTGACGGGAGCGGGACATGTACATCGATCCGATGGTCGCGATCACTGAGTACGAGTTGCACGTGCGTGACGCGGAGCAGCACATCGCCCGGCTGCGGGCGCTCGAGGAGCGGCGGGCACACGAGTCCGCGCAGCCTGCCCGTGCGGTCGTGCGCCGCACGGGGGTGCTGCGTCGGCTGCTGCCGCGACACGGCGCGTGAGCCGCGGGCAGCAGGATGTCGGCGACCGGTGGGACGATGAGCGGGTGGCATCACCGACGTCGGCACTGATCGGACGCGACGCCGAGCTCGACGCGCTCGCGGACGCGTTCGTCGACGCGTGCGCCGGGCATCCGCGCACGGTCGCGATCGCGGGCGAGGCGGGCATCGGCAAGACGCGCCTGCTGAACGAGTTCGTCGAGCGGCACAGCGACGACGCACGCGTGCTGATCGGCCGCTGCATCGACCTGGGCGGATCCGGCGCTGCCTACACATCGATCGCGGCCGCACTGCGGCCTCTGATCGCGGAGCTCGGCGCCGACGAGGTGCGGCGCATCGCGGGCGGCGGGCTGCACGCGCTGCAGGGCCTGTTCCCCCAGCTCGGCGGCGACGGGCCTCCGGGCGGGCAGGTCGGCGGCCTCCACGAGTCGATCGCGCTGCTGCTGGAGGCGGTCAGCGCCGAGCGCCCTGTCATCCTCGCGATCGAGGACCTGCACTGGATCGATCCGGCGAGCCTCGCGGTCCTGCGTTTCCTGGCACGCGGCCTTCCCGACGCCCGCGTGCTGCTCCTCGTGACCTATCGCGCCGAGGACGTGCACCGCGGCCACCTCGCGCGCCCGTTCGTCGCGGACATCGCGCGCGACAGGGCGGCCACGCGCATCGACCTGCCGCGCCTGGACCGGGATGGAACCCGCCGGCTGATGCGCGAACTGCTCGGCGCGGCACCGTCGGACGCCTCGGTCGACGCGCTTCTCGAGCGCACCGAGGGCGTGCCGTTCTACATCGAGGAGCTCGCCGACCTGCAGGCGTGCGCGGAGGACGCCACGACGCTCCCCGACGGGCTCCGCGACCTGCTGCTCGTCCGCTACGAGTGGCTGACGGACGACGCGCGCCGCATCGTCCGGCACATCGCGGTCGGCGGCATCGACGTCGACCACGACATGCTCGCCGCGGTGTTCGACGGCACCGCCGCCGAACTCGAGCTCCTGATCCGCGAGGCGGTCACGGCCGCGGTGATCCTGGCGACGCCGACGGGGTATGCGTTCCGGCATGCGCTTGTCCGGGAGGCGATCCTCGACGACGTCCTGCCGGGTGAGCGCGAGCGGCTCCATGAGCGTTACGCCCAGGAGTACGAGGCGCGCGCACAGGCGGGTGCTTCGGTCGCCGCCGCCATCGCCCACCACTGGGCGGGCGCACGCGACACCGCGAAGGCGTTCGGAGCGTCCCTGCGCGCGATGCGTGAGGCCCGGGCCGCGATGGGCTACGCCTCCGCCGCCCAGCACGCCGAGCGCGCTCTGTCGCTCTGGAGCGTGGTTCCCGACGCCGAGAACGTCGCCGGCATGCATCGCCTGGAGCTGATGGGCCGGACGGCCACATACCTGCGCAACGCGGGCGACGTCGACCGCAGCCTCGCGATCCTGAGCGCCGCGCTGCGCGAGTGCGAGCCCGGGACGTTCGATCACGCGCTGCTGCTGAACAACCAGGGTCGCGGTCTCGCGATCGCCGCACGGCCGGCGTCCATCGAGTCGTACCGGGACGCGCTCGCGACGCTGGACGCGCTCGGCGAGGGGCGCGCGATCGACACGCTCCGCGCGGACGTCATGATCTCGCTCGCCGGGCGCCTCATGCTCATCGGCGAGGACAGGGAGTCCCTGGCTCTCGCCACGGAAGGGGCCACGCTTGCGCACCGCCTCGGCGCGACGAGGCTCGAGTCGGTCGGCATCAACATCGTCGCGCTCTGCCACGGCCATCTCGGGCGCGTCGACGAGGCGCGCGCGGGGCTCGAGCGCGCCAGGGAGGTCGCCAACGACGACGGGCCCGCGCTGCTGAGGTACTGGGTGAACGCCTCCGACCTCGCCCAGAACCTGGGCGACTACCCTCGTTCCCTCGCGATCGCCCGGGAGGGGCTCGCCGGAGCGCGCCGGCTCGGGGCGGAGCGCACATCGGGCGTCGTCCTCGCGTCCAACCTGCTCGACTCGCTCATCGCACTCGGGCACTGGGACGAAGCCGGCGACGTGCTCGAGCGCTACCTCGCGATCGCGCCCACCACGACCGGCCGCTCGTATCTGGTGCGCGACCGTGCCCTGATCCAGGTGCTGCGCGGGGACGCGGCGGGAGCCCACGAGACGCTCGAGGCGGGGCGCTCCCTGTTCACCTCGACGTCCGCCTTCGAGCTGCAGTCGCGGCTGACCGTGGCGCACGTGTCCACCGAGGTCGCCCTCGCGCTGGGCGACGACGCGCGCGCGTGGCGCGAGGCACAGGCGCTGCTGGCGGCGGATCCCGAGCGGCTCCACCCCGGCCACGTCCCGCCCTTCGCCTGGACCGTGGCGCGCGTGATCGGACGGGCGGCCCGCGCACCGGTCGAGTCCGTCGACGTCGCGGCCGCCGCCATGCAGCTGCGTGAGGTCGTCGACCTGTTCTCGTGGTGGCCCACGCACGAGGCCTGGCGCCCGCTGATCGAAGGCGAGCTCGCACCGTCCGTCGAGACGCTCGAACGCGCTGTCGCGGCGTCCACCGACGCGCGCGTCCCCGGCCACGTCCGCCCTCGCGCACTGCTGCGGCTGGCAGAAGCCCTGAGGGATGCGGGCGATCGCGCCGCGGCACGCGAACGTGTCGAGGAGGCTCTGGACAGCGCGCAGACGTTCGGGGCGATCGCGGCACGCGAGGAAACCCTCGCGTTCGGGCGCTCCGCGGGGCTGCTGCGCGCGTCGGCATCCCGCGCCGCTCACGGACTGACCGAGCGCGAGCGCCAGGTCGTCGAGCTGGTCGCCGCGGGGTTGAGCAACAAGCAGATCGGTGAGCGGCTGTTCATCAGCGGCAAGACCGCGAGCGTGCACGTGTCGGCGATCCTGCGGAAGCTGGGCGCCGCCAACCGCGCGGAGGCGGCGCACCTGGCGCGCGACCTCGTCTCGAGCTGATCCGGCTCAGCCGGCCGCGAGACCCGCGCCGTGGCGCTCGGCGTTGGCGAGGTACCGCTCGGCGTTGTCGCGCAGCCCCGCGACCTCCTCGTCGGTGAGCGCGCGGCGCACCTTCCCGGGGACGCCCGCGACGAGGGAACGCGGCGGGATCTGCGTGCCCTCGAGCACCACGGCGCCGGCCGCGACGAGGCTGCCCGCTCCGACGACCGCGCCCGACAGCACGACGCTGCCCATGCCGATGAGCGAGCCGTCGCCGATCGTGCACCCGTGCACCACCGCGTTGTGCCCCACGGACACGTACTCGCCGATCTCCGCCGGATGCGAGGCGTCGACGTGCAGCGACACGTTGTCTTGGATGTTGCTGAACGCACCGATCGAGATCGTCTCGACGTCTCCGCGGACGACCGCGTTGTACCAGACGCTCGCGCGCTCGCCGACGGAGACGGCTCCGATGATCCGCGCGCCGTCCGCGACATACGCGTCGGGGTGGATCGCGGGCGCATCCTCCTCTCCCGTCGACGAGCTCAGGGGCAGGATCGAGGCGTGCGGTGAGACCGGCATGGCGCCGACTCTACGTCGTGGCGCGCGACGATCCGGCCGCCGCGCGGGGTCTTGCCGACCCGCCTCGCGCGGAGCATCGTGGAGATGTCGGAACTCACGATGGGAGGGTCGCGATGCGCGCGGAAATCGGAGACCGCCTGGTGGTCGAGGGCCCGACGGCGGAGGTGCACCGCCGCGAGGCCGTCGTGCTGGAGGCGCGCGGCAAGGACGGCGGTCCCCCGTATCTCGTGCGGTGGGCGGATGGGCACGAGAGCCTGCTCTTCCCGGGCCCGGACGCGCACATCGTGCCGGCGTGACGCGCACGATCGCGCCTGTCAAGCCCCAGCGATGCGCACAGGTATGGCTAGCCTTGCTTTCCCCAGGTCGGGAGCGATTTAGCCCAGCCTTCGCTTGCTTGCGGAATGCCGCGAGCTGAGTACCGTTGTACTCACTGAGCGGCTCGAATCCAACGCATTTCGGCCGACACAACTCGGAGGGAAAGCAATGAGCAGCAACCAGACCATCGCCACCACCGCCGCCGACCCCACCGTCGCCGCGGGCGCTTCGCAGTTCCTCTCCCCCGTCGTGCTGGGTCTGCAGGCGCTGACCGTCAACGGCAAGCAGGCGCACTGGCACGTCCGCGGAGCCAACTTCATCGGCGTGCACGAGTTCCTCGACACGCTCGTCGAGCACGCGGGCGGCTGGGCCGACGACGCCGCCGAGCGCATCGTCGCCCTGGGCCTGCCCGTCGACGCCCGCATCCAGACCGTCGCCCAGAAGGGCGCCGACACGGCCGTCTCGGCCGGGTTCTCGCAGTCGACCGACACGATCCGCGCGGTGGTCGCCGACATCGACAAGATCCTCGTCGACCTGCAGGCCGCGATCGAGGGCCTCGACGAGATCGACCTGACCAGCCAGGACATCGCGATCAGCATCAAGCAGGGCCTCGAGAAGGACCGCTGGTTCCTCGTCGCGCACATCGCGGAGTGACCCTCCGCCCCGAATGACCTCGAACGCCCCGGCACCCGCCGGGGCGTTCGTCGTTCACGCGCGCTGCAGGTACCGCAGCACCGCCAGCACCCGACGATGGTCGGACGGCGACTCCTCCAGCCCGAGCTTGGCGAAGATCCCGCTCACGTTCTTCTCGACGGCTCCGACGCCGATGAACAGGCTCTGAGCGATCGTCCCGTTCGAGCGGCCCTGCGCCATGAGCTCCAGCACATCGCGCTCGCGCGGTGTGAGCGACGCGACCGGATCCGGCGGCGACGCCAGCAGCTGGCTCACCACGAGCGGATCCAGCACCGTTCCTCCTGCACGCACCCGCGCGACCGCATCCGTGAAGTCCTCGAGAGAGGTCACGCGATCCTTGAGCAGGTAGCCGACTCCCCCGGCCCCGCCCGCGAGCAGCTCGCGCGCATAGACGCCCTCGACGTACTGGCTCAGCACGAGGATGCCGAGCCCCGGCAGCGCCTCTCTCAGCGCGAGCGCCGCGCGCACGCCCTCGTCACGGAAGGAGGGCGGCAGACGGACGTCCAGGATCGCGACATCCGCCTTCGCCCTCCGTGCGCGATCAACGATGTCGGCGGCATCGCCGTACGCGCCGGCCGCGATGTACCCCGCCTCGTCGAAGAGGCGGATGAGCCCCTCCCGCAGCAGCAGCGAGTCCTCGACCAGGATGACGCGGAGGGGCTCGGCAGGAGGGGCATCGGTCACGCGTTCAGGATACGGAGCAATCACCCGGCAGGAACGACGAGCGGGATGTGCGCGCCGATCCGCGTGGGGCCTCCCGCCGGGCTGTCCACCGAAAGCGTTCCGCGCAGGCCGGCGAGCCGGTGCGCGAGCCCCTCCAGTCCGTGACCCGGGGCGGCCACCGCGCCGCCGCGCCCGTCGTCGACGACCCACAGCTCCAGCGCGGAGGGCTCGCTCTCCGTGGCGGGCCGCATCCACGCCCGCATCGTGATGGCGCGCGCGCCGGAGTGCTTGGCGGCGTTCGTGAGCAGCTCGGCGGCGACGAAGTAGGCGTTGCGGGCGATGTCGGAGGGCACGCTCGCGTCCAGCCCGGGGGCCACCTCGACGCGCACCTCCAGCGGGCTCGTCGCGCCGAGGCCGTGCAGCGCGGCCGTCAGGCCGCGATCCTGCAGCAGCGGCGGCGCCACACCGGATGAGAGCGCGCGCAGCTCGTCGAGCGCGCCCTGCGCGTGGGCCCGCGCCTCACGCGCGAGCTGGGCCGCCGCTTCCCCGTCGCCCGCCGCCGCGCGGCGCTCGAGCGCCGCCAGGTCGAACTGCAGTCGCACCAGGCGCTGCTGCGGTCCGTCGTGCAGGTCGCGCTCGAGGCGACGCAGCCCGGCATCCTCTGCGCGCACGGCCGCCCCGCGCGCAGCAGCCTCCGCGCGCAGCTCGACGGCAAGGTCGTCCGAGGGCCAGCGACCGACGAGCGCGCTCGCCGCACCGTGATGCACTCGCGCGAGCGCGCCGAACACCCACGGCATCGTCGCAGTGAAGATCACCCCCGCGACGAAGGTCAGCACCCCCTCCACGACGGCGGGCGACCAGCCGCCGAACAGCCACGGCAGGAAGTCGGCCACATAACGCCCCCACTCGCCGCTGTCGTTGTCTGGGATGAAGATCGACCAGAACCAGTACGTCACGCCGCCGAGCCCCACGCTCAGCCATGCGACCACGAACGCGAAACTCAGGGTCGCGAGGACGATCGACACGAGCGTGCCGTGGAGCAGCGAAGTCCAGTAATGGGGATTGCGAACGGGAAGCGTGAGGCGCCCCCAGAATCCGCCGCGCGGCGTGCGGTCGCGGTCCCACTCGGGCTCGCGGATGAACGGCAGGCCGGTCAGCAGCAGCAGGTAGCGGTCGGCGACGCCGAACCCGCGCGCGACGAGAAGCGACAGCACGATGAGCGGCAGCCCGATCACGATGACGATCGTGCCCACGCCCGCGAAGAAGAGCGCGGACAGCAGCGAGATCGACAGCGTGGCGATCGCGAAGTGCACGATCGCGTACAGCGCCGTCCCCGGCACCCGGGTCCACAGCGATCCGTATCCCCACCCCGGATCCGGGCGCGGGGCCGTCAGCGCCGCGGGCGCGGACGGGGGGCGTTGGGCGGTCATCGTCTCCTCATACATGCATCCAGCCTCGCGAGCGAGCGGCGCGGCGGGCATCCGGTCCGCGACCGGACCGAGCCGGGGGTTATCCCCCGTCTCAGGCCAGGTGCGTGATCCGGCCGCCGATCGTCGTCGCGTGCACCGCCATCGTGCGCAGCGCGTGCTCGTCGGCGGTCAGCGGATCGCGCGCGACGAGCGCGAGATCGGCGAAGGCGCCGGGTTCGATGCGAGAGCCGTGCAGCGATCCGCCGTAGGTCGACGCGGCAAGTGCCGTCTCGGCGTCGAGCCGCTCTTCCGCGCGCCACGCGGGGCGCTCGTCGTGCGAGCGGAACACGGCCGCGGCCATCGAGACCCACGGGTCGAGCGGCGCCACCGGGGCGTCCGACCCGAGCAGCACGTTCGCGCCTGCGTCGTGCAGCGACCGCAGCGGGAAGGCCAGGGCGGTCTGCGAGGCCCACAGCTCGTCGGTCAGGTCGCGGTCGTCCACCGCGTGCTGCGGCTGCACGCTCGCGCCCACGCCGAGCCGCGCGAACCGCGCGAGATCGGCGTGCCGCACGAGCTGGGCGTGCTCGATGCGCCCGACCGCGCCGGTGGACGCGAACGCGTCCAGCGCGTGGGAGTTCGCGACGTCGCCGATCGCGTGGATCGCGCAGCCGATGCCCGCGCCCGTGGCGGCCGTCATGAGCTCCGCGAGCTCCTCGGGCGCGACCGTCAGCATGCCGTGATTGTGCGGATCATCGCCGTAGCCGTGCGAGCACGCCGCCGTGCGCGTGCCGAGCGACCCGTCGGTGATGACCTTGAGCGGCCCGACCCGGACGAGATCGGTGCCGGCGTCCCGCAACGGGTCGCCCGACTGCAGCCCCAGTGCGATCGCGCGATCCAGGTGCTGCGGGTAGATGCCGAAGTCGACGCGCAGCGCGTCGAAGCCGGCCGCGACACGTCGCTGCCACGCGTCCTCGTTCCACGTCATGTCGAGGTCGACGTAGCCCACGAGCCCGCGCGCGGCGGCGGCACGCGCCGCGCGGTCGACGGCCGCGTCGGCGTCGGCGGCGGGGACGTCGTTCAGGACGCGCGCGACGGCGAAGGCGGCCTCCTCGCGCACGAACCCGCTCGCGTCCGACACGAGCCCCTCGCGGCGCAGCGCGGCGGAGTTGAGCCAGGCCGAGTGCAGGTCGAGGTTCAGGATGTAGGTGGGCGCGTCTCCCGTCGCCGCGTCGAGAAGCTCGACGGTCGCCGGCTCGGCCCACAGCGCGTCGCGCATGTCCACCGCGATCCGCCTGCCGTCGGATCGCACGGGTGCCCGGGCGGCAAGGGCGGCGGTCTCTGCCGCCGAGGATGCCTGCCGCACCGAGAAGCGTTCGACGCCCAGGGCCCACTGCAGGACGTGCACATGGTGGTCCCAC
The DNA here is from genome assembly GCF_016805985.1 of Microbacterium sp. JZ31. NCBI lineage: Bacteria > Bacillati > Actinomycetota > Actinomycetes > Micrococcales > Microbacteriaceae > Microbacterium > Microbacterium sp. JZ31. The sequence goes on from NZ_CP017661.1 coordinate 1,692,484, forward strand.
AAGCCGGGAATGAGCCACCCGCCGGCCGCATCGAGCACCGTGCCGCGCCGCCCCAGAGCGCGGGCGGGCGCGATGTCGGCGATCACGTCGCCCTCGATGATCACGTCGTACAGCGCCTCGCCGTCCACGCCCGCGAACGGAAGGAGCTCTCGCCCCTCGCCGCTGATCCGGACATCCGCGATGACGTCGACGTGCTCGCCTCGCGCGGTCATCCCGTGACCCCCGCACGCGCCGCGGCGCGAGCATCCTGGGAACGGCGCATCTCGGCCGCGAGGGCGGGATTGCCGAACGGCCCGTCTGCCGCCAGCTGGGAGATGATCGTCTCGACGACCTCGTCGGGGCGGTTCTGGCTCAGCTTGCGCTTGGCGACGACCTTCGTGGGCGTGAGGCGGAACCCCACCGTGCCGCGCTCGAGCTTCGTGACGAAGTCCGCGTCGTTCGGACGCTCCCACATCAGGCGGGGATCCGGCAGGCGCGACTCGAATCGGGTGACGAGGCGATCCAGCACGGCGAGGTTCTCCTCGGGGCTGAGCACCTCCGGCACGCCGCTGAGGTGGGCGGAGACGAAGTTCCAGGTCGGCACGGCGGGGCCGTCCCCGTACCAGTTCGGCGAGATGTATCCGTGCGGGCCCTGCACGACGACGAGCAGCTCGCGCTCCCCCAGGCCGTGGATCGCGTCGTCCGGTCGGCCGACATGGCCCACGATCGTGAGATCCTCGCGCGTCTCGTCGAGCAGGACCGCGTAGTGCGACGCCGTGAGGCCTTCCGGTGTCGCGCTCACGAGCGTGACCCACGGGTTCCGGTCGATCAGCCGGCGCAGCTCGGCGACGTCCGTGAGCGCGAAGCTGGGGTTCTGACGCATGGATCCGATCGTACGGCCACCCGGGTCCGCGCCCGCCGTCGCCGGCGGTCGGACGGTCTCAGTCCGCCGAGGGCTCCCAGCGTCGCGCGACGACCCCGGCCTCGTGTGCTCCGTCTTCCTCGATCCCCTGCGTGAGGCGGCCCGTGATCGCCCTGAGCTGCCTGGCCTGCGACCGGCTGAGCCGATCGAGCACGAGGCGGCGGACCGTGTCGACATGCCCGGGCGTCGCCATCCGCACCATCTCGCGTCCCTCCTCCGTGAGGATCGCGAGCGTCGCCCTGCCGTCGGCGGGATCCGGCGCCCGGCGCACCCAGCCGCGCCGTTCGAGACGCGTCACCGCCCGGGACAGACGTGACAGCGTGCCGTTCGCGTAGCCGGCGAGCACGCTCATCCTCAGGGTCCCCTCGGATGCCTGCGCAAGCGCGTATAGCACGCCGTATTCGAAGTGCGTGATGCCGGCATCCGCCTGGAGCTGCGCGTCGAGCGCGACCGGCAGCCATTCCAGCACGGTCGCCAGCGCCGCCCACGTCTCGAGCTCCTCGCCCTCCAGCTCGCCCGCCGCCACCGCATCCTCCACGCTCCGATCCTACCTCCGGCATTCGTGCTTTACTTGCTCAGGCAAGTTATCGACTCACTATCGGAGGTCACGGAAGCCATGGATCTGAAGCTGCACGGCAAGCGCGCATTCATCAGCGGATCGACCCAGGGAATCGGGTTCGCCATCGCGGAAGCCCTGCTGCGCGAGGGCGCCTCGGTGGTGATCAACGGTCGTGATCCGCAGCGGGTGCAGAGCGCCGTGTCCGCACTGGAGGCCGGCGCACCCGGGAGCGATGTGTCGGGCATCGCCGCCGACTTCGAGGATCCGGAGCAGATCGCTCACCTTCTGCAGGAGCTCGGCGACGTCGACATCCTCGTCAACAACGTCGGCGTCTTCGAGGTAGCGGATTTCGAGGACATCAGCGATGCCGAATGGCGGCGCTACTTCGACGTCAACCTGATGAGCGGCGTCCGCCTCTCGCGTCACGTCCTCGGCGGGATGCGCGAGAGGGGCTGGGGCCGGATCGTCTTCGTCTCCAGCGAGTCGGGCGTGAACGTCCCGTCGGACATGATCCATTACGGCGCCACCAAGGCGGCGATGCTCGCGCTCGCGAACGGTCTCGCGAAGCTCACCCGCGGGACGAGCGTGACGGTGAACAGCGTGCTCGGCGGCCCCACCTATTCCGACGGTGTCGCCGGAGCCATCGAGCGGATCGCGCACGCGCAGTCGATCGACCCGGACGACCTCAGGCACGCGATCGTCGCGTCGAACCGCACGTCGCTGCTCGAGCGCTTCATCGACCCGGCGGAGATCGCGAACCTGACTCTCTACCTGTCGAGCCCCCTGTCCTCCGCGACGAACGGCGCGGCGCTCCGGGCCGACGGAGGAACGCTGACCACCGTCCTCTAGACCCGGACGGGGATCACCCGTCGCGCGGGCACGGTGCCGGCGCACGGCCGCTCGGTTCGCTAGGAACGCAGCACGTCGAGCTGCTCCGTGGTCACGTCGCGGTCGGCGTAGACGAGGCGGATGGCGTCCGGATCCGGGTTCCCCTCGTCCGGCCCGCGCCACACGAGCGACAGCCCGAGCTTCTCCGCGACGGCCTTCGAGGCGAGATTGTGCTCGAGCAGGACCGCGCTGATGGGAATGTCCGGATCCACGTGCGTCGCCGCGCCCATGCCGGCGCGCGCGATCGCGGTCGCGAAGCCGCGGCCCTGGTAGCCCGGCTCGAGGCGGTAGTAGATGTTCCACGCCGCGCTCTCGCGCAGGCGGCACCCGCCGATGCCCACGAAGTCGCCGGAGGTCCGCAGCCGCACCGTCCAGTAGCCGAGACCGTGCTGCCAGTCGTCGATGTAGTGCTCGAGCATCTCGCGCGAGCGCACGAGGGTGCGGTGACGACCGGACGGCAGGTGCCGCCACACGGCGGGATCGGCATGGAGCCGGTGCAGCTCGGGAAGGTCGTCGCGTGCGACGGGCGTGAGCACCAGTTCGCCGACCACAAGCGGCTCGGTCAGCGCTGACAATTCGGGCACCAGTACAGCTTGCGCGCCTGCATCTCCTCCAGAACGATCTCCGTGCCGCAGACCCGGCACGGCAGACCGGCGCGGTGGTAGACCCAGTGCCGGTCGTCGCGATGCGCCATCGCCTTGCGCCAGGCCTCACCCTCGAGGCCGTCCATCGTCATCATCTGACCGGTCTCGACGCCGATGCGCAGCAGCTCGACCCAGTCGCGCCACATCCCGCGCACGACCTCCTCCGGGATCGCCTTCCCGGGCGTGTGCGGATCGAGGTTCGCGCGGAACAGCATCTCGGCGCGGTACACGTTGCCGATGCCGCTCACGACCGACTGGTCCATGAGCAGCTGACCGATCGCAACGTTGCGCGCCCGCACGGCGGCGACGAAGCGCTCCTCGTTCTCGGCGGGATCCCCCACGAGCGGATCCGGACCGAGCCGTGCGATCACGGCGGCGACCTGCTCGGGCGTTTCGATCGCGCACGCCGTCGGGCCTCGGAGATCGGCGCACGTCACGTCGGTCAGGAGGCGCAGCCGCACCTGACCCACGACCGGCGGCGGCCATTCCGCGTCAGGCGCGGCGGTGTCGTCCGCTCCGCCGCCTGCGGAGGGCTCCAGGGACTTGGTCTGCTCCGACATCCGGACGTGCACGCGCGTCTTGCGCGGAGCCCCGATCGAGGTGAGCGAGTTCTCTCCCGCGTCGTCGAACACCGGCACGTCTGCGGGCGTCGCGAGATCCGTGCCGCGCTGGTTCGTCTGTCCCATCCGGCCGTTCGCCGATGCGATCGTCGAGTCGACGAGGATCTCGCCCGCGAAGTCCCACGCGCCGTAGAGCCCGAGGTGCACGCGCAGCCAGATCTCCCCGTCGAACTCGAGGAACATCTGCTTTCCAACGGCGCGCGCCGTGGTCGGCGTGCGGCCGCTCAGGACGGCGGCGCCGTCGGCGAAGCGCCCCTGCGGGCTGGAGGCCTCGACGGTGCGACCGACGAAGTTGCGCGCGAACTGGCGCGCGATGCGGTGGACGGAATGACCCTCGGGCATCAGGCGCGCGGGTCGGGCTGGAGCGAGCCGTCCTGCTCGTACGCCGCGATCTGGCCGATGCGGCGCACATGCCGCTCATCGTGGGAGAACGGCGTCTCGACGAACCGGTCGATGAAGCTCACGACCTCCTCGAAGGAGTGCTGACGCGCGCCGATCGCGATCACGTTCGCGTCGTTGTGCTCGCGCGCGAGCTCGGCCGTCGCGATGCTCCACACGAGCGCGGCGCGCACGCCCTCGACCTTGTTCGCCGCGATCTGCTCCCCGTTGCCCGAGCCGCCGAACACGATGCCGAGCGCCGGCACGCCCGCTCGCTGATCCGCGACGACCGCCTGCGCCGCCCGGATGCAGAAGGCCGGGTAGTCGTCGACCGGGTCGTACTCGATCGGTCCGTGATCGACGACCTCATGCCCCTGCTCGGCCAGGTGGTGCTGCAGCTGGGTCGAGAACTCGAGGCCGGCGTGGTCGGTCGCGATGTGGATGCGCATGGACTCGATCCTAGATTCTCGGGTGTCGCGCCGCGCCGACGCCGTTCCGGTCGCCTGGCGGTGCGACGTCGCGGCCCACTAGGGCAGGATGCCCGCGGCCGCGGGCTTGAAGCCGAGCCGGACGTTCTCGCTGTCACCGGGGCGCGAGATGTCGTACCAGGGGCCGAGCTCCGTGAGCGCGGGCCGCTCGGCTGCGGGGGTGCCGTTCAGTCGCTCCTCGACGAGGTCGATCAGGCCCGCGACGAAGGCGGGGTGCACGCCCGGCGTCTGGGTGCGCACCGCCCGCAGGCCCGCGTCGGTCGCCGACTGGATCGCCTCGTTGTCCAGGTCCCAGAGGACCTCCATGTGGTCGCTGATGAAACCGAGCGGCACGATCGCGACGGCCTTCACACCCTGCGCGGGCAGCTCGGCGATCTCGTCGTTGATGTCGGGCTCGAGCCACGGCTGCGAGGCAGGGCCGGAGCGGGACTGGTAGACGAGGCTCCAGCTCGACCCGCCCGTCTCGGGAAGCTCCTCGGCGAGACGCTCCATGATGTGCGCGGCGACCGCGCGGTGCTGCGCGGCATACGCGCCGCCCTCGCCCCACTCGACGTCGCGCGGACCCGAGCGCTCGGCGTCGGCCGTCGGGATGCTGTGGGTCGAGAACAGGACGCGGACCGCGGACGCCTCGACGCCGTCGGCCAGGAAGGCGGCGACCGCATCGCGCACGCCCTCGTAGAACGGCTCGACGAATCCCGGGTGGTCGAAGAAGAGACGCACCTTGTCGATGGTGACGGGATCGTCCCCCTCGCCGAGACCCGTGTCCGTCAGTACGCGCGCGAAGTCCTCGCGGTACTGGCGGTCACTCGAGTAGGAGCTGTACGCGCTGGTCGCGATCGCGAGCAGCGTCCGGTGTCCGTCGGCGTGCGCCTCGCGCACCGCGTCCTCCAGGAACGGGTCCCAGTTGCGGTTGCCCCAGTAGATCGGCAGATCCAGTCCGCGTCGCGCGACCTCGGCCTCGAGTGCGGCCTTGAGCTCGCGATTCTGTTCGTTGATGGGGCTCACACCGTGGAAGTGGCGGTAATGCGTCGCCACCTCTTCAAGGCGCTCGTCGGGGATGCCGCGGCCCCGCGTGACGTTGCGGAGGAACGGGATAACGTCGTCCTGCCCCTCCGGGCCTCCGAAGCTCGCCAGCAGAATCGCGTCATAGGCGACAGGCGTCTCGATGAAGGGCGCTCCGGACGACGCGGCCTTCGATGCGAACAGCGGTCCGGGGCGCTCCAGCGTTGCGGTGACCGGGGTCGATCCGGAAGTCTGGTTGTCGTCGCGCTGCTCGTTCACGTCCTCCATTTTCGCACCTCTGTAGAAGTCGGGACGACACCAGCGGCACCCGACCGCTCGGACGGATTTCCGAGCCTCGTCTGAGGGACGACGTAGTCTTGACGAGTTGTCGCCGGCGTCACCCGCACCCGGCGCGTCCTCCGACCCATACCCCACGGGAGCTCAGCAGTGCCTGGAGAGAACCTCACCCGCATCGAAGCGCACGAGCGTCGCGCCGTCGTCGACACCCGCTCCTACGAGGTCGCTCTCGACCTCACCAAGGGCGCGGAGGTGTTCGGCTCGCGCAGCGTCGTCCGCTTCGCAGGGACCCCGGGCGCTTCCACGTTCATCGACCTGATCGCGCGCGAGGTGCGAGAGATCACGCTCAACGGGCGCGAGCTGGACCCGGCCGTCGTGTTCCACGACTCGCGTATCCAGCTCGACGGTCTCGAGGCCGAGAACGAGCTGGTCGTCGATGCGGACTGCCTCTACACGAACACGGGCGAGGGACTGCACCGCTTCGTCGATCCCGTCGACGGCGAGGTCTATCTCTACTCGCAGTTCGAGGTTCCGGACTCGCGCCGCATGTTCGCGGTGTTCGAGCAGCCCGATCTCAAGGCGACGTTCCAGTTCACGGTGACGGCACCGGCGAACTGGAAGGTGGTCTCGAACGCGCCCACGCCCGAGCCCATCACGCACGACGACGCCAAGACGGCCACCTGGGGCTTCGCGCCCACCCAGCGGATCTCGTCCTACATCACGGCGCTCATCGCCGGCCCCTACGAGGAGACCCGCTCCGAGCTGACGAACTCGGAGGGTCGCGTCATCCCGCTCGGCGTGTTCGCGCGGCAGAGCCTGTGGCAGTACATGGACGCCGACTACATCTTCGAGAAGACCCGTCAGGGCTTCGCCTACTTCGAGGAGAAGTTCGGCTACCCCTACCCGTTCGAGAAGTACGACCAGCTGTTCGTGCCGGAGTTCAACGCCGGCGCCATGGAGAACGCGGGCGCGGTGACGTTCACCGAGTCGTACGTGTTCCGCAGCAAGGTGACGGACGCGATGAAGGAGCGTCGCGTCGTGACGATCCTGCACGAGCTCGCGCACATGTGGTTCGGCGACCTCGTGACGATGCGCTGGTGGAACGACCTGTGGCTCAACGAGTCGTTCGCCGAGTGGGCGTCGACCATCGCGACCGCCGAGGCCACCGAGTGGACCGAGGCGTGGACGACCTTCAACGCCATGGAGAAGACCTGGGCCTACCGCCAGGACCAGCTGCCCTCGACGCATCCCGTCGTCGCCGAGATCAACGACCTGGAGGACGTGCAGGTCAACTTCGACGGCATCACCTACGCCAAGGGCGGCTCGGTGCTCAAGCAGCTCGCCGCGTGGGTGGGCATCGACGCGTTCTTCTCCGGCGTGGGCGCGTACTTCCGCAAGCACGCGTTCTCCAACACCGAGCTGAGCGACCTGCTCGTCGAGCTCGAGCGCACGAGCGGCCGCGACCTGTCGGGCTGGTCCAAGAAGTGGCTGGAGACGGCGGGCGTCAACACCCTCTCGCCGGTCATCGACGAATCCGGCGACGGCACGATCTCGCGCTTCGCGATCACGCAGACGGCGCCGGCCGACTACCCCACGATCCGGCCCCACCGCCTGGGCATCGGCTTCTACAACCTGACGGACGGCGCTCTCGTGCGCACGCACAGCGTCGAGCTGGACGTGGACGGCGACCTCACCGAGGTGCCGCAGCTGAAGGGCACGCGGCGCCCCGACCTCGTGCTGCTGAACGATCAGGACCTCGCCTACGCGAAGATCCGCCTCGACGACCGATCGCTCGCGACCGCGATCGAGCACCTCGCGGACATCGCGGATCCGCTCGCCCGCTCTCTCGTGTGGGGTGCGGCGTGGGACCAGACCCGCGACGCCGAGTCGGCCGCGAGCGACTACGTCGAGCTCGTGCTGCGCAACATCGGACGCGAGACCGAGTCGACGACGATCCGCACGACGCTCGCCCAGCTGCAGCTCGCGGCGAACGCGTACGTCGCGCCGGAGCGGCGCGACGCCGTTCGCCGGCACGTCGCCGACGGGCTCTGGGAGCTCGCGCAGGGGGCCGAGGCCGGCAGCGACGCGCAGCTGCAGTTCGTCACGGCGTTCGCGTCGGCATCCGCGACGCCCGCGCACGCGGACACCGTGCGCCGGCTGCGCGCGGGCGAGCTCGCGCTGGACGGCCTCGCGATCGACACGGATCTGTCGTGGCAGCTCCTCGTCTCCCTCGCGGCGAGCGGTGCAGCCGACGAGGCCGCGATCGACGAGGCGCTCGACGCCGACAACACCGCCAAGGGCGGAGAGTTCGCCGCGCAGGCACGCGCCGCGATCCCGACCGCGGCCGCCAAGGAGGCGGCGTGGGCATCGCTGATCCACCAGGACACCCTGCCGAACACGATCGTGCGCTCCGCGGCGCTCGGCTTCGTGCACCCTGCCGGACGCGCGCTGCTGGAGGACTACGTCGGCCGCTACTTCGACATGCTGCTGCCGGTCTGGGAATCGCGGACCTACAAGATCGCCGAGTACCTGTGCGAGCTGCTCTACCCCGCGCCGCTCGCCGACACGGCGCTGCGCGAGGCGACCCGCGCCTGGCTGAGCGCGAACCCGGAGGCCCCCGCCGCGCTGCGCCGCATCGTGCTGGAGAACCTCGCGGGCGTCGAGCGCGCGCTCGCGGCGCAGGCCCGCGACGCGGAATGAGTTTCCTCAGCAGGGCCTGAACATCCCCAGCGAGCCCCGGTGCCACGACACGTGGCCCGGGGCTCGCGTCATACCCTGGAGGGGATGAGATTCACGAACACGGACGACACGGTGGACAAGGCGCTGACCGTCGGCGAGCGAGCTCTGGATGTGCTCATGATCATCGGAGGAAAGCTCCTCTGGATCGCGGTCACGATCGTCGTCTGCGCCCTCATCGCGTGGCTGCTGCGCGTGCTCGTGCGCCGCGTGGTCGACCGCATCGTGCGAGGCGCCAAGAGCAAGGCGAGGATCGACGACACTCGCGCGCTCGACAGGTCGCCGCTGGCCTCTGTGCGCCTCGTGCAGCGCACGCGCACGCTCGGCTCCATCCTGACGAACATCATCAACACGACCGTCGTGATCGTGGCGATCATCCTGATCATCAACGTGATCGACGAGAACCTGCTCGGCTCCTTCGCGCTGATCAGCGCCGCGATCGGCGCGGGTCTCGGCTTCGGCGCGCAGAACATCGTGAAGGACGTGCTCAACGGCATCCTGATCGTCGCGGAGGATCAGATCGGCATCGGCGACGTCGTCGATCTGGGACTCGCGACCGGGGTCGTGGAGTTCGTGAGCGTGCGCATCACGCACGTGCGCGACGTGAACGGCACGCTCTGGTACGTCCGCAACGGCGAGATCACCCGCATCGGCAACATGTCGCAGGGCTGGTCACGCGTCGTGATCGACGTGGGCCTGCCGGCCGACGTGGACGTCCCCGCGGTCGAGGCGGCGCTGCTCGACACGGCCGACGAGCTCGCGAAGGACAAGCGCTGGCGCTCGCGCATCATCGACAAGCCCGAGGTGTGGGGCCTCGAGTCGGTGGCGGGCGAGACGCTCATCGTGCGTCTCGTGCTGCGGGCCAAGCCGAGCGCGAAGGACGATGTCGCCCACGAGCTGCGCATGCGGCTGCGCGAGACGGTGAACGAGCTCGGCCACGAGCTGCCCTCGCTCGAGACCGTGACGCTCGCCGGTGCCGACGGGGCGCTGCGCGTGCGCGGCGCGAACCCGCCACGCACCGAGCCGCAGCCGATCCCGGAGCGCCCGTCGTGGCGCCCACTCGGTCGGCGCAAGAAGACGACCGACGCCGACGTCGCCCCCGTCACCACCTCGCCCGCTCGGAACGCCCCGGCGAACTCCCTGGACGACGAGCCGATCGTCGACGGCGATCTGGATGAGACGGCCCCGTCCGCCGACGCCCCCGGTGAAGCGCCGGACGGCGACGGCGGCCACCCCGGAAAGGACCGTGCCCTGTGAACGAAGCGGCGAGCGGAGCCGGCGCATGAGCCTGGGGATCCGGCCGGAGGGGCACGGGGAGCACCCGTCGATCACGTTCTACGAGGCGATCGGCGGCCATGAGACGTTCGTGAAGCTCGTCGACGCTTTCTACCGCGGCGTCGCGGACGATCCGGTGCTCAAGCCGATGTACCCCGAGGAGGATCTCGGGCCTGCCAAGGAGCGACTCACGCTGTTCCTCGAGCAGTACTGGGGCGGACCGACGACCTACAGCGAGAACCGTGGCCACCCGCGGCTGCGGATGCGGCACATGCCGTTCCACGTCAACCCCGACGCGCGCGACCGCTGGCTGCAGCACATGCGCACGGCGGTCGACGAGCTCGGCCTGGCGCCGCTGCACGAGGAGACGCTGTGGGACTACTTGCAGCGCGCCGCCCACGCGATGGTCAACACGTTCGAGCCCACGCCCGGCACCTCGGCGCCCTGATCAGGCGGCGCCCGTGCGCCGCACGGCGGTGAGGCCGCTCGCGGCCGGACCGCGCGAGAGCACGTGCCCGCGGTGCAGCGTGATGCGCGTCCAGCGACCCGATGTCGTGACGCGCGCGTCCTCCTCGCCCCCGATGAAGCCGAGCGAGAAGGCGGCGAAGGCCACGCCCAGCGGCAGACCGAGGAGCGCGTCATCGGGCGCGCCCCACACGTCCCCGCGGATCGCGCGCACGACGTCCTCGCCGGCGTCCGTCGGCACGCGCTCGGCGACCGCCGCGATCCCCCACTGCGCTCGCGAGGCGAGGGTCGCCGCCGCGATCCCGCCGCGCGGCTCCCAGCCCCCGCGGGGCGGCGCGACGCCCGCCCAAGCGGGTGCGAGGGCCGTCTCCGGAAGGGCGAGCGCCGTGTCCTGGTCCGTCGCCGACAGCTCGGACACGACGAGATCGCACTCGAGCTCGGGATCCGCCGCGACGATCCGCATGCCGAGCACCGTCGGCGTGCGATCGAGCAGGCCACGAGGGGCCAGCGCCGCCGTGGACATCGCGAGCACCCCGCCGGCCGCCTGCAGGCGGACGCCCTCGTCTCCGATGCGCGCCGCGCGTTGCGCGAAGGTCAGCGCGTCCCGGGCGGAGGGCGGGTCTGCGAGCACGAGGCGGGCGGTCGTCACTGGATCAAGCCTAGGCGGCGGGAAACCTAGACTGGCTGGATGACCGACGCCGCAGCCGCTGCCGATCCGATTGACGTGCTCCTGGACGTGCTGTCCCTCGGCGAGACCGGCGCTCGCACGAGCGAGGACATCTTCACCGCGTCGTCCCACCCGATGCCGAGCGGCCGGGTGTTCGGCGGGCAGGTGCTCGGCCAGTCGATCGTCGCCGCCTCGCGCACGCTGCCCCCGGAGCGCGCCCCTCATTCGCTGCACGGGTACTTCCTGCGGCCCGGCGATGTGCGAAAGCCCCTCACGTTCTCCGTCGACCGCATCCACGACGGCCGGTCCTTCTCGCGTCGGCGCATCCAGGCCTTCCAGGACGGCGAGCCGATCTTCTCCGCCATCGCCTCGTTCCAGGACGAGGACCCGGGCCTCGAGCACCAGCTTCCGATGCCGGACGTCCCCGGACCGGAGGAGCTGAGCGGGCCGTCGCCGCTCGTGGCTGACCGGCCGGACGCGTCGCTGCTCCTGCGCGCCAACCCCATCGAGGTGCGCCACGTCGGCACCGACATCTACCTGTCGGTGGACGAGCGCGAGCCGCGGCAGGCGGTCTGGACCCGCCTGCGGCGCCCCATCGGGGACGACCCCGTGCTGCACCGCGCGGCGCTCGCGTACCTGACCGACTTCACGATCCAGGAGTCGGTGCTGCGTGCCCACGGCGTGCCGTGGGCCACGCCCGGCATCCGCACGGCGAGCCTCGACCACGCCATCTGGTGGCACCGCTTCGGGCGGGCGGACGAGTGGCTGCTGTACGTCCAGGAGTCGCCCAGCGCGCGCGGCGGGCGAGGACTGGCGCAGGGGCACCTCTACACCCGCGACGGCCGGCTGCTCGCGTCCGTCGCGCAGGAGGTCATGCTCCGGGTGCCCTAGGGACGCGGTCCGGCGGCCCTGCCGTCAGTCCGTCTGCTTCAGGCAGGCCTCGAGGGCGACCCAGCCGAGCATCGCGCACTTGATGCGCATCACGTACTTCGCGACGCCCTGGAACGCCGCGGCGTCCTCGAGCGACTCGGGCGGATCGCCGGCGCTGCGCGATCGCAGCATCGTGCGGAACTCCTCGACCCGCTCGAGCGCCTCAGCCTTCGGAGCGCCGGCGAGCATGTCCGCCATGACCGAGGCGGAGGCCATCGAGATGCTGCAGCCCTGGCCGTCCCAGACGAGCCGCTCGATGCGGCCGTCCGCACCGACCGTGACGCCCATCGTGATCTCATCGCCGCACGACGGGTTGAGCTCGTGATGGGTGTGCGCGGTCGTCGCCGGATCGCCCTTGCCCTGCGGATTGCGCGAGTGGTCGAGGATCAGCTCGCGATACAGCTCCTCCAGCCCGGCGCTCATCGGTCGGCTCCGAAGAAGGCACGCACCTCGGCGAGGGCCGCGCCGAAGCGCGCGACGTCGTCGGCCGACGTGTACACGTAGGCGCTCGCGCGGGTGGTCGCGGCGACGCCGAGCCGGCGGTGCAGCGGCTGCGCGCAGTGGTGGCCCGTGCGCACCGTGATGCCGCGGTCGTCGAGGAACTGCCCGACGTCGTGCGCATGCACGCCGTCGACCACGAAGCTCACCAGACCCGCGCGCTCGGAGCCGGCCTCCGGCCCCACGAGCGTGACGCCCGGCACCGCCGAGACGGCGTCGACGAGCAGTCCCGCCATCTCCGCCTCGTGTGCGCGCACGCGATCCATGCCGATCTCGGCCAGGTACGCGGCCGCGGCACCGAAGCCGACAGCCTGCGTCACCGGCTGGGTTCCCGCCTCGAAGCGCTGCGGCGCCGGCAGGAACTCGGCATCGTCGATCGTCACGGTGGTGATCGTGGACCCTCCGGTGCGAGCGGGCGGCAGCTGATCCAGCAGCTCGGCGCGTCCGTAGAGTGCGCCGATCCCTGTGGGTCCGAGCATCTTGTGCGACGAGAACGCGGCGAAGTCGACGTCGAGGGCGCCGAGATCCAGCGGGAGGTGCGGCGCCGACTGGCACGCGTCCAGCACGCTCAGCGCCCCCGACTCGCGGGCGAGCTGCACGACGTCCGCGACGGGTGCGATGTACCCGGTGACGTTCGACACGTGTGCGAACGCCACGAGGCGGGTCCGCTCGCTCATCACCGCAGCCAGGTCATCCATCGACCACAGGCCGTGCTCGTCGACGGGCACCGCGCGCAGCGTCGCGCCCGTGCGGCGCGCGAGGCGCTGCCACGGAATGAGGTTCGCGTGGTGCTCGGCCTCGGTCACGACGATCTCGTCGCCGGGCCCGAAGGCCAGCTGCGGGACGCCGAACGTCGCGGCGTCCGAGAGGCCCAGCGCGACCACGTTGAGCGCGTCGGTGGCGTTCTCGGTGAACACGATCTCGCGCTCCGCCGCGCCGACGAACCGCGCGATCCCCTCACGCGCGCCCTCGAAGGCCCAGGTGGCCTCTCCCGTCGCCATGCTGGATCCGCGATGCACGGCCGCGTACTCCGTGCGCGCGAAGTCGTCCTCGGCCGCGAGCACGGCATCCGGACGCTGCGACGTCGCCGCCGAGTCCAGGTAGGTGCGGTCGGCGTTGTGGCGCAGGTACGGGTAGACGTCGCGGGTGAACGCGGTCGGCGTGGTGGGCGTGGTCGAAGTCGTGTTCATCAGGCTCCCAGTCCGGCCGAAAGGCCGTCTTCCAGTCTCCCCCATCGGGCGGCGCTCCGGGCCGACACCACCTCAGCGGCGGCTGAAGGCGATCGGCTCCTCGACGTAGGGCGCCCACACGCTCCGCACCTCTTCCGGCAGCCGTGTGGGCCGGCCCGATGCGGTGTCCACCAGCACGACGACCGCCGAGGCCCGCGCGTACTTCACCTGCGGCTCGCTGCCGACGGGGCTGAAGACTTCGTAGCAGATCTCGGCGCTCGACCCTCCGACGCGACCGAGCCACAGCTGCACGTCGAGCGGCTTCTTCTCGTAGGGCACGGGCGCGAGGTACTCGATCTCCTGCCGCGCGATGAGCGTCGCGATGGGCCCGCCGCCCTCCAGGGCGCTCGCATCGAACACCGCGGTGGGCGCCTGGTCGTCCGGATCGTCCGACACCCAGAACGCGCGCAGGCGCGCCTCCTCGAGCAGCTTGAGCATCGACGTGTTGTTCACGTGGCCGAGTGCATCGAGGTCGCCCCAGCGGCGGTGGATCGGGATGTGGACGCGAGTCATGCGATCCATTCTCCCGCCCATCCCAGGCGACCTCGCGATGCGGCCGTCACCAACCCCGGGGATCCGTCTCGGCCGCGACCCGGCGCAGGACGTCGATCGCGGCATGCACGCGGCGCGGGCGATGACGGGCGGCCGCGGTGAGCGCGACCGCGGAGTTCTCGAACACCTGCTCCCGGATCGGCCGGTACACGACATCGAGGCCCTCGAAGGAGCGGACGTCGCGGTGAGGGACCGCATTGACCAGGCCGAAGCCGAGGCCGCGCGCCACGAGGGAGCGGATGGTCTCCGGGCTGGACGAGCGCCAGCGCACCGTCACGTCGAGTCCCATCGCGTGGATGCGCTCGAGCAGCAGCTCCTGGGTCGGCGGGATGTCCAGCATGATGACGGGCAGCGCCGCGAGGTCTCGCAGCGACACCGCGGGCTCGGCGGCGAGCGGCGAGTCGCCCGGCAGCAGCGCATGCAGCTCGACGTTCGCGATGTGGTGCTGCTCGAGGTCCGTCCGGCGCACCTGGCGTGCGTAGAGGATCCCGATGTCCAGGCGCCCGGTGGCCAACCGCTCCTGGATCTCCCACGGGGTGGCCTCCAGCAGCGTCAGCTCGACCTCGGGCCACGCCAGCGTCACTGCCTCCACGAGCCCCGGCAGGAAGCGGGGGCTGGCCGTGTGGATGCAGCCGACGGCGAGCGGCCCGCGCAGGCTCTCGCGCGCCTCGTCCACGGCGTCGGTGGCGTCGTCGACGGCCGCGAGGATGTCCCGCGCCCGCGCCGCGAACACCAGACCGGCCTGCGTGGGCTGGGCGCGGCGCGCGGGACCGCGCACCAGCAGGTCGGCGCCGATGGTGCGCTCGAGCTGGGACAGCGCCGCCGAGACGGTGGCCTGAGACACGTGGCACGCGACAGCGCCCGCGCCGACCGAGCCGTGGTCGAGCACCGCCACGAAGTACTGCATCTGGCGCAGCGTGACGTCCTTCATCGCCTTCACCTATGACCTTGTGAGTTTTATTCAGCTTTCGCCATGATGCGCCGCGCCCGAGACTGGTTGCAACCCGCTGGGACGCGGGAGACGTGCGAAGGAGCACCATGACGAATGCCGCCGACGATCACCGGATGCGCGTGATCACCCTGGGCACCGCGGGAGGGCCGCGCTGGTGGAAGCCGGACGGGCAGGACCGCGCCGGCATCGCGACCGCCGTGGCGGTGGGCGACCGCTTCTACCTGGTCGACGCCGGCGATGGCGTCGGACGACGCATCCGGCAGGCGGGACTCGACCTGTCGAATCTGGGTGGGATCTTCCTCACTCACCTCCACTCGGACCACACGATCGGGCTGCCGGCTCTGGCCGTCTTCGGCATGCACGAGCTGCAGGGGCGTTCGACACACCCCGTGCCCATCGTCGGCCCCGGCGACCGCGGCGCGCTGCCGCCCGTCTCGCCGCGAGCGGCCGTCGCGCCGCGCCCCGTGGCGGCCGACGACCCGACGCCGGGCACGGTCGGCCTCGTGCACGGCATCGTGCGGGCCTTCGCGACCGACCTCAACGACCGGGTCCTCGACTCCCTCCGCCGCCATCCCTTGGAGCTCATGGATCCCCGCGACATCGCGATCCCCTCCGGGATCGGCTACCACCCGAACCTCGCGCCGACACCGGATATGGAGCCGTTCGTCGTGTTCGAGGACGACAGGGTGAGGGTCAGCGCGATCCTCGTGGAGCACCCGCCGATCGCGCCCGCCTTCGCGTTCCGCATCGATGCGGAGGAAGGCTCGGTGACGTTCTCCGGCGACACGTGCGAGACCGACAACCTCGTGCGTCTCGCGCGGGACACGGATCTGCTGCTGCACGAGGCCATCGACTTCGAGTGGGTGGACGGCCTCTACGGCGCCCGCACCGACGAGGAGGGGCGCGCTTCGCGCGACCACCACTACAAATCGCACACGTCGGTGGAGGGTGCCTGCCGGGTTGCCGAGCGCGCGGGCGCACGCCGGCTCGCGCTGCACCACCTCGTCCCGGGTCACACCGACGCCTCGGTATGGGCACGCGGGGAGGCGCTCCTGCCCGGGCGCTTCCTCGTGCCCGCCGACTTGGACGTCATCTCGCCGCGGCCTGACGGGCGCCGCGTCCCGACCCCGGCCCTCGAGGCCGCCTCATTCCCCGTCTGACCTGACAAGGAGACACCCATGGATCAGCAACGGAGCGATTCCACGTCCCCCACCACCGACGCCGAGGGCCTTCAGACCTCCCTGAACACCGTCGACATGCGGCGCATCCTGGCGTCCAGCTTCATCGGCTCGGCGATCGAGTTCTACGACTTCATGCTCTACGCGACGGCGTCGTCGATCGTGTTCAGCACGCTGTACTTCGCCGATCTCGGTCCCGGCCTGTCGCTGCTCGCCTCCTTCGCGACGCTCGCGGCCGGCTATCTCGCACGCCCGCTCGGCGGCGTGCTCTTCGGGCACTTCGGCGACCGGGTCGGACGCAAGAAGGCGCTCGTCGTCTCCATGCTCATGATGGGCGGCGTCACCGTGGTGATCGGCCTCATGCCGCCGACCGCGCAGATCGGCGCGATCGCCCCCATCTCGCTCCTGCTGCTGCGAATCGTGCAGGGCATCGCGGTCGGCGGTGAGTGGGGCGGGGCCGCGCTCATGGCCCTCGAGCACGCCCCGAAGCGCCATCGCGGGTTCGCGGCGGCGTTCGCGAACGCGGGCGGACCCGCGGGCGCGGTCCTCGCGACCCTGGTGCTCTCGCTCATGACGGTGCTCTCCGGCGATCAGTTCGCGGTGTGGGGCTGGCGCATCCCCTTCGTCCTCTCCGCAGCCCTGATCGTGGTCGGCCTTGTCATCCGGCTGCGCGTCGCCGAGACGCCTGCCTTCCAGGCGCTCGAGGCGAAGGGACAGGAGCGGCGCATGCCGATCGTGACCGTCCTGCGCCACCACCTCGCACCTGTCGCGATCGCCCTGCTCGTCACCCTGAGCGTCTACACCACCCAGTCCATCGTCACCGTGTGGGGCGTCTCGGTCGCCGTCGCGGCCGGCGAGGACCAGACGGCCGTTCTGAACTGGAAGGCCGCGGCCGCCGTCCTCACGATCGTCGTGACCTTCGCCGCCGCGCGTGTGAGCGACCGGATCGGTCGTCGTCGCGCGCTGCTGATCGGCACCACCGCGACGGCCGTCGCGGCGTTCCCCCTCGCGATGCTCGTCGGCACCGGCGAGCTGACCCAGTACGCGATCGCCATCGTGGTCGGCAACGGCATCGTGCAGGCCCTCGTGTACGGCCCGATCGCCGCGTACGTGGCCGAGCTGTTCCCGCCTGCCGTGCGCTACACCGGCGCGTCGCTCGGCTACCAGGCCGCGTCGGCGCTGGGGGCCGGGCTGACGCCCATGATCGTCTCGGCGTTCATGCTGCTGCCGACCGGAGGGCTGTGGTGGATCGGCGCGTACTGGGCCTTCTTCGCCATCGCCGGCGCGTGCGCGGTCGTGCTGTATCGGCCCGCGTCCCAGGCCGGAGCGTCGAGCGATCGCGACACGGGCGCACACGCCTCCCGAACGTCGGCGAGTTCAGCGGCCGTGTCGGAGCCGGCGCGGTGACATCCGCGCCTCGATCGGACGACGGCGCCGCGGACGGGACACCGCTCCCTCGCCGTGGCGCCGTCGCACGGCGGTTCCTGCCCGGCGACAGCGAGCCGGATCCGCGCTTCACCCTGGCGAACGAGCGGACCTTCCTGGCCTGGATCCGCACGGGCCTGGCCTTCATCGCCGGGGGTGTGGCGCTGGCGGCGTTGGGGGCGGGCGGCCTGTCCGCCGCCGCCCACGAGGCCATCGCACTGTCCTGCATCGCCGCCGGGATGCTGATCGGTCTGGGCGCGGCCGCGCGGTGGTGGCGCGTCGAGACGAGCCTGCGGCGCGGCCGTCCCCTGCCGATCCCCGGCATCGTCCCCGTGCTGGCGCTGGTGTCCGCTGCCGCGGCGGGCGGCGCGATCCTCATGGTCGTGACCGGATGAGCGCCCGCGCGGGCGCAGGGCCAGCGGATCCGGGGCTGCAACCGGAGCGCACCTGGCTCGCGTGGAACCGGACGGGCTCCGCGCTGCTCGTGACGGGAGTCCTGGGCCTTCGCTGGGCGGAGTCCCTCGGCGCCTGGCTGACGCTCACCGCGGTGCTGGGCGCGATCGCGGCGTCCGCGCTCGGCGCGACCCGCCGCCGGCGCGCGACACGCCTGGCGAACACTCCCCTGTCTCGGCTGGGCGCGCCCTCTCCCGCCGCGGTCGCGGCGCTCGCCGCAATGGTGTTCCTGTTCGGCGCGCTCGCCGCGCTCGTCGTGGCGCTCGGATGACCGCGCGCCGCGGCCCTCTCACCGTCCGCGGTCACGCCTCGAGCCCGCGGAGCACGAAGGCCGCCCCGGATCCGGGACGGCCTTCGTGCTGGGGTTTGCGCGTCAGTCGCGCGTGAGCTTGCGGTGCGTCGTGCGGTGCGGGCGCGCGGCCTCGGGGCCGAGGCGGTCGACCTTGTTCGCCTCGTACGCCTCGAAGTTGCCCTCGAACCAGTACCACCTGGCCGGGTCCTCGTCCGTGCCCTCGTAGGCCAGGATGTGCGTCGCGATGCGGTCGAGGAACCACCGGTCGTGCGTGATGACGACGGCGCAGCCGGGGAAGTCGAGCAGCGCGTTCTCGAGCGAGCTCAGGGTCTCGACGTCGAGGTCGTTGGTCGGCTCGTCGAGCAGCAGCAGGTTGCCGCCCTCCTTGAGCGTCAGCGCCAGGTTCAGTCGGTTGCGCTCACCGCCCGACAGCACGCCGGCCTTCTTCTGCTGGTCCGGGCCCTTGAAGCCGAACTTCGACACGTATGCGCGCGAGGGGATCTCGGTCTTGCCGACCGTGATGATGTCGAGGCCGTCCGAGACGACCTCCCACAGCGTCTTGTCCGGGTCGATGTTTGCGCGGCTCTGGTCGACGTAGCTGATCTTGACGGTCTCGCCGATCTTCAGGTCGCCGCCGTCCAGCGGCTCGATCCCGACGATCGTCTTGAACAGCGTGGTCTTGCCGACGCCGTTGGGGCCGATGATGCCGACGATGCCGTTCGGCGGCAGGTTGAAGCTGAGGTTCTCGATGAGCGTGCGGCCGTCGAAGCCCTTCTGGAGGTTCTTCGCGTCGATCACGATGCTGCCCAGGCGCGGGCCCGCGGGGATCTGGATCTCCTCGAAGTCGAGCTTGCGTGTGCGCTCGGCCTCCGCCGCCATCTCCTCGTAGCGCGCCAGACGGGCCTTCGACTTGGTCTGGCGGCCCTTCGCGCTGCTGCGGACCCACTCCAGCTCGTCCTTCAGGCGCTTCTGGAGCTTGGCGTCCTTCTTGCCCTGGACGTCGAGGCGCTCGGCCTTCTTCTCCAGGTACGTCGAGTAGTTGCCCTCATAGGGGTACAGGCGGCCGCGGTCGACCTCGGCGATCCACTCGGCGACGTGGTCGAGGAAGTACCGGTCGTGCGTGACGGCGATGACCGCGCCCTTGTACGCCTGCAGGTGCTGCTCGAGCCAGAGCACGCTCTCGGCGTCGAGGTGGTTGGTGGGCTCGTCGAGGAGCAGCAGATCGGGCTTCTGCAGCAGCAGCTTCGCCAGCGCGACGCGGCGCTTCTCTCCGCCCGACAGCGGCGCGATCGCGGCGTCCGCCGGGGGCGTGCGCAGAGCGTCCATGGCCTGCTCGAGCTGCGAGTCCAGGTCCCAGCCGTCGGCCGCGTCGATCTCCTCCTGCAGCGTGCCCATCTCGGCCAGGAGCGCGTCGAAGTCCGCGTCGGGCTCCGCCATCAGCGCGGAGATCTCGTTGAAGCGGTCGACCTTCGCCTTGATGGCGATGCCGTCCTGGATGTTCTCCAGCACGGTCTTCGACTCGTCGAGCTCCGGCTCCTGCATCAGGATGCCGACGCTGAAGCCCGGCGTGAGCTTGGCCTCGCCGTTGGACGGCGTGTCCAGGCCCGCCATGATCTTCAGGATCGTCGACTTACCGGCGCCGTTCGGACCGACCATGCCGATCTTCGCACCGGGCAGGAACGCCATCGTGACGTCGTCGAGGATGAGCTTGTCGCCCACCTTCTTGCGGGCGCGCACCATTGAGTAGATGTATTCAGCCATTTGGACCCAGTCTAGGGCGCGCACATCCGAATGCACGGGGCGAGCAGGGGGCGCGAGCTCACCAGTCGATCGGTCTGGTGGCACCGAGCAGGCAGAGCGTCCCGTCCTCCAGCGCGGGGAGCACGCGGGTCACGGCCTCCCCGATGTCCGGGCCGACCTGACCGACGAGGCACTCCCCCCGCCACAGCACGGAGAACTGCATCGACTCAGCGGGGTTGCCCACCGTGCTCACATCGCGGGTGACCTGCATCGCGGCCTTGTCGAAGCCGGCCTCGACGAGCGCGTCGACGTAGGCCCGCCCCTCTGCCCGACGGTCCGACGCCCACACCCGCTCGGTCACCTGCGTGAAGATCGGCAGGTTGTCCGCCGCCGAGCCCTCCGGCACCAGTGCCACGGGCTGCTCCGAGGGGGACGCGGTCGGCGCCGACGCGGTGGCCGTCGTGCGGGTCGGGTCGGGCCGGGGCTCGTCTCCCGCGCACCCGGAAAGCAGCGTCAGGGCTGCGATCGCGAGGACCGCCACCGCAGCGCGTGCGCGCAGCGGTCGCGGGTCGCGTCGCAGGCTCACGCGCCCGAGTCTACGGGGGCGCCGCATCCGCGCCGTGCCGGCGTCCGTCTGCTCAGAACGGCTTCGTGTCCCCTGACGCGCCTTCGAGCACCGGCTCACGCGCCGAGGCGCCGCCGCTCGTCGCCGTGACGGCACTGCCCCAGTCGGTCGGGGCGGCTTCGGGCGATTCCAGCGTCGTCCACGCGTCCTGGCCGTCCGCCGGGGCCGCTTCGTCCGGGGCCGCCGCGCTGCGCGCGGCCGTGCGGCGGAACGTGCTCACCCCGAAGAGCAAATCGTGCCCCAGGCCGTCCGCGTCGATCTCCGCCTCCAGCCCCTTGCGTCCGTCGCTCTCCCACGCGCGCAGTCGCAGCCGACCGGTCACGACGACCCGCTCGCCCTTCTGCAACGAGTCGCGCGCGTTGTCCGCCAGCGTGCGGTACGCCGAGACGCTGTACCAGTTCGTCGGGCCGTCCACCCACGCGTTGCTCTCCCGATCGAACCTGCGCGTGCCGCTCGCCACGCGGAACCGGGTCACGGGGATGCCGCTCGGCAGCACGCGGTGCTCGGGCGCCGTGGCGATGTTGCCCGTGATCGTGATGATGTCGGTCATTTGTCGTCCTCTCTCGCTCGCCGGGGATCCGGCCGGCCGCCTGTCGGCCTCGCGACGACTGTGGCGCGATCCGGAGGGCGAAAACGCGGATCGCCCCCATCCGGGATGGATGGGGGCGATCCGGTCGGCTGTGGACGAGCCTGCTCAGGCGACGAACTCCGCGAAGCGGGCGCGCACCTTGTTCACCTTCGGCACGGCGACCGCGAGGCAGTACCCCTGGTTGGGGTTCTTGGCGAAGAAGTCCTGGTGGTAGTCCTCGGCGTCGAAGTACTCGCGCAGGGGCTCGATCGTCGTGACGATCGTGCCCTCGGTCTCGCCGAGGGGCGCATCCCAGATGTCGGACGCGCGGTCGCGCGCCTGCTCGAACAGCTCCCGCTGCGCGTCGTCCGCCGGGAACATCGCCGAGCGGTACTGCGTGCCGGTGTCGGCACCCTGGTGGTTCAGCTGACGCGGGTCGTGCATCGTGAAGAACGCGTCGAGGATGACGTCGGACGGAATCACCTCGGGATCGAACGTGACCTTCACAGCCTCCGCGTGTCCCGTCGCGCCCGTGCAGACCTGCTCGTAGCTCGGGTGCGGCGTCATACCGCCCGTGTAGCCCGAGACGACGCTCTCCACGCCACGCAGAGCGCGGTATGCCGCATCGAGACACCAGAAGCAGCCGCCTGCCAGAACGTAGGTCTCCATGTCTTGCTCCTTTCGCCGCCTCCGGCGGCATGGCTCCACGCTACGCGGATCAGCCGTGAGACGCGGATGTCGGTGGCCCCTCGTATCGTCGGGTGCAGAGAGGAGCCATCATGCACAACACCGCACGGGTCGCAGTCGTTCCCGAGGTCCCCTACGCCGCGCCCGCCATCCGCGGCCGTGAGACGCTGAGCCGCGCGGGCGCCGCGCTCTGGCGCGTCGTCGCACCCGACGGACGCGTGATCGGGCATGTCCGGCGGCTCGAGCACCCTCTCGGCATGCGCTTCCGCGCCGAGCGGCTGCACCTCGCGACCGGCCGGTTCATCCAGGTCGGCGAGTTCTGGTCGCCCGACGAGGCCGTCGCGAGCCTGCGGGTCTGACGGGTCCTCAGACCACGGCGTCGAGCGGCGCGGCCTCGCCCGTCTCGAACCGCGCGTCCGCGACGTCGCGCCAGGCGGCGACGAGCAGTCCGGCCGCACGCTCGAGAACGGGCGCGGGCGCCGTGAACGGCACGCGGATGTGGCGCTCATGTCCACCTCCCACCGAGAACCGCGGGCCGGCCGAGAGCAGGAGCCCCCGCCGTCGCGCGGCGAGGGTGAGCGCCGAACTGCGGGGCGCGCCGAGCCCGACCCACAGCGCCACGCCGCCGGCCACGTCGGGGATATCCCACTCCGGCACCTCACGTCGCAGCACCCGCACGGCGACGTCCCGGCTCGCCCGAAACATCTCCGAGCGCTGCGCGAGGATCTCGGGCATGGCGGGCATCAGCCGCTCGGCGACAGCCTGCTCGAACTCCGGTGTGCCGAGGTCCGAGGTGGGACGCGCCGCCGTGAGCCGCCGGATCATGTCGACGTCCGCGCGCAGCCACCCGATGCGGACCCCTCCCCACACGGTCTTGCCCAGCGAGCCGAGCGTCAGCACGCCGTCATCGCCGGCGGAAGCGGCGAAGGGCACGGGCGAGATCACGCGATCCACCCCGAGCTCGGCCGTCGTCTCGTCCACGATCACGAGCGCTCCGACCGAGCGCGCGAGATCCGCGATCCGCGCGCGTGCCTCGACCGACATCGACTCGCCCGTGGGGTTGTGGAAGTCGGGCATGAGGTACAGGGCGCTGGGGCGGGAGCGCAGGATGGCATGCTCCGCGCGTTCGAGATCCCACCCCGCGCCGACCGTGACGGGCACGCCGACGAGACGCGCTCCCTGCCGCGCGAAGGCCTCGGCCGCGTGCGGGTACGTCGGCGTCTCCAGCAGCACGCGATCACCGCGCGCGACCAGTAGCGACGCGAGCAGAGAGATCGCGCTCTGTGCGCCGTTGGTGACCATGATCTGCGTGGGGTCGGTCGGCAGACCGCGCGCGGTGTAGCGCTGGGCGATCGCCTCGCGCAGGCCACGACGGCCCAGCACGTCGTAGCCGGCGCGGGCGACGATCGACGGGGCGTCCGCGGCGGCATCGGCGTACACGGCCGCGAGTCCCGGCCACGCCGCCGGGCTCGCCTGCTGCAGATCGATCGACTGCTCGTCCCCCGTGACCCGGCCGAGGTCGCGGCGTCCGAGCGGCCGCGTGATACTGCCGGACCCCCGGATGCTCTCGATGTGCCCGGACGCGCGCAGGCTGCGGTATGCGGCCGCGACCGTCGTCCGGCTCACACCGAGCCGCACGGCGAGCTCCCGCTCCGCGGGCAGAGCCGTGCGCGGAGCGATGCGGTTGTCCAGGCAGAGCAGGCGGATCGCGTCTGCCAGCGCCTCGTAGGCCGGCTCTCGCGTCCGCCAGAGCCCGAGAAGCGCGTCGAGCGCACGTGCGGAGAGTCGGGAGTCCACCATGCGGCCACTCTAGCCGCATTGGCATCTTTACCGGTGTCCAATTCCGGTGTGGACTTCTTGCATGCTCCTTCTCGTCATCCTGCTCGGCGCGATCGGACTGCTCAGCTCCGCAGCGATCGTCGCCACCGTGCGCGCGGTCGCGCGCGACGGTTACCGTGCCGTCCGCACGGACGCGCTGCGCATCCCCGACCTGCGGGCATCGTCCGAGAGCCGGATCCCGTGATTCGCCGGGTCATCCAGCTCATGCTGGGCCTGCCGCTGTACGGCTTCGGAATCTCGCTCACGGTCGAGGCGGGACTCGGGCTCGACCCGTGGACCGTGCTCGCGGAGGGCATCTCCCTGCACATGGGAATCGGCATGGGCTGGGTCACCAACCTGCTGGGCCTGCTCGTGCTGCTGCTGTGGATCCCCCTGCGGGAGCGTCCGGGAGTCGGCACGATCCTCAACATCCTGATCGTGGGCACGGCGCTGCAACTCGGGCTCGACGTGCTTCCGCCGATCGAGGACCTCTGGCTGCGCGTCGCCGCCCTGCTCGGCGGCATCGCGATCGTCGGGCTCGCGTCCGGGCTCTACATCGGCGCGCAGTTCGGACCGGGTCCGCGCGACGGCGTGATGACGGGCCTGCACCGCCGCTTCGGTTGGCCGGTATGGCGGGCGCGCGCGACCGTGGAGCTCACCGTGCTCGCCCTCGGCTGGCTCTTGGGCGGCACGGTCGGCCTCGGCACGCTCGCCTTCGCACTGCTGATCGGCCCGAGCGTCGACGTCGCATTGCGCCTGCTGGACACGAAACGGAAGGCCTCCCCGACGGAGCCGGTCGCCACCGTGGCCTGACGGGAGTCAGTGCTCGCGGAACTCCGGTCGATCCGATCCGGGCTTCAGGTGCGAGACGAGCGCGTTCTTCGCGACCGTGATGCCCTCGTACTGCCCCACGGGCGCATCCGCGCCGGCCATCGTGACCGCGAAGACCCCGTCCTCGACCTCTCGGACGGTTCCGACCGCCCCGGCCGGACCGTATGCGACGTACAGGCGTCGTTCGTGCGTCATCGCCATTGCCCGCTCCTTCCGTCCGCTCGCACGCTACGCCCGGAGGCGCGCGGCCGGAAGGGGTTGACAGCGGCGCACGTCTTCGCGGACGGCGACCTCAGGCGGTGCCCCCTGAAGGATTCGAACCCTCGACCGACAAGGTAGAAGCTTGCTGCTCTTCCGCTGAGCTAAGGAGGCCTGCCCTTCTACGGTACCCCGCTCGTCCGCTCGAGCATGCGTCGGGGCCCGTCCCCGCCGTCGTTAGGCTTGAGGGCATGGTAGGTGCCTCCGAGAACGACCGGCTCGTCTGGATCGACTGCGAGATGACGGGCCTCGACCTCTCGGTCGACGAACTCGTCGAGATCGCGATCGTCGTGACCGACTTCGAACTGCGGATCCTGGATCCCGGCTTCCAGGTCGTGATCAAGCCGTCGCAGGCCGCGCTCGATCACATGGGCGAGTTCGTCACGGAGATGCACCGCAAGTCGGGCCTGCTCGACGAGCTCGCCGACGGCGTGACGCTCGAGGAGGCCGAGCGCCTCTCGCTCGAGTACATCCGCCGGTTCGCGCCGCAGGAGCGCAAGGCTCCCCTCGCCGGCAACACGATCGGCACCGATCGCATGTTCCTCGCGAAGTACATGCCGCAGGTCGACACCTACCTGCACTACCGCAGCGTCGACGTCTCGAGCGTCAAGGAGCTGTCCCGGCGCTGGTTCCCGCGGGCCTACATCCACGCTCCGGCCAAGGACGGCGGCCACCGCGCGCTGGCCGACATCCTCGAATCCATCCGCGAGCTCGAGTACTACCGCCGCGCCGTCTTCGTCGCCGAGCCCGGCCCGACGAGCGATGCCGCGCGTGCCATCGCCTCGTCGGTCGTGTCGTCGTTCGCTCCAGAAGTGTGACAGAATGAAGAGGTTGTCCCCGAGTGATCGGGGGCCACGGTGGCTGTAGCTCAGTTGGTAGAGCACCGCGTTGTGGTCGCGGGGGTCGCGGGTTCAAGCCCCGTCAGCCACCCCAATGGATTCCGCGGATGATCCGATGATCGACATGGACACCGAAGCCTTCGAACGGCTCGTCGTCGACGAGCTCGACAGGCTCCCCGACGACATGGTCGAGGGCCTCGAGAACGTGGTGTTCGTGGTTGAGGACCGGCCGGAAGACGGCTCGCTCGACCTGCTCGGCCTGTACGACGGACTCGCCCTGACGGAGCGCGACCGCTACGGGATGGGCGAGCTGCCCGACCGGATCATCCTGTACCGCGAGCCACACCTCGCCCAGAGCGAGACGGAGGACGAGCTGCGCGACGAGATCCACACCACGCTCGTGCACGAGATCGCGCACTTCTACGGGATCGACGACGAGCGTCTGCACGAGCTGGGATGGGCATGAGCACCGCGACGCCTGATCTCGACGAGGACACCCGCCTCCGCGAGCACCGGGATCCCACGCGGCCGTGGCAGACGGTCGTCTGGAACGACCCGGTGAACCTCATGAGCTACGTGGTGCGCGTGTTCCGCGAGTATTTCGGCTACAGCCTCGAACGGGCCACCCAGCTCATGCTCGCCGTGCACCACGACGGCCACGCGATCGTCGCCGAGGGTGCGCGCGAGCAGATGGAGCTGCACGCCCAGGCGATGCACGATTACGGCCTGTGGGCCACCGTCCGAAAGGCTCCCGCATGACAGATGACCGCATCGTGCTGCTCACCCTGACGCGGATCGAGGCGACGCACCTCGCCGACCTCGTCCGACAGTTCGCGGATCTCGTCGACAGCACGCCGTCGATGCCCGATCCGGCGATCGAGCGCCTCACACCCGACGTCTATCCCGACGACGCCGACGCCTCACGCGAATTCCGGGCCGTGACGCGCGCAGATCTGCTGCGCCGTCGCGCGCACGACGCCCGCCTCGTACTCGACGACCTCGCGCGCGTCGACCGCGTGGAGGACGAACTGGCCCCCGTCGACGTGTCCCTCGAGGGCGAGCACATCGAATCATGGCTGCGCACTCTCGCCGCCGTGCGCCTCGTGATCGCGAACCGGCTCGGGATCGTGGACGACGCCGGGGAGCACGACCCCGAGGACCCGCGATACGGCGTCTACGACTGGCTCGGCTACCGGCTCGAGGGCCTCGTGCAGGCCGCCGAGCAGCACGGCGCCGAGTAGGTCGGCCCGGTCAGTCCGCCCCCGAGACCGGCCGGCCGCCGACGGCGCGCTCAAGGCGCCATCCGCACTCGTCGCGCAGGTACACGATGCGCTCATGGCGCCGATCGAGCGCGCCCTGCCAGAACTCGACGCGCTGCGGGCACAAGCCGCCACAGCACCCAGTCCTCGGTGGGGATGCCCTCGCGGGCCGCAGGTGAGCGGGCGGCGAGGTCCGCCTCGCTCTCCGCGCGCGTCGCCTCCACGACGGGCCCGCGCGCACGCACCGCGCGCATGAGCGGCTGCCACCAGAAGTCGAGCGCCGCCGCCGGACGGTGTGCGAGCTGCCGCCCCTTGCCGGACGACCGGGTGCCGGCGAACGCCCAGCCGCGCGACCCCACGTCCTTCAGGATCAGCGTCCGGGCATCCGGGATGCCGTCCGGATCGACGGTGGCCAGCGTCGCCGCGTGCGGCTCGGGCACTCCGGCGTCGACCGCCTCGCCGATCCACGCCAGGAACATCTCGACGGGATCCGCCGGCAGCGCGCCGGCGTCGATCGGCGACGGCACACCGCTGAGCGCGAGCAGGGCGCGGAGCCAGGCGGCCACGTCGCCCAGGGGTGGGGTGTCGGTCATCGCGGCTCCCTGTTCACGGCAGGTCGAAGACGAGATGCGCGAGCGCGCGCGGATCGTGCGTCTCGATGTGGCGCACCTCCTGCGCCGCCCAGCGCTCCCAGTGCGGCGCATAGGTGTCGCCGTCGCGCTCGAGCGCCCGCGCCCGTCGCGACGGCTCGGGCGCGTCGACCCAGACCACGACGTGTGCCAGGCCTGCCGCCGCGGGCGTCAGGGCGCCCGCTCCCTCGACGATCAGCGGTCGCCGCGGAGCGACGGGATGCGGCTCGGCGAACGCGTGCGCTTCCCAGTCGAAGCGGCGCCATCGCCCCTCGACACCCTCCGCGTGGGGCACGAGCAGCCACTCGTGCGCGAGCCGCGTCCCCTCGGCGAGCCCGTCCCAGCCGGGATAGAACGAATCGAGCGCGATCAGCTGCGGCTTCTCCCCCGCGCGCGGCCACTCCCGCACGAGCCGCGACGCGAGCGTCGTCTTGCCGCTTCCGCTGCGGCCGTCGATCAGCACCCGTGGCGCGGAGACGTCGAGCGCCGCCACGGCAGCCGTCACCGCGTCGAACGCGGCGTCATGGGCGATCGCGAAGGGATCCGGAGCGCTACTTCTTGAGCGCACGGATGAGGCGCGAGAGCGCGTGACCCGCGACCCACACGAACGGGATCGCGACCGCGATGAGCGAGATGACGTTCGGCTCGAAGGTGATCGTGTCGCCGCGCCGCACGTACGCGCCGACGGGAAGCGTCACGCCGCCGCCGCCACCGCCCTCGCCGCCGGACGGGTCCGACCCGCCGCCGAAGCCGCTCCAGGTCGCGGCGACGGGGATGAGCCGCACGCCGTCGACATCCTGCTGCTCGCCGTAGGCGCTCTGCACGCCGATGTTCGTGGAGACCTTGCCGAGCTCGAGTGCGATGTTGGACATGCGTCCACCGTACCCACGATCGCTCCGGCGCGTCAGTCCGAGTCGGCGGGCGGCCGGGGATGGGACGGCAGGTGGCGGCTCTCGCTCCGCCCCAGGAAGGTCGCGCGTGTGACGGCGCCTCTGCCGAAGCGAGCCAGGGCGTCATCGAGCGTCCCCTCGAGCCGCTTCCAGTCCTCGTCCTCGTCCCACAGCGCGACGCCGCCCGCTCCGGCGGGCCGCAGCCGCTCGGCGCGGACGCCGATCAGCCGGACGGGGAGCCGCAGATCCACACCGGCGAGCAGCTCTCGCGACGCCTCCCCGATCCGCTGACCGACGGCGGACGGCTCCGGCAGCGTCATGGAGCGGGTGATCGTCGAGAAATCGGAGAAGCGCACCTTGATCGCCACGCCCGCCGCCTCGAAGCCGGCGCGCCGCAGCCGTACGGCGACGCGATCGGACAGCCGCAGCAGCTCGGCGCGCAGCAGCTCGACGTCGGCGACGTCGGTCTCGAACGTCTCCTCGTGGCCGATGCTCTTCTCGGTGTGCGTCGTCTGCACCTCCCGCGCGTCGACGCCGCGCGCGAGCTGCGACAGGCGCTGCGCGCCGGCGGGGCCCAGGATGCGCTCGAGCACGTGCACGGGCGTCTGCCGGAGGTCGCCGATCGTGCGGATCGCGCGGGACTCGAGCGCCTCGGCGGCCTTCGGCCCCACACCCCAGATCGCGCGGACGGGCTTCGGGTCGAGGAACTCCTGCGTCCGCGCGCCCGGCACGATGAGCAGGCCGTCCGGCTTCGACATGGTCGATGCCATCTTCGCGACGTGCTTGGTGGCCGCGACGCCGACGCTCGCCGTGATGCCGATCTCGCCCGCGATCCGCTCGCGGATGAGCCGCGCGATCCGGCCTGGGCTGCCCCACAGTCTCCGCGCCCCGCGCACGTCGAGGAAGGCCTCGTCGATCGACAGCGGCTCCACCAGCGGGGTGAAGCTGCGGAAGACGTCCATCACCTGCGCCGAGACCGCCTGATACCGGTCGAAGTGCGGCAGCACGACGATCGCCTGCGGGCACAGCCGCAGCGCCTGCGCCATCGGCATCGCCGACCGCACGCCGAAGCGACGCGCCTCGTACGACGCGCTCGAGACGACCGAGCGTCCCTCCGGCGCGCCGATCACGATGGGCCTGCCCTTCAGCGACGGGTCGTCGAGCACCTCGACCGACGCATAGAAGGCATCCATGTCGACATGCAGGATGCCGGTGCCCGTGTCGTCCGCATCGTCCGGCGACACGATGCGCCCCGATCCGTCCGCGCGTCCCATGTCTCGATTCTCCCGCGGGGCGCCGACATCCGGCGACGCGCGGCGATCACCCGTCGAAAGCGGGATCGTCCAGCAGCCCCGAGGCCTGGACGCGCAGCGCGACCACGCGCGTTGCGGCCTCCTCGAGCCGCCCGGCATCGACCTCGGCCGCGATGCCCGCCGCCATGTCGGTCGCGGTGCGCGCGTCGGATCCCGCGACCATCAGCACCATGTCGGCACCCGCCGCGACCGCGGCGACCGCGTTGCGCACCGGGTCGGCATAGCGCTCCTCGCCGGACGAGCGCAGCATGCCCAGGTCGTCCGTGATCGCCACGCCCTCGAATCCCAGGTCGTCGCGCAGGATCCCGTACCAGGCGGGCGAGAGCGAGGCGGGCGCGTCGTCCGTCGCGGTGAAGCGCAGGTGCCCCGTCATCACCAGCTCGGCGCCGGCGTCGATGCCCGCCTCGAACGGAGGGGCATGGTCCGCCCGCCACTGCGCGGCGGGCATCCGCGTCTGCGGGATCAGGGTGTGCGAGTCCCCCGGCGCGGCCCCGTGTCCCGGGAAGTGCTTCAACGTCGAGAACGCATGGCCCCGCTCCCCCTGCACGGCAGCGGCCACGCGCTCCGCCGCGGATCCGGCATCGCCGCCGAGCGTGCGCGGCCGGATGAACCCGCTCGTGCTCGTGCCGACATCCGCGACGACACCGAAGTTCACGCTGATCCCGGCCGCCTCCAGCAGCCGTCCGCGCTCCTCGAACGCCGCCCGCGTGTCCGCCGGCGTGCGCCCCTGCAGCTCGGCGCCGGCCGGGCCGTCGTCCCACCGCAGCCGGGAGACCACGCCGCCCTCCTGGTCGATCGCGACCAGCGGCGGCATCGCGCCGTCTTCGCCGTCCAGCGCATCCGTCACGCCTCGCAGCTGCTCGCGCGTCCTCGGGACGTTCGATCCCATGAGGATGAAGCCGCCGAGGCCGCCGTCTTCGACATACGAGCCGAGCGTCTCGGGATCCGTGCCGCCGATGTGCCCCATCACGACGGCCGAGGCACGCTGCGCGGGCGACATGTCGGCGACGATCGCGGTCGCGATCGCCGCGGCGATGTCCTCACGGGTCGCTCGCGCGTCGTCGCCGGAGGCCGCCGGCATCGCCGCAGCCGCCGCCCGCGCGGGCACATGCGCGGCCGCCGCCGGCGGCACCGCCGAGCCGCACAGCACGAGGCCGGCCAGCGCGGCTGCGAGCCACGCGGACCGGCCTCGGTCAAGTCGGGACATCACGCCTGGGCGGCGCGCTCCAGCACGAGCTCGCGCACACGAGCCGCATCCGCCTGGCCGCGCATCGCCTTCATCACGGCGCCGATGACCGCACCGGCGGCCTGCACCTTGCCGTCGCGGATCTTCTCGAGCACGTCGGGCTGCGAGGCGAGCGCCTCGTCGATCGCGGCGATCAGCGCGCCGTCGTCCGACACCACGGCGAGGCCGCGCGCGTCCACGACCTCCTGCGGCGTGCCCTCGCCCGCGATGACGCCCTCGAGCACCTGACGGGCGAGCTTGTCGGTCAGCGTGCCCGCGTCGATCAGCTTCTGCAGGGCCGCGACATTCTCGGGCGACACGAGCGCGGCCGGCTCGCGGCCCTCGGCGTTCGCGACGCGCGTGATCTCGCCCGTCCACCACTTGCGGGCGGCCGCCGGCGTGGCGCCTGCGGCGATCGTCGCCTCGACCTCGGCGAGCAGCCCGCCGTTGGCCACGTCCTGGAACTCCAGGTCGGTGAAGCCCCAGTCGGCCTTGAGTCGGCGCCGGCGCGCGGCCGGCGGCTCGGGCAGCGCGGCGCGCAGCTCCTCGATCAGCTCGGCGCTGGGCTCGACGGGCAGCAGGTCCGGCTCCGGGAAGTACCGGTAGTCGTCCGCGTCCGACTTCGGGCGGCCGGGCGAGGTCGCACCGGTGTC
Source organism: Microbacterium sp. JZ31 (assembly GCF_016805985.1). Lineage (NCBI taxonomy): Bacteria > Bacillati > Actinomycetota > Actinomycetes > Micrococcales > Microbacteriaceae > Microbacterium > Microbacterium sp. JZ31. The sequence continues at coordinate 1,724,248 of NZ_CP017661.1, forward strand.
CTCGTGCCAGTGCCGCGTCTCCTGCGTGATCGTCCCGCCCTCGGCGAGGATCGCGGCCTGACGCTGGATCTCGTACCGCACCGCGCGCTCGACAGAGCGCATCGAGTTCACGTTCTTGGTCTCGGTGCGCGTGCCCAGCTTCTCGGCGCCGCGCGGGCGCAGCGACACGTTGGCGTCGCAGCGGATGTTGCCGCGCTCCATGCGCGCCTCCGAGATCCCCAGCGCGATCGCGATGTCGCGGATCGTCGCGAGGTACGCCTTCGCCAGTTCCGGAGCCCGGTGCTCGGCGCCCAGGATCGGCTTCGTGACGATCTCCACGAGCGGCACGCCCGCCCGGTTGTAGTCGACGAGAGAGTACTCGGCACCGTGGATGCGGCCGGTCGCGCCGCCCACGTGCGTGAGCTTGCCCGCGTCCTCCTCCATGTGCGCGCGCTCGATCGGCACCGTGACGATCGTGCCGTCCGACAGCTCGACCTCGACGGACCCCTCGAACGCGATCGGCTCGTCGTACTGGCTGATCTGGTAGTTCTTGCCGAGGTCGGGGTAGAAGTAGTTCTTCCGTGCGAACCGGCTGGACGGCGCGATCGAGCAGCCGAGCGCGAGGCCCAGGCTGATCGACGAGCGGATCGCCTCGGCGTTCACGGTCGGCATCGAGCCCGGCAGGCCCATGTCCACCGGCGCCACGAGCGTGTTGGGCTCGGCGTCGTGATTGTCGGCGTGCGCGGGGTTCGCGGCCGGCGAGAACATCTTGGTCTTCGTGTTCAGCTCGACGTGCACCTCGAGGCCGATCACCGGCTCGAACAGCTCGAGCGCCTTGTCGAAGTCCATCAGCTTGGCGGTCGCCATCAGCGGCTCGCCCCCTTCAGCTCGGTGCCGGTCAGCTCCGGCGCGCGATCCAGGATCGAGCCGCCCCACTCGTCGAGGAGCAGCGACTCGAGAGCGGCGCCGACGCGGTACAGACGCGCGTCCTCCCGGGCGGGCGCGAGGAACTGGATGCCGACAGGCAGCCCGTCCTCGGCCGCGAGGCCCGAGGGCACCGAGATGCCCGGCACGCCTGCGAGGTTCGCGGGGATCGTGGTCAGGTCGTTCAGGTACATCGACAGCGGGTCGTCGATCTTCTCACCGATGCGGAACGCTGTGGTCGGCGCCGACGGCGTCGCGATCACGTCGACCGCCGCGAACGCCTGATCGAAGTCGCGCTGGATGAGCGTGCGCACCTTCTGTGCGCTGCCGTAGTACGCGTCGTAGTAGCCGGCCGAGAGCGCGTACGTGCCGAGGATGATGCGGCGCTTGACCTCGGCGCCGAAACCGGCGTCACGCGTCGCGGACATGACGTCCTCCACGGTGCCGCCGGGCACGTCGAGCCGCATGCCGAAGCGCACGGAGTCGAACTTCGCGAGGTTGCTGGACGCCTCGGCGGGAAGGATCAGGTAGTACGCCGCGACCGCGTACTCGAAGTGCGGCGCGCTGATCTCGACGATCTCGGCGCCCTGGGCCTCGAGCTTCGCGAGCGCGTCGCGGAACGACGACGCCACGCCGGGCTGGAAGCCGCTGTCGGGCAGCTCCTTCACGACGCCGATCTTGAGGCCCTTCAGCACGTCGCCGCGCGCGCCCTCGCGCGCCGCGTCGGCGAACGACGGCCAGGCATCCGGGATCGACGTGGCGTCGTGGATGTCGTGTCCCGCGATCACGTCGTGGAGCAGGCCCGCGTCGAGCACCGTGCGCGTCACCGGACCCACCTGGTCGAGGCTCGATGCGAGCGCGATCGCGCCGTAGCGGCTGACGCCGCCATAGGTCGGCTTCACACCCACGGTGCCGGTCACGTGCGCGGGCTGGCGGATCGATCCGCCGGTGTCCGAGCCGAGCGCGAGCGGCGCCTCGAAGGCGGCGACGGCCGCGGCCGAGCCGCCGCCCGAGCCGCCGGGGATGCGGTCGAGATCCCACGGGTTGCGCGTCGGACCGTACGCCGAGTGCTCGGTCGAGGACCCCATCGCGAACTCGTCCATGTTCGTCTTGCCGAGCGGAACCAGGCCCGCGGCACGCGAACGGGCGACGACGGTCGCGTCGTACGGCGACATGTACCCCTCGAGGATCTTCGATCCCGACGTCGAGGGCATGTCGGTCGTGACGAGCACGTCCTTGATCGCAAGCGGCACGCCGGCCACCGGACCCAGCTGCTCGTCCGCGGCGCGGCGGCGGTCGATGTCCGCCGCGACGTCGAGCGCGTGGTCCGAGACGTGCAGGAACGCGTGGATGTCGCCGTCGACAGCGGCGATCCGGTCGAGGTGGGCCTGCGTCGCCTCGACGCTCGAGATCTCGCGCGCGGCGAGCTTGTCGGCGAGCTCGGCGGCGCTCAGCCGCGTGATGTCGGTCACTGCTCCTCCCCCAGGATCGCGGTCACCCGGAAACGGGTCCCGTCGGCGTCCGGCGCGTTCTGCAGGGCCTGCTCCGTCGTGAGCGTCTCCGCCACCTCATCCGGGCGGTAGACATTCCGCATCGGGATCGGGTGGCTCGTCGCCGGGACGTCCGGGGTCGCGACCTGCGAGACCTTCGCGATGTTGTCGACGATCGCGTCGAGCTCTCCGGTCAGGCGGGTCACCTCCTCATCCGACAGCTGGATCCGGGCGAGCACACCGAGATGGCGCACGAGATCGGGGGTGATTTCAGACACCCCCCGAGTCTAAGCGGTGCGACTCCGACGTCCGGAGCCGTCAGCCCTAGGCTGAACGCGTGACGACCTACGATCCGCCGCGTCCCTGGATCTCCAGCTATGCCGCTGGGGTCCCCGCCGACCTCGATGACATCACCGGGTCCCTCCCCCACCTCGTCGCCGCCTCCGGCCGCGAGTTCGGCGACGCGCCGGCCCTGCAGTTCTTCGGCCGCACCACCAGCTACGCCGACCTGAACGCGGCGATCGACCGCGCCGCGGCCGGTCTTCACGCGCGCGGCGTGCGCAGGGGCGATCCGGTCGCGATCATCCTGCCGAACTGCCCGCAGCACATCATCGCGTTCTACGCGATCCTGCGCCTGGGTGCGGTGGCGGTCGAGCACAACCCGCTCTACACGCCCCGCGAGCTGCGCAAGCAGTTCGAGGATCACGGCGCGAAGCACGCGATCGTGTGGAGCAAGGTCGTGAAGACCGTGCAGGAGTTCCCTGCGGATCTCGCGGTGAAGACGCTCGTGTCGGTCGACGTCACGCGCGCCATGCCGCTCCTGACGCGCGCGGCCCTGCGGCTGCCGATCCGCAAGGCGCGCGAGTCGCGCGCGCAGCTCACCGCGAAGGTGCAGGGTGCCGTGCCGTGGGAGCAGCTGCTCGAGGCGGCCCCGCTTCCCGCGTCGCACCGCGGACCGTCCACCGACGACCTCGCGATCATCCAGTACACCTCCGGCACGACGGGCACCCCCAAGGGCGCGGCCCTGACGCACCGCAACCTGCTCGCGAACGCCGCGCAGGCCCGCGCCTGGGTGCCGACCATCGCACGAGGCCGGGGCACCAACGTGTACGCCGTGCTGCCGATGTTCCACGCGTACGGCCTCACGCTGTGCCTGACGTTCGCGATGTCGATGGGGGCGCGGCTGATCCTGTTCCCCAAGTTCGACCCCGACATGGTGCTCGATGCCGTGAAGAAGCACCCCGCGACCTTCCTGCCCCTCGTGCCCCCGATCGCGGAGCGGCTGCTCGCGCGGGCCAAGGAGCGGGGCGTGTCCCTCGCGGGCACCGAGATCGCGATCTCGGGCGCCATGGCGCTGTCCCCCGCGCTCGTCGAGCCGTTCGAGGCGGAGTCGGGAGGCTTCCTCGTCGAGGGCTACGGGCTCAGCGAGTGCTCCCCCGTGCTGATGGCGAACCCGGTCGCGACGCACCGCGTCGCCGGCAGCGTCGGCCTTCCCCTGCCCGGCACCGAGTGCCGCGTCGTCGACCAGGAGGACCCGAGGCGCGACGTCGAGCCGGGGCAGCCGGGCGAGCTGCTCGTGCGCGGGCCGCAGGTCTTCGGCGGGTACTACGGCAAGCCCGAGGAGACGGAGGCGGTGTTCGTCGACGGCTGGTTCCGCACGGGCGACATCGTCACGATCGACGAGGCCGGCTTCGTCCGGATCGTCGACAGGATCAAGGAGCTCATCATCACCGGCGGCTTCAACGTGGCGCCGACCGAGGTCGAGAACGCGCTGCGCCAGCACCCCGACATCGCCGACGCCGCGGTCGTCGGGCTTCCGAGCGACCGCAGCGGCGAGGACGTCGTCGCCGCGGTCGTGCCGGATGAGGGCGCCGACATCGACGTCGAGGCCGTGCGAACGTACGTGCGCGGCATCCTGACGCCGTACAAGGTGCCGCGCCGCATCCTCATTGTCGACGAGCTGCCGAAGTCCATGATCGGCAAGGTGCTGCGCCGGCAGGTGAAGGAGCAGATCCTCGCGCGGAACACGGGCGCCGTGCAGTAGCCCGGATCGCACGCGGTCGGCGTGACCCCGGCATCCTGACAGGCGCACGGGCTAACGTTGGCGGGTGAGCCCTGAAGACGACACGCAGCCCGATACGACCGCCCCGGAGCCCGGGTTCGAGGAGCTCGGCATCACGGGATCCGTCCTGGCCGCGATCCGCGACCTCGGGTACGAGACGCCCTCGCCCATCCAGCGCGCGACGATCCCGACACTGCTGAGCGGACGCGACGTCGTCGGGATGGCGCAGACCGGCACGGGCAAGACGGCGGCGTTCGCGCTGCCGATCCTCGAGCGGCTCGACGTCAACCGCGTGGTGCCGCAGGCGCTCGTGCTCGCCCCCACGCGCGAGCTCGCGCTGCAGGTCGCGGAGGCGTTCGAGTCGTACGCGGCGCAGATGCCCGACGTGCGGCTGCTGCCCGTGTACGGCGGTCAGGGCTACGGCGTGCAGCTGTCGGCGCTGCGCCGCGGCGTGCACATCGTCGTCGGCACGCCCGGCCGCGTGATGGACCACCTCGCGAAGGGCACGCTCGACCTGTCCGAGCTCGACTACCTCGTGCTCGATGAGGCCGACGAGATGCTCAAGATGGGCTTCGCCGAGGACGTCGAGCAGATCCTGTCGCAGACGCCCGAGGAGAAGCAGGTCGCGCTGTTCTCCGCGACCATGCCGCCGCAGATCCGGCGCATCGCGCAGCAGTACCTGCGCGATCCCGAGGAGATCTCGGTCAAGGCGAAGACCGCCACGAACGCGAACATCACGCAGCGCTACCTCGTCGTGGCGTACGCCCAGAAGGTCGACGCGCTCACCCGCATCCTCGAGGTCGAGAACTTCGACGGGATGATCGTGTTCGTCCGGACGAAGAACGAGACCGAGACGCTCGCGGAGAAGCTGCGCGCCCGCGGGTACTCGGCCGCGGCGATCAACGGCGACATCCCGCAGAACCTGCGCGAGCGCACCGTGAACCAGCTCAAGGAGGCGAAGCTCGACATCCTCGTCGCCACCGACGTCGCCGCGCGCGGACTCGACGTCGAGCGCATCAGCCATGTCGTGAACTTCGACATCCCGACGGACACCGAGTCGTACGTGCACCGGATCGGCCGCACGGGTCGCGCGGGCCGGACGGGCGACGCGATCAGCTTCATCACGCCGCGCGAGCGCTACCTGCTCGGGCACATCGAGAAGGCCACGCGCCAGCAGCCCACGCAGATGCAGCTGCCCACGGCCGAGGACGTCAACACCACGCGCCTGGCGCGCTTCGACGACGCCATCACCGCCGCACTGGAGGACACCGGCCGACTCGACACCTACCGCGACGTGATCTCGCACTACGTGCGGCACCACGACGTGCCCGAGGCCGACGTCGCGGCCGCCCTCGCGATCGTGGCGCAGGGCGACAAGCCGCTGCTGCTCGAGGCCGAGGACGACCAGCTCGCGGCCGCGGTCGACGCGGCGGGCCGTCCGCCGCGCGAGCGCGCGGGTGGGGAGCGCGGCACGCGCGAGGCGCGTCCGGCGCGCCGCGGCCGCGGCGACTACGAGCCCTACCGCATCGACGTGGGCCGCCGGCACCGCGTCGAGCCGCGGCAGATCGTCGGTGCGCTCGCGAACGAGGGCGGCCTGGGGCGCGACGACTTCGGCGCCATCACGATCCGCCCCGAGTTCTCGATCGTCGAGCTGCCAGCGAACCTCGACCGTCGCGTGCTGGAGAAGCTGCGCGACACCCGCATCAGCGGCAAGCTGATCGATATCCGCCCGGACCGCGGGGCGCCGGGTCGACGTCGCGACGGCGACCGCGGCTTCGACCGCGACCGCAGGCCGGCCCGCGACGACCGCCCGGACCGCGACTCCCGTGCGAGCCGCGACGACCGCCCGGACCGGGACGACCGTCCGGCTCGCAAGCCGCGCCACCGCAAGGACTGAGCGCCGGGAGGGGTAGCCGGGCGCCGTTGCCGGCTACCCCTCCCGCACGCCCTTCGTGACGATCGTGCCGGTGCGGGTGAACTCCTCGTCGACCTCCTCGTCCCGCCGGTAGGTCATCCGGCTGACGACGAAGGCGACGAGCAGGTTGAGCGCGAACCCGGGGACGATCTCGTACAGCCCGGTGCCGAGCAGCGGCCACAGGAACACCGTCGCTGCGCCGACGATCATCCCGGACAGCGCGCCGACGGCCGTGAGGCGACGCCAGAACAGCGACAGCAGGATGATCGGGCCGAACGCGGCACCGAATCCGGCCCATGCGAAGCCCACGAGCTCGAGAATCGTGCTCTCGGGATCCAGCGCGAGCAGGATCGCGATCACCGCGACGATGAGCACGCAGCCGCGGCCCAGCAGCGCGAGCAGGCGCTGGCCCGGCTCGCGCTTCCCGACGACCCTGAACACGTCCTCGACGAGCGCGGACGAGCACACGATCAGCTGGCTGGAGATCGTCGACATGATCGCCGCGAGCACGGCGGAGAGCACGAGGCCGGCGACGAGCGGATGCATGAGCACCTGCGCCATCTCGAGGATGACCGTCTCGGGGTTGTCCAGTCCCGCGCCCGCGAAGAAGGCGATGCCGACGAAGCCGGAGGCGACCGCGCCGACCAGCGACAGGATCATCCAGCCCATGCCGATGCGCCGCGCGGTCTTGGCCTCCTCGGCGCTGCGGAGCGCCATGAAGCGGACGATGATGTGCGGCTGTCCGAAGTAGCCGAGCCCCCAGGCCAGCGAGGAGACGATCGCGATGATCGTCGCGCCGGTGACGGCCTCGCCGCCGACGAGCGACAGGTGCGCGGGATCGACGGCGGCGCCGACCTCGCCGAAGCCGCCGAGCGCGACCACGGCGGCGACCGGCACGATGAGCACCGCCGCGAGGATCATGATGCCCTGCACGAAATCGGTGAACGATGCTCCGAGGAACCCCCCGAACAGCGTGTAGGCGAGCGTCACGCCGCCGACGAGCAGCATGCCGACCAGGTAGTCGCCGCCGAACGCGCTCTCGAAGAACACGCCGCCGGCGACCATGCCGCTCGAGACGTAGAGCGTGAAGAAGACGAGGATCACCACGGCCGACACGATCCGCAGCAGGCGGGAGCGGTCGCGCAGCCGGTTCTCGAAGAAGCTCGGGATCGTGATCGAGTTCCGTGCGACCTCGGTGTAGGCGCGGAGCCTGGGCGCGACGAACCTCCAGTTCAGGTAGGCCCCGATCGTGAGTCCGATCGCGATCCAGGCCTCGATGAGTCCCGCCGCGTAGATCGCGCCGGGAAGCCCCATCACGAGCCAGCCGGACATGTCGGACGCGCCCGCGCTCAACGCGGCGACGGCCGGCGGCAGGTTCCTGCCGCCGAGCATGTAGTCCTCGTGATCCTTCGTCTTCACCGCGGCGTAGACGCCGATCGCGATCATCGCTCCGAAGTAGATCACCAGCGCGACGATGAGCCATGTGTGTGCGGACATCGGGAAGAACCTCCTGAGCCTTGGCGCCGCGGACGAGGCGCAGCGGCCCAGGTTACGAGGTTGCCCGCGATCGCGCGAACTCGCGACCCTCCCGATGCCCGGTTCGTCCGGCGTCGCCGGCCGGCCCCCGCCTCACCAGCGGTCGTGCACCAGCGGGCGGATCGCCTCGTCGTACAGGTCGCGCACCGCGTCCAGGAAGTCCTGCGGCAGCGCGCCGACCTCGCCGGCCGACGCGTTCGCACGGGCCTGCTCGGGATTGCGCGCGCCGGGGATGACGGTGGTCACGCCGGCCTGCTGCGCGACCCACGCGAGCGCGGCGGTCGCGGGCTCGAGCCCCGCCTCTCGCGCCAGCGCGGCGAAGCGCTGCGCCGCGTCCACGCCCGTCTCGTAGTCGACGCCCGAGAAGGTCTCGCCCACGTCGAACGCCTCGCCGTGTCGGTTGTACGAACGGTGGTCGTTCTCGGCGAAGGTGGTCTCGCGCGTGTAGCGACCGCTCAGCAGACCGCTCGCGAGCGGCACACGCGCGATGATGCCGACGCCCGCCTCCCGCGCGGCGGGCAGGGCGTCGTCCAGCGGCTTGCGACGGAACGCGTTCAGGATGATCTGCACGCTCGCGACGCCGGGACGCTGGATCGCGCGCAGCGCCTCCGCGACGGTCTCGACGCTCACGCCGTAGTGGGCGATCGCCCCGTCGGCGACGAGCGTGTCGAGGTCGTCGAACACGCGGTCGGCGTCGTACACGTCGCTCGTGGGGCAGTGCAGCTGCACGAGGTCGAGAGTGTCGACGCCCAGGTTCTCGCGGGAGCGGTCGGTCCAGGCGCGGAAGTTCTCGAGCGTGGCGTGCGCGAGATCCGGCGCGTCCGCGCGGCGGATCATCTTCGTCGCGACGAACACCTGCGCGTCGGGGTTGGCGCGCCGCCACTCCCCGATGGTCTGCTCGCTGCGGCCGTCGCCGTAGACGTCGGCCGTGTCGAAGATCGTCACACCCGACGCGTACGCCGCGTCGAGCACCGCGAACGCGTCGCTCTGGGCGACATCGCCCCAGTCGGCTCCGAGCTGCCAGGTTCCGAGGCCGATGGCCGAGACGTCGCGGCCGGTGCGGCCGAGGGTGCGCTGCTGCATGGTTCGAGCCTATTCGGCTGCGGCGGGCGGCAGGGCGTCCGGGCCCTCGGTGACGAGGATGTGGAACTGGGCGGCGTCGATGATCCGGACGCCGAGCTGCTCGGCCTTCGCGAGCTTCGAGCCGGCGCCCGGGCCGGCCGCGACGAAGTCGGTCTTCTTGGAGACGCTCGAGGCCGCCTTGCCGCCGGCCTTGATGATCGCCTCCTGCGCGCCCTCGCGCGTGTAACCCTCCAGAGATCCGGTCGCGACGACCGTCACGCCCTCGAGCACGCCCCCGGCGACCGCGGCCGCGCCCGGACCGGGATGACCCGGGGTGTCGAACCGCACGCCCGCGGCACGCCAGCGGTCGATGATCTCGACGTGCCAGTCGACCTCGAACCACTCCCGGAGCGAGTCGGCGATGATCGGCCCCACGCCCTCGACCCCAGCGAGCTCGTCGCGCGAGGCCCCGCGGACGGCGTCCAGCGATCCGAAGTACAGCGCGAGCGCGCGCGCCGCGACCGGGCCGACGTGCCGGATGTTCAGCGCAACCAGCAGGCGCCACAGGTCCTTCGTCTTCGCCTTCTCGAGCTCGTCGAGCAGGACGAGCGCCTGCGCGGACGGCTGCGGCCCGTCACGCCCCTCCTTGCGCTCGGCAGCGGTGGGGTTGCGACGGAACGGCGCGCGGCGGACGTATTCGCCGGTCTTCTCGTCCACCCGCTTCTCGCCGGTCTCGCCGTCGCGCACGACCACCTCAATCGGCACGAGCTGCTCGATCGTGAGGTCGAACAGCCCCGCCTCGGTGCGCAGCGGCGGCTCGGAGGGGACGTCCGGCTGCGTCAGGGCCGCGGCCGTCACCTCGCCGAGCGCCTCGATGTCCAGCGCGCCACGCGAGCCCACGTGTTCGACGCGACCGCGCACCTGCGCGGGGCAGTCCTTCGCGTTCGGGCAGCGGAGGTCGATGTCGCCCTCCTTCATGGGGCGCAGCGGCGTGCCGCACTCGGGGCACTCCTCGGGCATCACGAACGCCCGCTCGCTCCCGTCGCGCCTGTCGACGACGGGACCGAGCACCTCCGGGATGACGTCGCCCGCCTTGCGCAGCACCACCGTGTCGCCGATCAGCACGCCCTTCGCCTTGACGACGTCCTGGTTGTGCAGGGTCGCCTGACGCACGACGGATCCCGCCACGTGCGCGGGCTCCATCACGGCATACGGCGTCGCGCGGCCCGTGCGCCCGACGGAGACGACGATGTCGAGCAGGCGCGTGTGCACCTCCTCCGGCGGGTACTTGTAGGCGATGGCCCAGCGCGGCGCGCGGCTCGTGGCACCGAGCTCGTCGTGCAGCGCGAGCTCGTCGACCTTGACGACGATGCCGTCGAGCTCGTGCTCGATCGAGTGGCGGTGCTCGCCGAAGTACTCGACGAACCCCAGCACCTCGTCGATAGAGGCGCACACCTTCGGGTGGGGGCTGATCGGCAGGCCCCAGTCCTTCAGCAGCGCGTACACCTCGCTCTGGGAGGCGACCGGCGGGTTCTGCCACGCGCCGATGCCGTGCACGTACAGGCGCAGCGATCCGATGCGGGCCAGCGCGGCCTCGAGTTCGAGGCCCGACTTCTTCTCGATCTGCTGGCGCAGGCCGCCGCTCGCGGCATTGCGCGGGTTCGCGAACGCCGGGAACCGCCGCAGGGCCGACAGCTGCGCCTTCTCCTCGTCGAACGGGCGTCCGCGCGACGCGGCGCGGTCGCGCCCCTCGGCGACCGCACGCTCGCGCAGGTCCGCCTGCAGTGCGTTCAGCTGCTCGAAGGCGGCGACGGGGATGAACACCTCGCCCCGCACCTCGACGATCTCGGGATGACCCTCCCCCGACAGCCGTTCGGGGATGTCGGACAGCCGCAGCGCGTTCTCCGTCACGATCTCGCCGATCCGGCCGTCCCCGCGCGTCGCGGCCGACGTCAGCACGCCGTTCTCGTAGCGCAGGCTGATCGCGAGGCCGTCGATCTTCAGCTCGGTCAGCCACGCGACGGTGCGGCCCGCGGCATCCCGGGTCTTCATCGCCCACTCGCGCAGCTCGTCGACCGAGAACACGTTGTCGAGGCTCAGCATGCGCTCGGCGTGCTCGATCGTCGCGAGCGCCGTGCCCTCGGCCGCTCCCACCATCTGCGTGGGAGAGTCCTGGCCCTGCAGCTCGGGGTGCGCGCGCTCGATCGCCTCGAGCCTGCGCATCCAGGAGTCGTAGGTCGCATCGTCCACGAGCGACGTGTCGCGACCGTAGTACGCGTCCTTCGCCTCGAGGATCCGCTCCGTCAGCTCGCGCGCCTCCGCGCGCGCCTCGTCCAGGGTCAGAGCAGGAAGGTCGTTCACGACATCAGCCACGCCCCAAGTCTAGGGACGGGCGCCGACATCGCTCGGGGCTAGACGCCGGCGGGGACCGCCGACACCGTGCGGTCGATCGTGCACTGGCCGACCACGCGCGTGCCATCGTAGATCACGGCGGTCTGGCCGGGAGCGACGCCGTGCAGCGGCTCCACCGGCGTGACGACGAGTTCGCCGTCGCGCACGACCGCGGTCGCGGGAACCGGGTCCGCATGTGCGCGCACCTGCACGTCGCACGAGAACGGCGTGGCGGGGTCGAGCGGTGCGGCACCGGCCCACGTGAACCGGGATCCGGCGACCTCGCCGATCGCGAGCGCCTCCTTCGGGCCGACGACGACCGTGTTCGACACCGGCCGCACCTCGAGCACGAAGCGCGGCTTGCCGTCCGGCGCGGGCACGCCGAGGCGCAGTCCCTTGCGCTGCCCGACCGTGAACGCGTGCGCGCCGTCGTGCGACCCTACGACCGCGCCCGTGCGATCCCGGATCTCGCCCGGGGCGGTGCCGACCTTCTCGGCGAGCCAGCCGCGCGTGTCGCCGTCCGGGATGAAGCAGATGTCGTAGCTGTCGGGCTTGGTCGCCACGGTGAATCCGCGCGCCTCGGCCTCCGCGCGCACGAGCGCCTTGGAGGGCGTCTCCCCCAGCGGGAAGTACGTGTGCGCCAGCTGCTCGGCGGTCAGCACGCCCAGCACGTAGGACTGGTCCTTCGCCTCCTCGCTGGAGCGGTGCAGCTCGAGGCCGCGCTCGCCGTCGCGCAGGATCGCGTAGTGGCCGGTGCAGACCGCGTCGAACCCGAGCTCGAGCGCCCGCTCCAGCAGGGCGGCGAACTTGATCTTCTCGTTGCAGCGCATGCACGGGTTCGGGGTGCGACCCGCCCGGTACTCGGCCACGAAGTCGTCGATCACGTCGTCCCGGAAGCGCTCGGAGAAGTCCCACACGTAGAACGGGATGCCGAGCCTGTCGGCCACGCGCCGGGCGTCCATCGCGTCCTCGATCGTGCAGCAGCCGCGGCTGCCGGTGCGCAGCGTGCCGCCCGCGCGCGACAGCGCGAGATGCACGCCGACCACGTCGTGTCCCGCCTCGACCGCGCGCGCCGCGGCGACGGCGGAGTCCACGCCTCCGCTCATGGCCGCCAGGATCCGCATGTCCTCAGTCTACGAACGGGATCCTGAGCGGGGGCGGATCGCCGGTGCGCAGCGCACGGACGCCGCCGGATCAGCGGCGCGCGGCCGTCCGATACGCCTCGGGCAGCGCCGCGAGCAGCGCGTCGACGTCGGCGTCGGTCGTCGTGCGCCCCAGCGTGATGCGCAGCACCTGCCGGGCGGTGCGCTCGTCGTATCCCATCGCCATCACGACGTGCGACGGCTCGGGCACACCGGCCTGGCACGCGGATCCGGTCGACACCGCGATCCCCGCCCGGTCGAGCAGGTACAGCAGCGACTCCCCCGGCGCGCCCGGAAGGTGCACGTGCACGTTCCCGGGCAGCCGGTCGGACGGGTCGCCCAGCAGGACGACCTCGGGCACGTCCGCGCGCAGGCGCGCGATCAGGCGGTCACGCAGCGCGGTCAGTCGTGCCGCCTCGGAGGCGCGCTCGACCTCGGCGAGCTCGGCCGCCACCGCGAGTGCCACGGCGCCCGCGACGTCCTGGGTCCCCGCGCGCAGCGACCGCTGCTGGCCGCCGCCGTGGAGCAGCGCTGTCGGGTCGGCCCCACGGGACACCACGAGCGCGCCCGTGCCGACCGGGGCACCGATCTTGTGGCCGGAGACGCTCAGCGCGACGAGCCCGGCGGATCCCGACGCATCGCCCCGCCAGCGGCGGAAGGCGACGGGCACATGCCCGAAGGCGGCCACGGCATCCAGGTGCAGCGGCACCCGGTGGTCGGCCGCTGCGGCGGACAGCGCCGCGGCGTCGTTGACGGTCCCCGCCTCGTTGTTCGCCACGAGCGCTGTCGCGAGGGCGATGTCGGGCCCCAGCGCCGCGGTGAACGCGTCGGGCCGGATGCGCGCCGCGCGGTCGAGCGGCACCGGCACCACGCGCGCCCCCTCATGTGCACGCAGCCAGGAGACGGCGTCGAGCGTGGCGTGGTGCTCGCCGTCGGGCAGCACGATGCCGTCGGCGCTCTCGGGACGCGCCCACCAAAGTCCCTTGAGCGCGAGATTGGCACCCTCGGTGCCGCCCGATGTGAAGACGATCTCGATGGGCTGACAGTCCAGCGCGGCGGCGAGCCGCTCACGCGCGTCCTCCAGCGTGCGCCGCGCGGCCTGCCCCGCGCCGTGGATCGACGACGCGTTGCCGACGGCCTGCGACGCCTCGAGCCACGCGTCGCGGGCTTCGGCGCGCACCGGCGCCGTCGCGGCGTGGTCGAGGTAGACGGTCACCGGATGGAGCCCCGGTTCTAGAACAGCAGCGACGTCAGGCGTCCCCGGGCCCGCACGACGCGCGGGTCGGCGGCCCCGACGAGCCCGAACAGCTCGACGAGGCGATCCCGCACGGGCGCGCGCTGGTCGGACGGCAGTGCGGCGAACAGCTCGAGCAGCCGGTCGAACGCGTCGTCGACGTGTCCGCCCGCGACGTCCAGGTCGGCCACGACGAGCTGGGCCTCCACGTCCGTCGGCGCGGCGGCGGCCGCCTGGCGCGCGGACTGCAGGTCGACACCCTGCACGCGGTCGAGCAGGCTGACCTGCGCCAGGCCGGCCTGGGCATCCTCGTCGCGCGGATTCTCCTTGAGCGCCTGCTGGTACGCGGCGATCGCCCGGGCATAGTCGCCCGCTTCGATCGCGGCGAAGGCCTCGGCGTGCAGCGGCGGGAGCGGCGGCTCCTCGGCGGCCTCGGCCGGAGCGGCGCCGCCCGCGGGGACCGTGCCGGTCACCCCGTTCTGCGCCGCGACCTGCAGCAGCTGATCGAACACCTGCCGCACCTGCTCCTCCGGAACGGCGCCCGTGAACAGCGGCACGGGCTGTCCGCCCACCAGCGCGACGACCATCGGGATCGACTGCGCGCGGAAGGCCTGCTGCAGCTGCGGGTTGGCGTCGACGTCGACCTTGGCCAGCACGAGGCGACCGGCGAGCTCGTTCACGACCTTCTCGAGCACCGGGCTGAGCTGCTTGCACGGCCCGCACCACTCGGCCCACAGGTCGACGACGACCGGCACGCGGCGCGAGAGCTCGAGCACCTCGCCGAACGTCGCGTCGGTCACGTCGAACACCAGCGGCAGCGCGCCGTCCGCGCCGTTCGCACCGGCGGGAGCGCCAGCGGGCTGAACCGGTGCCGGCGCGGGCGAGGCGGGGCGGTTCCGCAGTGCGGACAGGTCGACGGCACCGCGCAGCGCGGCGGCGTTCAGTCCGGAGGAGGCGTCAGTCATCGGTCACCTTTCGAAGGATCCGGTTGATGCAACGGCGAGCAGGTCACTCGCCTTCCTCGAGCAGGGACGCGGAGCTGATCCCCGACGAGTAGCCGAGCAGGCGGATCTTCTCGCTCGAGCCCTGTGCCGGCACCGAGAAGAACAGCTGGTTCGTCGCGGTCTCCTGCACGCCGGTCGTCGAGTTCTCCTCGCCCACGAGCGCGACGACGGCCTGGTTGTCCGGGAACTTCACGACGATGTCCTCGCCGGCGGGCCGGGTCACGATGGAGGTGTCGACCGTGACGGCGACCAGGGCGCCGCTCTCGAGCGTCGCGAGAGCCGTCGGATCCGACGACCCGGGGCCCTGATCGAACGTCATCTCGCCCGTCTCCGCGGCGGTCTCGTTGAACGACGCCTGCGTCTGGGCGCGCGCCTCCTCGAGCGCGACGCGGAAGGCGTCGCTCTCCAGGTCGAAGAGTGTCGCGTACTCGCTCGCCTCGCCGTTGGCGAGCGTGTCCGCGTAGGCCGCGGCAAGCTGCGACGGCGGGATGGACAGGAACGACGAGTCCGGCGGCACGAGCCGCGCGCCGAAGTACCACGGCGCCAGATCCGGGATCTGCACCGCGGCCTCGAGGCTCGCGACCGTCGTGATCTTGTAGTTCGACCACGGATCGGCCTGCGAGATGTTCATGATGGTGGGCGGAGCCTGCTGCTCCCCCTCGGCGGTCTCCCCCTCCACGACGAGCATCGCCGAGCGCGGCCAGTCGTCGACCGCCTGCGGCAGCAGGATGCGCACGTTCTCGCCGGGGATCGGCAGCGGCGTCGCGTAGTCCTCGACCTCGCCGCGGATCGTGTAGTTCACCTCGCGCATCTGCAGCGCGATGCCGTCGAGGCGCGTGGCCGCGAGCTCCGCGTCCCGCTGCTCATCGGCCTCGGCGACGGTCTCGGCGATGTCCTGCACGATGCGCGCGGCCTGCGTGTCGGTGAGGGCCGGATCGGGCTCCTCCTCCGGTGCGGCCGTCGTCGAGGTCGGGGTCGGCGTCGGCGAGGCCGAGAACTGCGGCCACGCGTCGGGCGAGCATCCGGTCAGCAACGCCAGGCTGAGGCCCATCGCCGGCAGCGCGAGCAGCCCGCGGGTGCCGCGGCGTCGTCGCCCGCGCCCCCGGTCCGCGCCGGGTGCGGCGGCGAACTCGTCCGCAGCGGGCTTGGTCTTCGCGGGCGTGTCCGAAGCGCCCTGCCCCGTCTGATCCTCGTGCTGGTCGCCCTCCGACGCGTCCGCGGCATCCGGCCCCGCCGCGATCTCCTTGCGCGGCTCGGCGGCGGCGACCGCGGGGCGTCGGCGACGGGAGCCGATCCCGATCGGCTCGGTCGGGGGCAGGACCGTGCCCTTCCGGCGGGGACCGCGCGAACGCCTCACGTGGCGAACGCCGAGCACCCACAGGATCACACCGAGCAGCAGCAGGAGGCCGCCGAGGACGATCAGGGGGCCCGCCCACGGCGTCGCGTTCGAGATCGGCCACGTGATCGAGATCTCGGCCGGCGCGGGCGCGAAGCCGTCGGAGGCGAGGAGCACGCTCACGCCGTCCGCGAGCTGCAGACGGGTGCTGACCGAGCCCTCGCCCGTGAACTCCTCGAGCCAGAGATCGGCGCCCGCGGGGTTGCGGCCGGGGTACTCGGAGCCCTCCCACGTCGGCTCGGCGGCCTCGACCGACTCCGTCACGACCTGGCCCTGCTCGTCGAGGGCGACGCGCGAGAACGGCGCGTCCGACAGCCAGGCCTCCATGTCGGCGGTACGGCCGTAGGCGACGAAGACCTGCTCGGACCCGGACACCTCGAGCGTCTGCGTACCCGCGTTCGCACGGAACACGTCCGCGTCGATCATCGTGTAGGGCTGCTCCTCGGAGGTCTCGATCCGCGAGGTCGCGGTGTCGGGTCCCAGGAAGACCGTGCGCTGCGCGATCCCCGCTCCGATCAGCGCGGCCGCGAGCACGAAGGCGATGACCGCCCAGACGAAACGCACGTATCCGACTCCTCACATGGCCCGCTCATCGGCAGCGCGGGCTCGGCACTCGACTCTCCAGACTAGCGAAGGGTCCTGAAAGTCGCCCAGACGCAGGTCGTGCGACGGCGACGTCCTCGGCGACCCCTATTCTGACCTCACAGACTTCCGTCCCGCCGGACGGAACCGAGGAGGCTGCGTGAAGATCCACAATCCGTTCCGGGTCGCACTCGTCGCGACCCTCGGCGTCGGCCTCGGGATCGTCCTGCTGCAGAGCGTGCAGACGCTCTCGACGATCCTGCTGTACGTCGGGACGGCCCTCTTCATCGCGCTCGGCCTCGACCCCGTCGTGTCGTGGCTCGAGCGGCATCGCCTTCCCCGCTGGGCGTCCGTGCTCATCACGCTCGTCGCCGTGCTGGGCCTGTTCACCGGCATCGTGCTGATCATCCTGCCGGTGCTGGTGGAGCAGATCGGGCAGCTCGTGATCGAGGTGAGCGCGATCATCGAGCGCGGCACGTGGCAGCAGGAGATCCAGACATGGCTGCTGCTGTACTTCCAGGAAGACGTGATCGACCAGGTCTTCACGACCGTGCAGGACTGGCTGCTCAGCAACATCGACACCATCAGCGAGAGCCTGGTCGGCGTCACGTTCGGCGTGGTGAACGGCCTGTTCGGGGCGTTCATCGTGCTGATCCTGACCATCTACTTCACGGCCTCGACACCGTCGCTCAAGCGGGCGATCTACCAGCTCGCGCCCGCGTCCAAGCGCCCGATGTTCGTGTCGCTCGGCGACCAGATCACAGACTCCGTCGGCTACTACGTCATGGGGCAGGTCAGCCTGGCGCTGATCAACGGCATGCTGAGCCTGATCTTCCTCAACATCATCCAGGCGCCGTTCCCCGCCGTGCTGGCGGTGATCGCCTTCCTCGGCTCACTGATCCCGCTGGTGGGCACGCTCACGGGCTCGACGATCATCGCGCTGACGTGCCTCGTACCCGGACTGGGGTCGCCGACCATCGCGCTGATCGCCGCCATCTACTACCTGATCTACATGCAGATCGAGGCCTACGTGCTCTCCCCGCGCATCATGAGCCGCGCGGTGTCCGTGCCCGGCGGCGTCGTCGTGGTCGCCGCGCTGGCGGGCGGCGCGCTGCTCGGCCTGCTCGGCGCGCTCATCGCGATCCCTGTCGCAGCGAGCATCCTGATCATCTACCGCCAGGTCGTCATCCCCCGGATGAACGAACGCTAGTCGCGTGGTTCGACCGGCAGCGGGCAGCGCCGGCCGTCGGCCGAGCGGGTCGGGACGGGAGATCGCCTAGCGGTCCGGCCACTGCGTCGGCAGCGGCAGCGCCTGCGGGTTCAGGACGCCGACGATCTCGCTCAGCACGCGGCTCGTCTGCTTCTCGCCGACCCAGAGGTGCTTGCCCTCTTCGACGTCCACGAGCCGGATGTGCGGGATCGCGGCGAACCGCTCTGCGGCCTCGGCCGGGCGCAGGTAGTCGTCGAACTCCGGGATGAGCGCCACGAGCGGGCGCGGATCGCCGTGCCACGCGCGCAACTCCTCCTCCGTCGTGCGGTGAAGGGGCGGGGACAGCAGGATCGCGCCGCGCGCATCATGCGCCCGTCCGTACTTGAGCACGAGCTCGGTGCCGAACGACCAGCCGAGCAGCCACGGGTCGGGCAGGCTCCGT
Source organism: Microbacterium sp. JZ31 (assembly GCF_016805985.1). Classification (NCBI taxonomy): domain Bacteria; kingdom Bacillati; phylum Actinomycetota; class Actinomycetes; order Micrococcales; family Microbacteriaceae; genus Microbacterium; species Microbacterium sp. JZ31. Next base: position 1,742,617 of record NZ_CP017661.1, read on the forward strand.
GCGGCGACGAAGTCCATGGCGGCTGCCACATCCGCCTCCTCGGCCACGCCCTCCCCGAACGCGCCCTCGCTCGTGCCGCGGGGCGACGTCGTGCCGCGGGTGTTGAAGCGCAGCACCGCGATGTCTGCGAGGGCAGGCAGCCGTGCGGCCGCCTTGCGGATGATGTGGGAGTCCATGAAGCCGCCGTGCGTGGGCAGAGGATGCAGCGTCACGAGCGTCGCGACCGGATCGCGATCCTCGGGCATCGCGAGCTCGCCGACGAGCGTGAGCCCGTCGCTCGTGTGCAGCTCGATCTCCTCGCGCCGGGCGGGCAGCAGCGTCGCGCCGCGGATCTCCATGGTGTCTCCCTCCGAGGCCTTCAAGCCGTCCTCCAGCAGTGCGTGTGCCAGTGGCGACGCGCGGCGAGATCCGCCGCGGCGCCCAGCACGCCGTCCTCGCTCCAGACGACGACATGCGCGACGCCCAGGCCGATCGTGCCGCCGCAGCCGGGGCACGTGTACGTCTTCTCGGTGCGGGCGCCCGAGACGGGCTGCACCGAGTACTCCCGACCGCGGCGCGCTTCGGTGCGCCGCCAGCCCGCGATCAGGCGATCGAGCGGATCGTCGTCGCGGTCATCGCGACGACGACGGTTCGAGCGGGGCATGGCGCGCGGCCTACCACCAGTGGTTGGCGGTCCAGAACGCGTAGGCCCCCGCCCAGCTGCCGTAGCGGCCGCTGGCGTAGCCCGTCGCCCACTGCAGGTTCGCCACGGGGTTGTAGCCGCCGCCGGGCACCTTGCTGCACGGAAGCGCCTGGACCAGACCGCAGGCCCCGGACGAGGCGTTCGTCGCGTTGGGATTCCAGCCGCTCTCGTGCGAGACGATGTAGTCGACGTAGCCCCAGTCGCTCTCGGCGATGCCGGCGGCACGCATCCACTCCTCGGGAGCGCCGCCGCCCGTGTAGAACGGGGATGCCAGCGTCGTCGCCCCGCCTGTCGAAGCGGGCTGGGAGGCCTGAGCGGCCTCCTCCGCCTTCGCGGCCTCCTCCGCCTCCGCGATGAGCGTCGGGATCTCCTCGCGCGTGACCCCTTCCGGGACCTCGACGCCCTGCGACTCGGCGTAGGCGACCCACTCCTCGAGCGAGGCCTTCGGATGCGGCGAGCCGTCCGCCTGATCCTGCAGCTCGATCGAGTAGCCGCCGTACTGCAGGCTGCCGGCGGGAGCGAGGTTCGCGGCCGCGACGTACATCTGCGCGTCGGCCCGCACGGCCTCGTAGGTGGACGCGGGCGTTCCCTCGGCCAGAGCGGCCGTCGTGGGCACGAGGTAGGCCGCCAGGAACCCGAACGCGGCGACGCCGGCGAACACGTTCAGCGCACCGCGGCGGCGGCTCAGACGGGCCGGCGCGGGGGCCGCGGCACGCGTGCTCGACGCGCGCGCGTCACGTCTGGTGAGCTGGGCTGCCGTTCGGGTTCGGGTCTCGTTGGGCGAAGTCACAGTCCGACGAGTCTAACCCGCGCCTCCCGGTGAATCCACCGCGGACGTGATCTGTTCGTGATTTTTCGTCAGCGCACGGCCAGCATCACGTCGACCACCGCGTCGAGCAGGGCGTCGACCTGCTCCTCGCGATAGCCGCCGCGCGCCGGGCGGAACGCCGCGGCGCGCACCTGCTCGACGGTCAGCGGCTCACCCGCCTCGAAGTACCGCGTGAGCCGATCCGCGACGATGTCGACCTCCTCGCGGGCGTAGCCGTACGCGAACGGTCCGACCCGGTCGAAGCGCTCCCCCCGCGGGCGGCTCATCCTGTCGAGGATCACCTGCGCCTCCTCCCGAGCCTGGGCGACCCAGGCCTCGGCGCCGACCGACGCGATCGCACGCTCCCGCTCCCGTGCGGCGAAGGCGTCCTCGATGCGCCCGAGGGCCGCGTCGACCGCGGCGATCTGGTAGCCGCCGCGGCGCAGGGGGAAGGCGGCCTCCCGCACGGCGCGGGCGTCGAGGGTCGCCGTCCCCGACTCGAAGGTGCCGCGAGCCCGCGCGAGGAACTCGTCGACCGCCTGACGGTCGTATCCCTTCTCGCGGCCGCGCGCGAGCGGGAACGGCTGTGAGCGGTGAGCAGCGGCGTCGGTCATGATGCCCCCAGCGGCACGAGCAGGTGATGAAGGGTGAGTGCGGCCGTCGCCGAGGGCAGGATGCTGTCGAGGCGGTCGAGCACGCCCCCGTGGCCCGGGAGCCAGGAGCTCATGTCCTTGATGCCGAGGTCGCGCTTGACCATGGACTCGCTGAGGTCGCCGACCGTCGCCGTCGCCATGATGACGGCGCCGATGATGAGACCGCTCCACCACGGCAGGCCGAGCATGAAGTGGGCGAGCAGCGCACCCGCGACGAGCGACGCGAGCACGGCGCCCGCGAAGCCCTCCCACGTCTTCTTGGGGCTGATCCGGGGCGCCATGGGCGTGCGACCGAAGGAGAGGCCGGCGGCGTACGCGCCCGTGTCCGACACCACGACGACGATGATGAACGCGAGCACCCACCATTCGCCGCCCGGTTCGCGCAGCAGAACCAGCGCCAGGCTCGCCAGGAACGTCACGTACAGCGTGATGAAGGCGCCGACCACGACGTCGGACAGCACGTCGGCGTACACCCGCCCGTCCTGCGCCGCCATCTGCGCGAGCAGGCGCCACACGATGATGAGCGCGATCGCCGTGAACAGCATCGACCAGTGCAGCCACAGATCGCCCAGGAAGCCCGACACGAGCAGCAGCGGAACGGCGATCAGCTGCGGCACGAGGTCGACTCTGCGGCCGACTGCCTGCAGCGCGCGTGAGAGCTCGAACACGCCGAACACGACCGCGGCGGCCGCGAGCAGCACGAACGTCCACTTCACGAACACCAGCGACGCGACGGTCAGCACGCCGATGCCGAGACCGATCGCGATCGCCACGAACAGGTCGCGCCCCGTGCGCTGCTTGATGCGCTCGTTCGCCTCGTCGAACTGGTCGCGGGCGTGCGCCGCGTGCATCTCGAACTCGTTGCGGGCGGCGCGCACGCGCGCCTGGAAGGATGCGGGCTGATCCACCTGCGGCGCGACGGGGGTCACGAGCGACTCGTGCTTCACCTCTGGCGGCGCGGCGGGCTCGGCGGAAGGAGGCGTCACGAGGCTCTGCCAGTCCGGCTCCGCGGGCGTCGCGGGACGCGCCGGCGACCCGTCGCGCGCGGGACCCGCCGCGTCGGGCGCATCAGGCTGCGGCTCGGTCATGACTTCCCCTCACCCGCCTCGGACGCGAAGAGCGACACACACGGCATCAGACCTCGAGAAGCTCTGCCTCTTTGTGCTTCAGGGCCTCGTCGATCTTGTCGACGTGGGCCTTCGTGATCGCGTCGAGCTCCTTCTCGCCGCGCACGATGTCGTCCTCGCCGATCTCGTCCTTCAGCGAGTCGAGGTCGTCCTTGATCTGGCGTCGGATGCCGCGGATGCGCACCTTCGCGTCCTCGCCCTTCGCGCGGACGAGCTTGACGAACTCCTTGCGGCGCTCGGAGGTCAGCTCCGGCATCGTGATGCGGATCATGTTGCCGTCGTTGCTCGGGTTCGCGCCGAGGTTCGGCATGTCGCGGATCGCGTCCTCGATCGCCTTGAGCGCGGACTTGTCGTACGGCGTGACGATCAGCGTGCGGGCCTCGGGGTTGGCGAGCGACGCGAGCTGCTGCAGCGGCGTGGGCGTGCCGTAGTAGTCGACGAGGACCTTCTGGAACAGCTGCGGGTTCGCACGACCGGTGCGGACCGTCGAGAAGTCCTCCTTGGCCGCGTCGACGGCCCGGTCCATGCGGGAGGTGGCTTCGGCGAGGACGTCCGCGATCACGGTGGCTCCATTCATCAGGTGGTACTCAGAGGAAGTTTAATGTGCCCGCCGCGACGCGCCGGCGGGCAACGCCGCGCGTCAGGTCGTGACGAGCGTGCCGATCTTCTCGCCCAGCAGCGCCTTCGTGACGTTGCCGGCGGGCTCCATGCCGAACACCCGCATGTCGATCCGGTTGTCCATGCACAGGCTGAACGCGGTCGAGTCGACCACCTTGAGGCCCTGCACGAGCGCGTCCGCGTAGCTGACGGTGTCGAGCTTCGTCGCGGTGGGATCCGTGCGGGGGTCGGCGGTGTAGACGCCGTCCACGCCGTTCTTGGCGACCAGCACCTCGTCGGCGCCGATCTCGAGCGCGCGCTGCGCCGCGACCGTGTCGGTCGAGAAGTACGGCAGGCCGGCGCCGGCGCCGAAGATCACGACGCGCCCCTTCTCCATGTGCCGCTGCGCGCGACGCGGGATATAGGGCTCGGCGACCTGGGTCATGGAGATCGCGGACTGCACGCGCGTGGCGGCGCCCGCCTGCTCCAGGAAGTCCTGCAGGGCGAGGGCGTTCATGACGGTGCCGAGCATGCCCATGTAGTCGGCACGGCCTCGGTCCATCCCGCGCTGGCTCAGCTCCGCGCCGCGGAAGAAGTTGCCGCCGCCGACGACGACCGCGATCTCGACGCTCTCGGTGGCCGCTGCGATCTCGCGCGCGATCTGGCTGACGACATCCGGATTCACGCCCAGCTGGCCGGCGCCGAACGCCTCGCCGGAGAGCTTCAGCAGGACGCGGCGGCGCCCGGTCTTCTCATTGGTCACGTGTCTTCCTCTCGTCGCGTTCCTACGCTACCGGTGACGGCCGGATCCGCCCCGCGCGGTCGGATCGGCCGCCCGCGCGCGGAAAAGGGGCCCGGATCCGGATGGATCCGAGCCCCTTCAGACGCCTGTCAGGCGCCGACCTTGAAGCGGACGAAGCCCGTGACGGTGATGCCGGCGGCGTCGGCCACCTGCTTCACCGACTGCTTGTCGTCCTTCGCGTACGCCTGGTCGAGCAGGGCGACCTGCTTGAAGTAGGCGTTCAGGCGACCCTCGACGATCTTCGGAAGGGCGGCCTCCGGCTTGCCCTCCTGACGCGTGAGCTCGGTGACGAGCGTGCGCTCCTTCTCGACCTCGGCCTCGGGCACCTCGTCGCGCGTGAGGTACGACGGGTTGGCGAACGAGATGTGCTGCGCGATGCTGCGCGCCGTCTCGGCGTCCGCACCGGAGTACGCGACCGCGACGCCGACCTGCGGGGGCAGGTCCTTGCTGGTCTTGTGCAGGTACACCTGGAAGGCGTCGCCGGACAGGGTGCGCACGCGGCGCAGCTCGACCTTCTCGCCGATGATGGCGGCCTCGTCCGAGATCAGCTGGTCGACCGTCTGGTCGCCCGCGGGGGCGGCCAGCGCGGCCTCGGCCGAGTCGGCGCCGACGGCGGCGGCCGCGTCGGCCACCTTGTCGGCCAGCGCGATGAAGCGGTCGTTCTTCGCCACGAAGTCGGTCTCGCACGCGAGCTCGATCAGCGTGACCTTGCCGTCCTGCTCGCGCGCGGCGACGAGGCCCTCGCTCGTGGAGCGGTCGGCACGCTTCGCGTTGCCCTTCGCGCCCTTGAGGCGGAGGATCTCGGTGGCCTTCTCGACGTCGCCGTCGGCCTCCTCGAGCGCCTTCTTGGTGTCGACCATGCCCGTGCCGAGCTGCTCGCGCAGCGCCTTGATGTCGGCGATGGTGAAGTTGGCCATTGGTTGCTGGCTCCTCAGGTTCGGTGGATCCGATCGGATCCGGACGACTTACTTCTCGGTGGTTTCGGCGGCCTCGGCCTCGGCCGGAGCCTCGGTCTCGGCGGGAGCCTCGGCGGCGGGCGCCTCGGCCTCGGCGACCTCGGTCTCGGCCGGGGTCTCGAGGAGCTCGCGCTCCCACTCGGCCAGCGGCTCGGCGTCGCCCTCGGGGTTGTGCTTCTGCTGCAGGCCCTCGGCCGCGGCGTCGGCGATGATGCGCGTCAGCAGGCCGACCGAGCGGATGGCGTCGTCGTTGCCCGGGATCGGGTACTGCAGGTCGTCGGGGTCGACGTTCGTGTCGAGGATGCCGATGACGGGGATGCCGAGCTTCTTGGCCTCGTCGATCGCGAGGTGCTCGCGCTTGGCGTCGACGACCCACAGGGCCGACGGCGTCTTGGTGAGGTTGCGGATGCCGCCCAGCGACTTGTGCAGCTTGTCGAGCTCGCGCTTCTTGAGCAGCAGCTCCTTCTTGGTGAAGCCGGTGCCGGCCGGGTCCTCGAAGTCGAGCTCCTCGAGCTCCTTCATGCGCGCGAGACGCTTCGACACGGTCTGGAAGTTGGTCAGCAGACCACCGAGCCAGCGCTCGTTGACGTAGGGCTGGCCGACGCGCGTCGCCTGCTCGGCGAGCACCTCCTGGGCCTGCTTCTTCGTGCCGACGAACAGCACGGTGCCGCCGCGGGCGACGGTCTCCTTGACGAAGTCGTACGCCTTGTCGATGTAGGTGAGCGACTGCTGGAGGTCGATGATGTGGATGCCGCTGCGCTCCGTCAGGATGAAGCGCTTGACCTTCGGGTTCCACCGACGGGTCTGGTGTCCGAAGTGCACGCCGCTGTCGAGCAGCTGGCGGATGGTGACCACAGCCATGGTCTTTCTCCTTGTTTCGGGCAGGACGGCCGAGCCGGTTCCTGCCATTGCGGTTGATCTGCCGGTTGGTCGACCGGCGAGCCTGGTGCCCGGCGCACTACCGCCCTCTGGGAGGGACCGATGGGAGTGGATGCCGCGACGCTCATCCGAAGACGAGGAGTCGCTCTGGGCACGCGGAGTCATCCCGATGCACGGGATGCGACCTCCAGTGTATCAGTGCGGGGTGCGCTCGCCGCGCCGCGGCGAGCGGCGTTCATCCGGCGTTCGTCCTGTCGTCCACAGCCCCGGACGACCCCGCCGCGACTCGCTCGCCGGGGGATCCAGCCGCCATATGGCGCCAGCGGCTGCACGCTGATGGCATGAGTGCCCTGGCCCGCCGCGTCCTGACGTCCCTGCGCGCCGGCGCGATCCTGCTGGTCGCGCCGGCGGGGGCCGCCGCTGCGCCCGCTCCGGAGTCGCGCATCGAGACGGCGGAGGTCTGGATCTGGCCCGTGCCGGGCGGCGTACGGCTCGTGGCGCCGTACGTCGCGCCGCGCACGCCTACGGCCCCGGCCACCGCGGCGTGGACGTGGCCGCCGAGGTCGGATCGGATGCGCTCGCGCCCGCATCCGGGACCGTCGCGTTCTCGGGCACGGTCGTCGACCGGCCGCTGCTCACGATCGACCACGGCGGGGGACTCGTCACGACGCTGGAGCCCGTGCTGTCCGACCTCTCCCCCGGCGATGCGGTCTCGCGCGGCGACGTGGTCGGTCAGGTGGCGGCAGGCGGCCACGCGGCGCCCGGATCGCTGCACCTCGGGGTGCGGCTGAACGGCGAGTACGTCAACCCGCTGCTGCTGCTCGGCGGCGTGCCGCGCGCGGTGCTGCTGCCGTGCTGCTGACGCGTCGGGGTCAGGCGCGAGGGTGGGCGAGCCGGTAGGCGGCGGCGAGGCGCTCGGACGACACGTGCGTGTAGATCTGCGTGGTGCCGAGGCTCGCGTGCCCGAGCAACTCCTGCACCGCACGCAGGTCGGCGCCGCCGTCGAGGAGGTGCGTCGCGGCCGAGTGCCGCAGCGTGTGCGGCCCGACGGCGCTCGAGCCCACGGCGGGGCCCACCTCGCGGGTGACGAGGTCGTACGCGGCGCGGGCGCCCAGCCGTCCGCCGCGGATACCGAGGAAGAGCGCCGGTCCGGATGATCCGCTGCCCCGAGCGGCGAGAGCCGGTCGGGCGCGCGTCAGGTAGGCGCCGAGGGCGCGCTGGGCGGGCGCCCCGAACGGCACGACGCGCTCCTTGGCCCCCTTGCCCAGCACGCGCACCGTGCCGCGGTCGAGGTCGGCGTCGTCGACGTCGAGCCCGCATAGCTCGGACACGCGGATGCCCGACCCGTACAGCACCTCGAGCACGGCGTGGTCGCGCAGCGCGACCGGGTCGCCGTCCTGCGCCCTGCGCTCGAGCCTGTCCAGGACGTCGCGCAGCGCATCGGCCGTCGCGACGTGCGGCAGCGTGCGGCCGCGCTTGGGGGCCACGAGGCGCAGGCTGGGGTCGACCGGGACCAGGTCCTCCTCGTGCGCCCAGCGGAAGAAGGTGCGCGCCGACGACGTGCGCCGCGCGACCGTGGATCGCTCGTCGCCGCGCTTCGTCGCCTGCCACAGCCACTCGCGCAGGTGCTCGAGGTCGATGTCGGCGAGCTCGATGTCCCCCGTGACCTGGACGAGCCCGCGCAGGTCGTTGCGATACGCGCGCACGGTCGCGGGCGAGAGCCGGCGCACCTTCTCGAGGTGCGTGGCGAACGCCTCGGTCGCGCGGGAGATCAGCACGTCTCCAGCTTCGCGCGCGCCGGGGCGATCCGGCGCGCGACCCGCCCGTCAACCCGTGGCCGCGATCGCTCGCGGCGGGCAGGATGGCGCAATGGAGACGACCGAGTACGTCTGGTCGGGGACGCGCGGGCCGAGCCTCGAGCGGCTCTCGCTCACCCAGCACGGATCCGTGCGGGCGCGCGCTCGGGTCGAGCTCGCGGACACGACCTACGAGTACGAGGCCGTGCTGGATGCGGAGTGGGTCTTCCGCGCGCTGCGGGTCGAGACCGGCGACGGCCGCTCCCTCGAGCTGCGTCACGACGCATCGGGCTGGTGGACGGAGAACCGGATGGTGCGGCCCGACCTGGGCGATGCCGTCGACATCGATCTGTCGTTCAGCCCGTTCACCAACACCCTGCCGATCCGGCGCCTGGATATCCCGGTCGGCGGCGAGGTCGAGATCGTCACCGCCTATGTCGCCAGCCCCTCGCTCGCGGTGCTGCCCGACCCGCAGCGCTACACGCGCCTGACGGCCGACCGGTACCTCTACGAGTCGCTCGACAGCGACTTCGAGCGGGAGATCCTCGTCGACGCCGACGGGATGGTGCTCGACTACCCCGGTCTGTTCACGCGTCAGCCGGCCTAGGCGGCGCACGCGAACGCGCCGGCGCAGGCGGCGCGCGCTCAGGCATCGGCGGGGGCGGCCGCGGGGAGCTCATCCGTGGGCCGTTGCGGGTGTGGGTGCATGCATCGTCGCCGCGTCCTCGTCGCATGCTCACCCCGTCCGTCCGAGTCGCCCTCCCTCGAGCGACGACTCGATCCGGCCATCGAGCTCGAGCAGCCCGAGCTCGGCCTGCACCTCGGACAGCGACATGCCGCAGCGGCGGGCGATGTCGTCGAGCGTGCGCCACGCGCGGGTGCCGAGCCCGTCGAGCACGCGGATCGTCTCCGGACGCGGGCGGTCCTCGCCCCGGCGTCCCGCCTCCCGCGCGTCCCACTCCCCGATCAGCTCTCGCACGTCCGACGCACTCGTCACACACGTCGCGTCGAATTCGCGCATGAGGCGATGACAGCCCTCCGAGGTCGCGCTCGTGACCGGCCCCGGCACCGCGCCGAGCGGGCGACCGAGGGCGGCGGCGTGCCCGCGGTGTTCAGGGATCCGAGTGGTCCGCGTCGCGCGAGGATGCGCTGACCGAATCAGCGGTGTGGGCGAAGACCAATCCGTCGCTGGGAACGGTGATCCGAGAGGACAAGATTGTTGACGAGTTGAACGCGCTGCAGGCCCGGCCGGATGTGTTCCGGCGTGAGCGTCTCGGCGAGTGGGGCCGCTCCGGTGATCGAGCTCTCGCCCTCGACGAGTCGCAGTGGGCTGCCGGGCATTTGCCTGAGGAGAACTGGCCGGAGCGGGATGAGGCGTACTCGTTCAAGCACGGGGACGTGCGCGTCATCGGCGTCGACTGCACGTTCAATGCCGAGATGACCACCCTCACCGAGATGGTTCCGCTCGTGGGCAACCGCGTCGGCATACGAGTCCTCGATGCTGGTCCCGGCCTCGAGTGGGTGGCTAGGGTGCTCGGCGAGGTTCGAGAAGAGACGGCGCATATCAAGGTCGTCTTGGATCCGGCCCGTACCGGCGACCTGACTCCGGACCTCCGTGAAGTAGGTATCAGCGATGCCGAGCGCCGGCGTCGTGTGGAACTAGCCACGGGTCGTGACCTGACGCTGGCGTGCGAAGCGCTCGTGCGTCAGGTCCGGGAGGGCCACGCGGTGCACAACGACCCACGTTGGACGCGGCTGCCGCTGCAGCGACCCGATCAACGTTCGACGACGGGAAGGGATGGAAGCTCGTCGGCATCGACGGGGCCGACGTCTCACCCCTCATCGCTGCAGCCCTCGCGCTCCGGGCACTACGGGGCCTTCCGCCTTCTCGCGGTAAGCAGCGACTCATCTACTGAACGGCCCGGTGGTGCGGCTCTTATGTCGGAGCCTCGTGCGAGCATTCGGCTCATCGGCACAATCAAGGAAAGGTCAATCGGTGGCTAGCGACTACGACGTTCGGCAGATCCTCAACGAGATGCGTGAGCAGACGAAGCTCTTGAAGGAAATCAAGACCGCTATAGAGGGCGTCGAGCGCGCCGTTTACGATGTGGCGCCTGGGTCATGAGCGACGGCTTCATTTGGCGTGACGCCGAGGTCACCTACCCGGACTGGAACGGCACAGCTCAACTAGACGAAAAGATGACAGGCAAGACCCCAGAGCATGTCGTCGGGCTGGATCCCGACGAGTGGTCCGTCATTGGATTCGACATCGGCGGGGGCGAGACGCGGCACGAGCTTCACGTCATTGCGGTCCATCGCGAGGACATGCTCGATGGGGGTGACGTCTACCCGCGCATCGCGGAGGCGAATGGCGGCGAGATCCCCGCGACGGAGTTCCTCGTGCACGACGTAGACCCGTACGAGTTCCTGCGGGCGATCACGCACATGTTCGAGTTGCGGATGCGGGTGCGCGGCACACGGGACTTCCCGATCCGGATCGTGCGCCAGTCCGACATCCCTGAGCAGGAGTAAGCCGGTGGAGATGTCTGGAGAGACCTGCGCAGTCTTGAGCGCGGTATTCCCGCTCGTGCTCCTCGCGTTCATCGCGGAGCGACGCAACCTGACGATGAAGGCGAGGCGGTCCGGGCTGTTCCGGCAAATCGCCCAGTCGACCGCCGTGGCCGCGGTCGTCGGACTACCGCTCACAATCTTCGGAGTTCAGAGGGAGGGACTCGCGGGCGTGGCGGCCGTGATGGCCTGGGCTCTGTTCGGCGCGAGCGTGGCCGGACTGTTCGTTCTCACTGGCTTCCACGTGGCGACCACGGAAATCGAAGAGGATGAACCGGAGGCGGGTGGCGCGCACCGTCCCCCGCGCGGCGCGTAAGAGGAAGCTTCGCGCTCGCCAATCATCGTCCATGCCCCGCCGACTCCCCATATGCTGTGGTCATGTCGAACGGGGATGGTCCTACTGTGCAACAGCGTGATCCATGGTTGGCTGTTCGTCACTTTCTGGGGGCGCCCGATGAGGAGATCGAGGCAGTCATCCAGGCACTCGGGGAGCCACTGCTTGGACGGGACGCTCTCGTTTCGGCTATTCAGGGGGCGGCGCCTAGCCTGAACCGCCGACTGATCAATGAAGCGCTCGGTGCAATCCTCGGCTACATCGGTGGATGGCTAGGGGCTGGAAGCCCGGGAAGCCAGGCGATCGAAGACCTGGCTGCCCAACGCACGTACCCGGATGACGAAGAGGGCGCTCTGCGGGAGAAGGCCAGGCGACTCATCTCACGGCCTGCTATTTCTATGGCGGCAGGAGCGCTACACGCCGCTCAAACCCGAGGTCAGTTCGTCTCTCAGGTTTCGATTGGCCTGGACTTGACTCCTATCGACTGGTCAGGCGGGCCGGGCGCCGCGGTCTTGCCCACATTTCCGCTGGTGATCGATTCCTACGTTCCGACCGCACCCGACACCGAGGAGCGGGTATCTGTCGCTCTGGACATCACTGATCTCCGATCACTACGAGACGCCGTCGACGCTGCGCTATTACGTGCGCAGGCGCTACAGGAGAAGCTTGAGTCGGCAGGAATCCTGATGTGGAATTTGACCGAAGAAGAAGAGCGAGAGGAGACCCCCGAATGAGCACAATTTCGGATCACCGTGTTCAATCCTCGTCAGCGGATCGCCAGCAGCGCAAGAACCTTCTTCGCCATGCGCACACAACCGCCGCCTATTCGCATTTCGATGACGAATATCGATGGATTTCGCCCTCTCCCGAAGCTTCCGACATGTTGGGTATACGGAAGTCTGTGTCGGACTATTCGTGGAACGAGAACCATCTACTGTTCATGCAGGCCATGCGTGCCGGCCAGTGGGTCGAGGCTGACATCAACGACTTGGGATCGGCGGCGCGCCATGTCAAGGTTTCACCATCGCGTAATGACAGCATTGCCGTGAGGGCGCATCAGGAGACAGGTAGGGAAACGATGCGCGGCTACTACGTCTCGAGGACATATCGAGGGCTCTGGTTCGGCCTCCTGATGCTAGCCCTTGTTTGGGGTGTTATGAGTGGCGTCGCGCTCAGCACCGGCACCCTACTTTCGCCCGCCGCAGTCCTGATGGGTATCCTGGGGACCGTGGTGCTAGCCGCGACTTTAGTATCCGCTGGCTCGCGGGACCGGATTCGACGTAAGCGCTCGTGACGGAGAAGGAACCCGGTGCGCTCAGTCAATTCTTTGGCGCCCTCACAGAATTGGTGAAAGACGCGGCCCGTCTGGAGTGGCAGACTGAGGCCGGGCGCATCAATTTCTACGGGATGGTACTCGCCTTGCTCGTGGTTCTCGCGTTCACCTTGTTCGGTACGCTTGATCTCATCGCGCAAACGATCCTCGCGGCGCTTGGTCGGGCCCCTGCTCCCGTCATGACGAATCCGCTGGACGCGGTCTGGGTGTTCATGGTCTTTACGTTGGCTTGTGTGGCCATGCTTGGAGTTCTGGTCGTCACCTCGCGCCGGAGCGACCGTAAAGAAGACAGCGGCGAGCACTGACGTCGGGTAGCGAAGCCAACCACGGACACGCGTCGTTGATCTGCTACAAGTGGATGCGCATCGCCCCGGGGTGGCACAACACGACTATCTGGTCGCCAGTCTCGATGACATGCCACCCCATAGCTTCTGCCCGCTGAATGATCTCGGGAAGCGCTCCGCGCCGAACGACGTCAGCCACGCTCCGCCGGATGACTCCACCCGCGGCGGTTTGTGCCGCCTCGAAGAACTGGTCCACCCATGCGCTCATAGCTGCGACTATGGCATATCGCCTACCCCGTCGTCGCCACAATCTCACGACGAGGCGTCAGGACAAGCGGAAGTGTAATCTCATATCGGCCGGAGAAGTGGAGATCCGGCCATGGGTAGTGCGAAGGTCAGCGAGCAGATGCTCGACGTGGTGATGGCGGCAATCGCTCCCTGCACCCTCCCACAGGCGGCGTACGGCCCGCAGTCGATCGAATGGCACCGCGACCCTCAACCCGTGTGGGCGTGGATCTCCTGGCCTCACAAGGCCGCTGAGCGCGTCGAAGGTGTCGCCCGTGGGTCTAACGATCGCGTGGTCATGATCGAGTGGTATGGCGATCGTGGCACGCTCAACACGGTCGTCTGGCGCTCGGCAGTCCGTCGGCGGGCGCCTTCGGCAAGCAACCCTGACCCGTGAGGTTAGGCGGGAGGGCGAGTGTCCAAGATGTCCGCGTTCTGAAATCGGCGGAGCAGCGTCGGGCTCAGATGCAACTGGCCTCCCTTTGGGTTCAGGACTGACGTCCCCGGGGCGTACCCCTCGAATCTCGGGTCGGAACTGAACTCGCGCCATTGCTTACGCCAGTCGATATCAGGATGCTCTACTTCTCGCCTTTCCCAAGCAGACCAGAACACTGCGCAGCTCGCCACCGTTGCTCGGGCTACCGAGTTGAGCAGCCCCTCCGCTGTCGTCAGCATGTCCTCGGTCAAGTAGAAGTCAGGGATCCCGCCATCGCTGGCTCGCCGCAATGCTTCGATGTCTGATTGTTCAGGTCGCCGAGGCGGCAATTCGTCGAACCGGTGCCGTCCCTTCACAACGACTGTGTTGGTGAAGACGGTCCGAGGCGCGCGGTGGACCAGAGCGTTGCGCTGGTCAAGCAACCAGTCCAGCCACCCCGAAGGTCCTGCGCCCTTCAGCCCGACACGGAATCCAGACACGGCCTTAGTTTGCAAGTCATGTAGTGGCGTGCCTTCAGTCTGACGGAGCGCCCTGCGCAGGCGGTCGCTCGTGTCCCACGTGGGCTCGAAGGGCCGCGCGAAGATGCTTCCCACATCCGCGCGAATCACTGGGATACCGACTCCGGACACTCCAATCGCGATGGCGGCGAGGCCGTCAATCGCCGCGCCGAGCGACGCGAAGAAAGCGAGTTGATGGACGTTGAGTTCGTCGAGTCGCTCCCGTACGCGCACTGCCAAATCCCGATCACCCCACGGGGTGCCGGAGCGCCGCACGCTGTTCGCCATGTCCGAGCCCTGAGCTGTGCGCATCCCACGGTAGAGAGACAATGACACGGCAGCCTGACGCAGGTTGCGCTTGACCGCTTCGGGGGTACTGACGATGTAGTCGCGCAGGGCGAGAGCGTCCGGCTCGCCCACCGGCAAGGACCAGCGCCAGACGTCAGCGCGACCCAGTAGCTTCTCACTCAACTGATCCGCTGCTGAATTCGCTTCGGCAACTAGCGCAAGCTCGCGCTGATGGCGCCCCATTACTTGTTACCCGCGCTCACTCGAATCGGCTTGGTGGCAATCCCGTAGAGAGCTGTCGTCATGGCGAGGCTCACCACCTCTCGACTTGGCACCTTCACACGGTGGACAACTTGGCGAACACTGCTGCGTACGGTGAAGGGCATTAGAACCCGGCGATCGCGGGACCATCAGCGGCCGGCGGCTGCACTTCGTCGTAGGGCTCGAACTGTCCGCACTCGGGGCACTCGTCGCCGCGCTCAGTGGGCCGCATCATCACGTTGCAGGACGGGCACCGCGGCTGCGCGCCGGCATCGAACAGGTCAGCTGCGCCGGAAGTGTCGCCGTACATCATCAGCCTGCTCGGGAGTCAGTTCCCACAGTTGGTTCTTCACGTGATCGGGATACTTGGCGCGCAGGTACTTGCGGATCTTCGCTCCACGACGCTGCTCGACGTGTCCGAGCTCCCTGGCGAGATCCCGAGGAGTGATCGCATCCATGAGCGCGATCGTACTGGTCGCCGTCACTGCTCTTCGTCCCTGTCCGAAGAAGAGACCCAGCTCGCGGTGCCGTCCCACTCCCCTTCCACGGCGCCCAACAGCATGCTCCGCCAGACACTCGAGAGGTTGGACAGGCAGTATCGAGTAGCGCGCAGTCGCCACGTCGCGGCTACAAGCTTGCAGACCAACTCGACGGCTTCGTCGAACGACACTGAAACGCTCTCGGGAACATCCTTCTTGCGGGAGAGTCGGAGCCGATAGCGAGCATCATCCGCCCGAGTTTCCGCCAACTCCGGAGGAGCGTCATCGACGTCCAGGCGGTCCACCAACAGATCATGCATGTACCGATTCCGCTCGTACCAGGCGAGTGCGGCGTCCTGCAACGCATGTTCCATCGCTGCGTGCAGAGGCGCAGGCACCGAGCGGGCGGAGAGACGAGCGTTGCACTCCCGCATCTTGGAGCCCCAACTCTCCGGCGCCTCGAGTAGCGCCTCCCGGTCCTGGCGATCCCTCAAAGCAGCATGCACGCCACTCAACGCAGCATCCATATGCACGGCTTCCGTCGCGATACGCCCACGAACGAAGATCCACCGGTCCGATGGCGCGAGCCCACGCACAACTTCGAGATCCATACGGAGAGCGTCGCACGTGCGCCGCTCGAGTCAGTGCAGCGCGACTTGCTCCGCATCAATCGGCTGTTCAGTCAGCCGCTCTTCACGCGCGCACCGAGAGGAGTTGCCACGCGTCTGGGAACTTCGCATACGCGTAGCGTTCTCATCGCCTACCGAGCGTCGGCAACCCTTCGCTGCTCGCCCGCACGGACTTACCCCGGTGGGCCTTCTTGCCCTTCTGCACAGGTTGGGTGCCATTCCGGCACCACTCTCCCATGCCGGGTGCTCGGTGTCGCTCAAAACCGACCGGCGTACCGTCAATCTTGGCGACTCGACCATTGCGAGGCAGACCCCGCAGCGTTCAAACCCGCTCAGCTTCTCCGTCATCGTTTCCTCAGCACGCGCGAGACTGGAAAAGCGAGAAAACTCGCTCTTGCGCACCCGCAGGATCCGGTCGTACCCGCGCAGCGTGATCGCGCCGCGCTGCAGCGCGGCCTCCACGGCTCGACGCGCCTCACGGGCTACCGGGCGCGGCCCCTGCCGCAGCCACGCGCCGGGCACGTCGGCGTTCAGCCGCCAGGGCGTCCCGCACAGCCTCCGCGCCGCGCGCTCCCGCGCCGCCGCCACGCGCTCACGCGCCTGCGCCGTCGACACGCTGGGCGACTCGTCCATCCGCGAGGACGCAACCCTCTGCAGGCGCAGATCGATGTCCATCCGGTCGAGCAGCGGGCCCGACAGCTTGGCGAGATAGCGCCGCACCACGCTCGGTGCGCAGACGCACGTGCCGCCGCGCACGCCGTATTCGCCGCACGGACACGGGTTCGTCGCGAGCACGAGCTGGAAGCGGGCGGGGAACTCCGTGCGGAAGCCCGCACGGTGGATCTCGATGCGCCCCTGCTCGAGCGGCTGGCGCAGCGCGTCGAGCACGCCGGCGGGGGCCTCGGCCGCCTCGTCGACGAACAGCACGCCGCGGCTCGCCCGGGCGATCGCGCCCGGCCGGGCCGTACGCGATCCGCCGCCGACCAGCGCCGCAATCGATGCGGAATGGTGCGGCGCCTCGAACGGCGGCGTACGGTCGAGCGCGACGACGGTCTCGCCCGCCAGCGAGCGCAGCGACGCCACCTCGAGCGCCGCCTCGTCGTCGAGCGGGGGCAGGATGCCGGGGAGCCGGCGCGCGAGCATCGTCTTCCCGGCGCCGGGTGGTCCCGACGTCAGCAGGTGGTGTCCACCCGCCGCGGCGGTGATCAGCGCCTCGACGGCCGCGGGCTGCCCGACGATCTCCGCCAGGTCGAGCGGATCGCCGGTGCGCCCGTGCCACGCCTCGCCCGGCACGGCTCGAGGTCGGGCACCTCTATGTCGGCGCCGTGCCAGCGCGCCACCTCTGCGAGCGACACCGCGCCCAGCACCTCGATCCCCGGCACCAGCTCGGCGAGGTTGGCGTGCGGGACGACGAACCGCTTGAAGCCGCGGCTCGCCGCGGCATGGACGGCCGGCAGGACGCCCGGCACGGGGCGCAGCCGGCCGTCGAGCCCCAGTTCGCCGATGTGGACCGTGCGCGCGAGCGAATCCGGCAGGACGAAGCCGTCGATCGCGAGCGACGCGACCGTGATCGCCACGTCGAACGACGTGCCCTGCTTGGGAAGCCCCGCGGGTGAGAGGTTCACGGTGACGCGCCGTCGGGAAGGCGCATCTCGCTGTTCTCGCACGCGTTCATGACCCGCCGCTGCGCCTCGCCGAGCGCCTTGTCGCCGAGGCCCATGATGCGGAACTCCGGCTTCTGCGCCGTGATGTCGGCCTCGACCTCGACGAGCTCCCTCGCAGCCCCGTGAGCGCGACCGCCCAGGTCCGCGAGACCCTCACCGCAGCCCCTCGAGGTGCTCGAGGGTGCCGCTGCGGGGATCCCGCCCGAGAACGGCGATCGCGTCCACGCTCATCCGGCCGCGCCGCACGGCATCCGGATGCGCGGCGGCCCAGGCGAGCGCGAGCCGCCACATCCGCGCGAGCTTGATGTCGTCGATCGCGCTGAACGGATGCCCGTAGGCGATGCCGCTGCGCGTCTTCACCTCCACCGCGACCACCCGGTCGCCGCACGCCGCGACGATGTCGATCTCGCCGTCGGGGCAGCGCCAGTTGCGATCGAGTATCTCGTAGCCGCGGCCCCTCAGGTAGGAGGCCGCGCGGTCCTCTCCCGCCCGTCCGAGTTCGTCCTTGCGTGCCATGCCTCGAGCGTGTCGGGACGCCGGGTGCCGGCGCTCACTCGTCGCGCCGATCCCGAACAAGGTCCGCCGACCGAGTCGCTGTGGACGAGGCTCAGCGGCCGACGTCCACGGCCCGCGCTAGCCTCCGGCCATGACCTTCGCGAACGTGGGAACACTGGGAACCGAGAGCGGCCGACGCGATGAGCTCGTCGCGATCCTGACGCAGCGCAGCGACCGGCTCGCGGAAGCCGGGTGCCTGCTCTACGAGGTCGGGGTGTCCGACGACCAGCCCGACACCGTCTTCGTCATGGAGCTGTGGGAGAGCGCCGACGCGCATCGCGCATCGCTCGCGCTGCCGGAGGTGCAGGCGTCCATCGCGTCCGCCCGTCCGCTGCTGTCGGGCGAGTTCGGCGGCTTCCGATTCGACGTCGCCGGATCGCCGCTGCGCGACTGAGGGTCACTTGCCGTCGAGCGAGAGCTCCTCGGGAAGCTGGAAGTCGCGGCGGGACAGCTCCTCGATGTTGACGTCCTTGAACGTCAGCACGCGCACCGACTTCACGAAGCGGTCCGCGCGGTAGATGTCCCAGACCCAGACGTCCGTCATCGTCAGCTCGAAGTAGAAGTCGTGCTCGGTGTCGTGGCGCACGACGCTGACGTCGTTCGCCAGGTAGAAGCGCCGCTCCGTCTCGATCACGTACTGGAACTGCGAGACGACGTCTCGGTATTCGCGGTAGAGCGCCAGCTCGAGTTCGCGGTCATAGTCGTCGAAGACCTCGTCATCCATGGTGAGACCATCCTATGACCGCCGGACGACGCGGCCGCACCGCGTCAGAACAGCGTGGGCGCGTCCGCGATCGCCCAGGAGCGACGGTGGTGCGCGCTCAGCCCGAGCTCGCGGATCGCGGCGCGGTGCGTCGGGCTCGCGTAGCCCTTGTTGCTGTGCCACTCGTAGGCCGGGTGATCGTCGTGCAGGGTGACCATCCGGGCGTCCCGCGCGACCTTCGCGATCACCGACGCCGCGGACGCCGACGCGCAGTCGCGGTCGGCCTTGATCACGGGACGCACGGGCAGCCGCGCCCCGGAGACGGGATTGATGTAGTCGTGGTTGCCGTCCAGGAGCACGACGCCCGCAGCCGGCGCGAAGCCGAGCTCCTCGAGGGCGGCCAGGGCGCGGACGGCCGCGAGACCGAGGGCGCGCATGATGCCGATCTCGTCGATCTCCTCGGACTCGGCCCAGCCGACGGCGCTGGCGCGCACCCATCCCGCGGCCCGCTCGGCCACCTCCGCGCGCCGCGGCTCGGGCACGAGCTTCGAGTCGCGCAGCCCCACAGGGACACGACGGCGTGCGGAGGCGGCGTCGACCACGGAGGCTCCCACCGCCACCGGCCCCGCCAGGGCGCCGCGCCCGACCTCGTCGCACGCGAACACCAGCGGCGTCTCCCGCAGCAGCCTGCGCTCGAGCGACAGCGTCGGCACCGCGACGGCCATCAGCCCGCGGCCCCCTCCGGCTCGGGCACGCCCGCGAAGACCTCGTGGCGCCCATCGATCCCGCCGAAGCGGTCGAACGGCCACGTGCGCAGGAAGACCTTGCCGACGACGTTGTCGAGGGGGACGAAGCCCTCCCCCGGCTGTTCCGTGTTGTAGCGCGAGTCCCGTGACCTGTCGCGGTTGTCGCCCATGACCCAGAGCGAGCCTTCGGGCACCGTGACGTCGAACGGATCCTCGGACGCCTCTGTGTCGCCCGGCGGAAGCTTCAGGTAGTCGAGCTCGTCGACGGGGACGCCGTTGATCGACACCTGCCCGAGCGCGTTGCAGCACACGACGTGGTCGCCCGGCAGACCGATGATGCGCTTGACGAGGTGGTCATCCGAGTCGGACGCGGACAGCCCGACGAGGCTCAGCACCCAGTCGACGGCTGCCTCGAACGGCGTGTGCTCCGGCTGCGGCATGGGGTCGAGCCATCCGCCCGGATCGCGGAAGACGACGACGTCGCCGCGCGAATAGCCGGTCCAGTCCGGCGTCAGCTCGTCGACGAGGATCCGGTCGTCGACGATGAGCGTGTCCTCCATCGACGCGGACGGGATGAAGAACGACCGGACGACGAAGGTCTTCACGAGGAACGACACGACCACCGCGATGACGATGATGACCACGACGTCCCGCAGAAAGGCGACCCAGCCGCGCGAGCGGCGAGACGCCGCTGCGGCCTGCTCCGCCTCACGCCGTCCGCGTCGAAACGATGGGGCCGCAGACGCGGTGGGATCGGTGCTCATCGGTTCCTTCTCCTGCGCGCGCCGGTCCCGGAGCGCTCCCTCCAGGGTCGCATATCCGGGCCCGAAGGATGCACGGCGTGCCGAAGACAGGGCCGACGTCCTCGCCGCCCGGGACGCCGGAAAACACGGAACCCCGCGACCATCCGGTCGCGGGGTTCCGTGGAGGAGGCGTGGGCTCAGCCGCGCTTCTCCTTGATCTTGGCCTTCTTGCCGCGCAGGCTGCGCAGGTAGTAGAGCTTGGCGCGGCGCACGTCACCGCGGGTCACGACCTCGATGTGGTCGATGACCGGCGAGTGCACCGGGAAGGTGCGCTCCACGCCGACCTGGAAGCTGATCTTGCGGACCGTGAAGGTCTCGCGCACGCCGTCGCCCTGACGAGCGATGACGACGCCCTGGAACACCTGGATGCGCGAGCGGTTGCCCTCGATGATGTTCACGTGCACCTTGACGGTGTCACCGGGACCGAAGACGGGGATGTCTGAGCGGAGCGAGGCCGCGTCGACGGCGTCGAGGATGTGCATGTCTGATCACTTCCTGCGGCTGCCACAGGTCGGCCGCGATGGGTTCATGGATATGTCTGCGCGTGTCGTGAGGTCTGATGACCCTCGGCTCCCCTGAGGCAGAGCGGCGAAGCGGGCACAGCGACAGCTGCACCGGCCACGGCACAAGGATCCATTATGCCATGCCCCGAACGCGCCGCCAAACGCCCGTCCGGGGTGCCGCGCCGAGTTCAGAAGCGCTCGTTGACGACGATCACGCCGCTCGCGGATGTGCGACGCGTGAGCGCGGCCTCGCGCCACAGCTGCCAGAGCTGGAGCCACAGGACGCCGAGGGCCGCCACGATCGCAAGCGCCAGCGTCAGTCCGAACCAGGCCTCGTTGAACAGGCCGACGGCGATCGTCAGGACGTGCCACACGCCGAAGGCGGCGAAGTCGATCCAGGACACCTCGCCCGTGCGCCGCACTGACGGTCGTGCGCGGTTGAGCAGCGTGAACGCCGACTGCGCGATGAACACCGAGGGCAGCGCGACGAACAGCACCCAGAGGAACGCCCAGCCGCCGGCACCCGAGATGCCCCATCCGACCAGCAGCCACACGGGCAGCAGGAAGGCCGAGGGCCACAGCCAGCGGGAGAAGATGCGTCGAAGCGCCATACCGCGATGCTATGCCGAGGCCCGTCCGCGTGGGCGAGACCATAGAGAAGACACAGCGTTGAGGAAGGTATCGGGCTCCATCGGTGAGAATGGAGGCCGACCCGAGAGGACCCCCATGATCGAACTGCGCACGCCCGCCGAGATCGAGCAGTTCCGGCCCGTCGGCCGGTTCGTCGCGGAGACCCTCGAGACCCTGCGCCACGAGACGAAGGTCGGCACGAACCTCCTCGCGATCGACCGACGTGCTCACGAGCTGATCCGCAAGGCCGGCGCCGAGTCCTGCTACATCGACTACCACCCCTCGTTCGGTGCGAGCCCGTTCGGCAAGGTGATCTGCACGTCCGTCAACGATGCGGTGCTGCACGGCCTCCCCCACGACTACGACCTGCGCGACGGCGACCTCGTCACTCTCGATTTCGCCGTCTCCCTGAACGGGTGGGTCGCCGATTCGGCGGTCTCCTTCGTCGTCGGCACGCCACGCGAGGAGGACCTCGCGCTGATCGACACGACCGAGCGCGCGCTGGCCGCGGCCATCGACGCCGCGACGGTCGGCAACCGCACGGGGGACATCTCGGCCGCGATCGCCGCCGTCGCCCACGCCGAGGGGCTCCGCATCAACACCGACTTCGGTGGCCACGGCGTCGGCCGCGAGATGCACGGCGACCCGCACATCGCGAACGACGGCCGTCCCGGCCGCGGCTTCCCGCTCAAGCCGGGCCTCGTGGTGGCGATCGAGCCGTGGTTCCTGCAGACGACGGACGAGCTCGTCACCGATCCGGACGGCTGGACGCTGCGCAGCGCGGACGGCTCGCGCGGAGCGCACTCCGAGCACACGATCGCGATCACGGAGGACGGCCCGATCGTCCTCACCGACCGCAGCGGCCTCTGACATCGAGGCCGCGGTCGACGGCACCGCGGAACCACCGGACCGCCGGGACACCCCGCCGCCGCGAGACCTCACGCGCGTCGCGAGTCATCGCCGCACGTTGATGTCCCGCCGCGCGGATCAGGTCTCGCAGCCCGTGTGAACCGCGACCTCACATCGGGCCGCCCCGGGTGGTGAGGGAATCGTTCGCTCGGGGTAACGGAAGGCCGCGGGGCGTCGAAACACGCGCTTCCTAGCGTGGGCGCATGACCGCCTCGCTCGCATCCCTTCGCCGCATCGTCGTCGTCGGCGCCGGCATGGTCGCGCACCGCTTCGTCGAGAGCCTGCTCAGCCGAGCCGGCGACGCGCCCCGGCTCGCCGTGACCGTGATCGGCGACGAGGGGCGGCGCCCGTACGACCGCGTCGGCCTCACGAGCTACTTCTCGGGGGCGTCACCCGACGACCTGACGCTCGAGCCGGCACCGCTCGACGACGAGCGCGTGTCGTTCGTCGCGGGAGATCCCGCGATCCGGATCGACCGCGAGGCGAAGACGGTCACGACGCGCTCGCGTCGCACGATCGACTACGACGCGCTCGTGCTGGCGACCGGCTCGTACGCCGCGCGGCCCGGGGTGGACGGCGCCGACCTTGCCGGCACGTTCGTCTACCGCACGCTCGATGACGTCGCCGCGCTGCGGGAGTTCGTCGGCCGGCGCTCGGCGCAGCTCGGACGCCCGCTCGCCGGCACCGTGATCGGCGGCGGGCTGCTCGGCCTGGAGGCCGCGGGCGCGCTGCAGGGCCTCGACGTCGACGCGACCGTCGTGCAGTCGTCCGATCGTCTGATGTCCGCGCAGCTCGACCTTGCCGGAGGCACGACCCTGCGTCGCCTGATCGAGAGCCGCGGGATCGCCGTGCGCACCGAGAGCCGCACGACGCGTCTGGACCAGGACCGGTCGGGGCACGTGACGGGCCTGGAGTTCCGCGACGGCGGCTACGCCCGCACGGACGTCGTGGTCTTCACGGTCGGCGTGCGTCCGCGAGATGAGCTGGGGCGCGAGGCCGGGCTCGAGCTCGGCCCGTACGGCGGCGTCGCGATCGACGCCGGATGCACGACGAGCGATCCGGCGATCCTGGCGATCGGCGAGGTGGCCGCCTACGAGGGCCGCACGGTCGGCCTCGTCGCGCCCGGCTATGCCATGGCCGAGGTCGCGGCGGACCGCCTGCTGGGCGGCGGTGCCGCCTTCCCGGGTTACGACGATGCGACGAAGCTCAAGCTGTCGGGCGTGGACGTCGCGAGCTTCGGCGACGCCTTCGCGACGACCCCCGGCGCGCTCGACGTGGTCTACGCCGATCCGGTGTCCGGGGTCTACAAGAAGCTCGTGCTGTCGGACGACGCCCAGACGCTGCTCGGCGGCATCCTCGTCGGCGACGCGTCGGCGTACGGCTCGCTGCGCCCGCTCGTCGGCAGTGCGCTGGGCGCCGACCCCGCCGCGTACCTGATGCCGGCGGACGGCGTCGAGGCTCCCGCCGGCGACCTGCCAGACGACGCGATCGTGTGCTCGTGCTCGTCCGTCACGGCGGGGCGGATCCGCGGCGCCGTGCACGAGGACGGCTGCACGGACGCGACCCAGGTCAAGACCTGCACGAAGGCCGGCGCGACGTGCGGCTCCTGCTTCACGATGGTGAAGAAGCTCGTCGGCAAGGAGCTGGCGTCGCTCGGCCAGACCGTCAGCAACGCGATGTGCGAGCACTTCGACCTGTCGCGTCGACAGCTGTTCGACGCCATCCGGGTGTCCGGGCTCGAGACCTTCAGCGCGATCATCGAGCGCTTCGGCCGCGGCCGCGGCTGCGACGTCTGCAAGCCCGCGATCGCGAGCATCCTGTCCGGCCTCGTCGGAGCGCACGTGCTCGAGGGCGAGAACGCGACGCTGCAGGACACGAACGACCACGTCATGGCGAACCTGCAGAAGGACGGCTCGTACTCGGTCGTGCCGCGCATGCCGGGCGGCGAGGTGACCCCGGAGGGCCTGATCGCGGTCGGGCAGATCGCGAAGGACTTCGGGCTGTACACCAAGATCACGGGCGGACAGCGGGTCGACATGTTCGGCGCGCGGCTGGAGCAGCTCCCCCTGATCTGGCAGCGCCTCGTCGACGCGGGCTTCGAGTCGGGTCACGCGTACGGCAAGTCGCTGCGCACGGTGAAGTCGTGCGTCGGCTCGACGTGGTGCCGCTACGGCGTGCTCGACTCGGTCGGCATGGCCGTCCGGCTGGAGCTGCGCTACCGCGGCCTGCGCGCACCGCACAAGTTCAAGCTCGGCGTCTCGGGCTGCGCGCGGGAGTGCGCCGAAGCGCGCGGCAAGGACGTCGGCGTGATCGCGACCGAGAACGGCTGGAACATGTACGTCGGCGGCAACGGCGGCTTCACGCCGCGCCACGCGCAGCTGCTCGCCGAGGGGCTGTCGGACGACGAGCTCATCACGGCGATCGACCGCTTCTTCATGTACTACATCCGCACCGCCGACCGCCTGCAGCGCACGGCACCCTGGTTCGAGGAGCTCGAGGGCGGCATCGAGGAGCTGCGACGCGTGATCTTCGAGGACGGCCTCGGGATCTGCGCGGACCTGGATGCGCAGATGGCCCGGCACGTCGCGGGCTACGAGGACGAGTGGGCCGCGACGCTGCGCGACCCGGAGAAGCTCAAGCGCTTCGCCTCGTTCGTCAACGCTCCCGACGCGCCGGATCCCTCGCTCGCCTACGTGCCGGAGCGCGGGCAGGTGCGCCCCGCCTTCCCCGAGGAGCGCGAGGCGGCCGCGAGCGGAGCGGTCCTGATCGCCGGAACCACGCTGGAGGTGCGCCGATGACCATCGCCGAGCAGACCATCGCCGAGCAGCCGGTCGGCACCGGCACCGCTGCCGAGGCGCCACGGCAGAGCGCGCCGCGCGGGTGGGTGCGCGTGTGCCGCGTGTCCGACCTGGAGGTCGAGCGCGGGCGCGCCGCGCTGATGGGCGGCACGACGCAGATCGCGTTGTTCCTCCTCGCGGACGGCACGGTGCGCGCCGTGTCGAACTATGACCCCTACGGCGGCGCGCACGTCCTCTCCCGCGGGATCGTGGGGACGAAATCACTCGGAAACACGTCACAACCGTCCGGAAACACGCCGCTGTCAGACTCGGCGCACGACGCGTCGCGCGATCCGGATGTCCGTGAGGAGATCCCCACGATCGCCTCGCCCCTGCACAAGCAGGCGTGGGACCTCCGCACCGGAATGGTCGTGGAGACGCAGGGCAGGGACCCGCGCGACATCGCCGTCTGGCCGGTCGCGGTGCGCGACGGAGAAGTGCTCGTCAAGTGGGAGGAGAGGCGATGACCACGATGTTCGGTCTCACGCTCGCCGGTCGCGACGTGCTGTTCGTCGGCGGCGGATCCGTCGCGGCGCGCCGCCTGCCGCGCCTGATCGAGGAGGGCGCGGCCATCCGCATCGTCGCGCCCGCGCTGTCCGCCGAGACCTCCGCGCTCGTCGAGCGGCACGGGCTCGCCTGGATCCGGCGAGGCGTGCGCGAGCGGGACCTGGAGGGGGCGTGGCTCGTGCACACCGCGACGGGCAGCGCCCGCGTCGACGCCGACGTCGCCGCCTGGTGCGAGCGCGCGCGGGTCTTCTGCGTGAACGCGTCCGACGGCGCGCACGGCTCCGCGCGCCTGACCGCGGAGACGCGCTCGGGCGACGTGGTGGTCGCGGTGTCCTCCGACGCGGGCGTCGATCCGCGGCGGGCCGCGCGCGTCCGCAACGCGATCGCGGGCCTGCTCGAGCGCGGTGCGCTGCCGGTGCGCAGGGTGCGCGACACCGCGCGCGGCCGCGTCGCGCTGGTGGGCGGCGGTCCCGGCCCCGTCGACCTGATGACCGTGCGCGCCCGGCGGCTGCTCGCCGAGGCCGACGTCGTGATCGCCGACCGCCTGGGCGCGGTCGACGTCCTGCGCGAGCTGGACCCCGACGTCGAGGTGATCGACGTCGGCAAGCAGCCGGGGCTGCACCCCGTGCCGCAGCACGAGATCAACGCGCTGATCGTGGCGCACGCGCGCGCGGGACGCCGCGTCGTGCGACTCAAGGGCGGCGATCCGTTCGTGTTCGGTCGCGGCGGCGAGGAGGTCACGGCGTGTCTCGAGGCCGGCGTGGCCGTGGAGGTCGTGCCCGCGCCGACGAGCGCCGTCGCCGTGCCGCAGGCCGCGGGGATCCCGGTCACGCAGCGGGGCGTGTCGGGAGCGATGCACGTCGTCAACGGGCAGGCGGAGCTCGGCTCGGGAACCCTCGCGGCCCTCGCCGACGACACCGTGACGACCGTCGTCCTGATGGGCGTGGCCGCGCTCGAGCGGATCGTGGCGGGCGCGCTCGCGGCGGGCGCTCCCGGTTCGCGGCCGGTCGCGATCGTGGAGAGCGGGCACGCACCGCAGCAGCGCACGACCCGCACGACGCTCGCCGACGCGGTCGCCCACGCGCGCGCCGCGGGGGTGCGGAATCCCGCCGTGATCGTGATCGGCGAGGTCGCGCGACCCGACCTGCTCCTTCCCGTGCCTGCCCCGGAGCATGCCGCCGCGGGCTGATGCCGCCGCGTCGCTCCACCGCCGACCGCTAGCGAAGCCATGACCCCCGCGCCCGTCACCTCCCCCGCGTCCCCGCCCGGGACTCCGCGTCTGCTCTCCTCCGCGCTCGCGGGGTGCACGATCCTGATCGCCGTCGACCGGCGCTCGAGCGAGCTGACCGCGGCGCTCGAGCGACATGGCGCGACCGTGCAGCAGGCGGCCGCGCTCACCATCGAATCGCACATCGACGACGCCACGCTGATCGCCCGCACGCGCGAGCTGATCGACGACCCGCCCGACGTGGTCGTCGCCACGACCGGCGTCGGCTTCCGCGGCTGGATCGAGGCGGCCGAGGAGGCCGGCCTCGCTGACGACCTCGCTCGTGCCTTCGCGGGCGCGCAGCTCGTCGCGCGCGGGCCCAAGGCGCGGGGCGCGATCCAGCAGGCGGGGCTCACGGCCGACTGGGTGGCCGAGTCGGAGACCGCCGCCGAGCTCGGCGAGTACCTCGTGGCCGAGGGCGTCGCGGGCAGGCGGATCGCCGTGCAGCATCACGGATCCGGCGCCGACGGGCTCGACGAGCTGTTCTCGTCCCACGGCGCGGACGTCGTGAGCCTGACGGTCTACCGCTGGGGTCCGCCGCCGGATCCGGCGGTCGTGCGCCGCTCGGTGCTCGCGGCCGCACGGGGCGAGTACGACGCGGTGCTGTTCACCTCGGCACCCGGCGCGGCCGGCTGGCTCGCCGAGGCCCGACGCGCGGACGCGCTGGAGGACATCCGCGCGCGCGCGGCGTCGCGGCGCCTGCTGATGACCGCCGTCGGCCCCGTCACCGCCGAGCCGCTCGTGGCCGCGGACATCGAGACGCTGATCGCCGAGCGGGGACGCCTCGGCTCGCTCGTGCGGGCCGTCGTGACGTACTTCGGCGGCGGGCACGCGCCGTCGCACGACACCGCCGCCGGCCGGCTCGAGCTGCGCAGCGCCGGCGCCGTGCTCGACGGACGCTTCATCCCGCTGTCGCCGACGGGGGCCGATGTGCTCGCCGCGCTGTTCGCGGCGGGTGGCGGCGTGGTGTCGCGCGCGGCGCTGCAGCGCGTGCTGCCGCGCTCGGGACAGAGCCCGCACGCCGTCGAGATGGCGGTCGCACGGCTGCGCGAAGCGCTCGGCGGGGCGGACGTGATCAAGACCGTCGTGAAGCGCGGCTATCGACTGAATGTGGAGGATCCGGCGTGACGCTCATCGCCTGCTCGCACGGCACCCGCTTCCCCGAGGGGCGCGACGCCATCCACGCCCTGATCGCGCACGTGCAGCAGCTGCTGCCGGAGGCGGAGATCGCCGAGGCCTTCGTCGACGTGCAGGAGCCGTCGATCGACGACGTCGTCGCGCGGGTGGAGGGGCCCGGGGTGATCGTGCCGCTGCTGCTGTCGGCCGGATTCCACACGGGCGTCGACATCGCCCGTGCGGCGCGAACGCGCGACGACGTGGTGGCGACGGACCCGCTCGGCCCGCATCCGCTGCTCGCCGAGACGCTCGTCGCGCGCCTGCACCAGGCGGGCCTGCGCGACGGCGATCACGTCGTCCTCGCGGCGGCCGGCTCGTCGCGCCCCGCTGCTGCCGAGCACGTCGAGCGCATGCGCGACCTGCTCGCCCCGAGGCTGCCGCATCCCGTCACGGTGGGCTACGCGGCGGGAGCCGATCCGCGGATCCCCGCCGCCGTGTCGGCCGCCCGTGCGGCCGGCGCGCGGCGCGTGGTCGCCGCGAGCTATGTGCTGGCTCCCGGCTACTTCGCGAACGAGATCGCCGCGTCCGGAGCGGACGTCGTCACCGCGCCGCTCGGAGCGGACGAGCGCGTCGCGCGGGTGATCGCCGAGCGCTACCGCGCGGCCCTTCCCGCCGTGATGGCGGCATAGGCGGCGGCGCGGGATCAGGCTCGCCGCCGGCCGCGCGTCCTCCTAGGCCGTCGCCGCCCGCAGCGCGATCTCGATCATGTCGGCGAACGTCTGCTCCCGCTCGAGGGCCGTCGTCTCCTCGCCCGTGACCAGGTGGTCGGACACCGTGCAGATGCTCAGCGCTCGCCGCTGCCGGTACGCGGCGAGGGTGTACAGCCCGCTCGTCTCCATCTCCACCGCGAGCGCGCCGTGCGCCACGAGCGGCTCCGTCAGCTCGGGGCGGGTGCTGTAGAACTGGTCGCTGGAGAACAGCAGCCCCACATGGACCCGGTTCTGGAGGGGCAGCTCCTCGCTCGCCTCGACAGCGGCACGCAGGAGCGAGAAGTCGGCGACCGGGGCGTAGTCCTGCCCGTGGAAGCGGACCCGGTTGATGGCGGAATCGGTGCAGGCGCCGTTCGCGATGATGATGTCGCGCAGCCCCACGCGCTCGGTCAGCGCGCCGCACGAGCCGACGCGCACGACCGTCTGGACGTCATACGCATCGAAGAGCTCGTTGGCGTAGATGGCCATGGACGGCTGCCCCATGCCCGATCCCTGCACCGACACCCGCTGCCCCCGCCAGGAACCCGTGAAGCCGAGCATGCCGCGCGTCTCGGAGTAGAGCTCCGCGTCCTCGAGGAAGTTCTCCGCGATCCATTTGGCGCGCAGCGGATCGCCGGGGAACAGGACGATGGGGGCGATCTGACCGGGCTGGGCGGCGATGTGCGTGCTCATGCGTCCAGCGTATTGTCGCGCTCGGTCAGCCCCCGATGGCGTTCATCCCGCGCGCGGGCTGCAGGAACGCCGGATCGTCGATCGCGTGGCCGGGAAGCTTCCGGAGGATGCAGGTGCGCAGCATGGCGTCGAGCTCGCGGTCGAGCTGATCCGATGCGCCGCGCAGGATCGGCAGCAGGTCGAACTCGCTCGTCGAGAACAGGCAGTTGCGCAGCTGGCCGTCGGCCGTGAGGCGGAGGCGATCGCAGTCCCCGCAGAACGGCGCCGTGACCGACGCGATCACGCCCACCCTGTGCGGGCCGTCGTCGAGGACCCACGTCTCGGCGGGTGCTCCCCCGCGCCCCGGCACGGGGGTCAGACGCCAGCGTGCGGACAGCGCTGACAGGATCTCCTCCCGCGTGACCATGCGCTCGCGCGACCACGTGTGACCGGCATCGAGCGGCATCTGCTCGATGAACCTCAGCTGCGCGTCGTGCGCGACCGCGAACTCCACGAGGTCGACGAGCTCGTCGTCGTTCACGTCGCGCATCGCGACGGCATTGAGCTTGAGCGGCCGCAGGCCCGACTCGGACGCCGCGGCGATGCCGTCGAGCACGTCGTCGAGCCTGTCGCGACGCGTCAGGTCGCGGAAGCGGTCGCGCCGCAGCGTGTCGATCGAGATGTTCAGGCGCGCAAGCCCTGCGTCGATCAGACCGGGGAGGGACTCCCGCAGCCGGATGCCGTTCGTCGTCATCGCGATCTGCACCGGCCCGTCGGGGCCCTCGATGCGGGCGAGACGGCGCACGATGTCGACGATGTCGGTGCGCAGCAGCGGCTCGCCGCCCGTCAGCCGGAAGGTCGTGATGCCGGCCGCGGCGGCCACGCGCGCGATGCGCTCGATCTCGTCGAGCGAGAGGATGCTCGTCTTGGCGAGCCACTCGTTCCCCTGCTCGGGCATGCAGTACGTGCAGCGCAGCGAGCACCGATCGGTGAGCGAGACCCGCAGGTCGCGATGCACGCGTCCGAAGGTGTCGACGAGCGCACCGGACCCGGGGGCGACGGGCGCGGCGGAGGCCCGCCTGCCGATCGTGACCGGCACGGCGGTCATGGCTCGCACCCCTGCGTCATCCATCCAGACTACGGGCGACCGGATGGGGCGGGGCCGGCGTCACTCGTCAGGCAGGAGCCGGACGTCGGCAGGATCCAGCGCGAGGCGCACCGGGTCCCCGGGAGCGAGCGCGAGGGCCGCCAGCTGCGCGGCGGGAACCTCTGCCACGACGTCCGGCTTCGTGGTGTGCACACGAGCACCGCCCGGCGTGGGCTCGAGGCGGGTCACCTTCCCCAGCCATTCGCCCACCGGGTGCGGATCCTCGTGGGCCACGCGCACCGCGCCCGTCCAGGTGCTCTCCCCCGCGCGGGCGAGCCGGACATCCGCGGGACGGAACACGGCCACGAGCGGCGTCGCATCGGGCGCCTCCACGGGTGCGGCGGCGGCGACCCGGACGTCACCGTCGACGCCGGCGGCGCGCCAGAGGCCGTCCCGCGCGGCGCCGCGCACGCGATTGAGGCCGGCGACCGCCGCGACGAACTGCGTGGCGGGCGTCTCCAGGACGCGTCGCACCGCGCCGCGCTGCATCACCCGGCCGCCCTCGATCACGACCACCTGGCGTGCGAGCGCGGCCGCGTCGAACGCGTCGTGCGTGACGACGAGTGCCGTCGTGCGCGTCGACGACAGCTGCTCGTGCAGCACGGCGCGGGTGTCCGCCGCCGTCTCCGCGTCGAGTCCCGTGAGCGGCTCGTCGAGGAGCAGCAGGCGCGGCGCGACCGCGAGAGCGCGGGCCAGCGCGACCCGCTGCTGCTGTCCGCCCGACAGCTCGCGCGGGCGGTTGGGGCCCGAGCCCGACAGTCCCACGCGCCACAGCCACTCATCGGCCACCTGGCGCGCGCGATCCTTCGCCAGGCCGCGGACGACGAGGCCGAAGGCGACGTTGTCGCGCACCGACAGATGGGGGAACAGCCGCGCGTCCTGTCCGAGCATCACCACACCGCGCTTGGCGGTCGGGAGGTGGCGGCGTCGCGTCACGACGGCGCCGTCCGCGAGCTGGATCCGCCCCGACGTCAGGCGGACGGCCCCCGCGATCGCCGCCAGCAGCGTGGACTTGCCCGCCCCGCTCGGGCCCATGATGGCGGTCACCTCGCCCTGCGGCACGGTGAGCGCGGCCTCCAGACGGAACTCGCCCCGCTGCACCGCGAGGTCGGCGCTAAGGGCCACGCCCTGCGGGAGCGCCGTCCCGGCGGTCTCGCGCCGGCCGCGCAGCACGGAGGCGCTCACCGGACGCTCCCCGGGCGCCAGGCGCGCACGAGCAGCAGCACCGCGATCGCGGTGACGAGCAGCAGCAGCGACAGCGCGACGGCGGGGCCCTCGCCGACGCCGGAGCCGTTGAAGGCCGTGTAGATCGCGAGCGGCATGGTCTGCGTCACGCCGGGGTTGTTGCCCGCGAACAGCGCGGTCGCGCCGAACTCGCCGATCGCGCGCGCGAAGCACAGCACGAGACCCGCCACGAGGCCGGGTGCGGCGAGCGGCAGCGTGATGCGCCACAGCGTCGCCCAGCGTCCGGCGCCCAGCGACGCCGCGGTGCGCTCGTACTCGACGCCGACCGCCCGCACGGCGCCCTCCACCGCGAGCACGAGGAAGGGCAGGGCGACGAAGACCTGCGCGACCACGACCGCCGCGGTCGTGAACGGCAGGCCGAGCCCCCAGCCCGCGAGCCACGCGCCGGCGGGCGCTGACCGGCCGAACAGGTACAGCAGCGCGACGCCGCCGACCATGGGCGGCAGCACGAGCGGCACGGTGACGAGCACACGCAGGACCGCCGCGATCCCCGGCCGTGCGCGCGCGATCAGGATCGCGAGCGGGAGCCCCAGGACCAGGCACACGGCGGTGGCGATCAGACCGGTCACGAGCGACAGCCCGAGCGCGTCGAGCGACTCGCGGGACGTCACGTCCGTCCACAGCGACGGCCAGTCGGCGCGTGCGATCAGTCCCGCGAGCGGGACGACGAGCAGCGCGAGCGCCAGGACGGCCGGCAGCGCCAGGATCCGCGGCAGGTTGCCCGCGGACGCGTCGCGTTCCTCACGCCGGGCGGTCACGGTCGGGTCCCCACGTCCTGCACCTTCCGATCTTCGCGTGAATCGGCGCTCGCGCGCACCTGCGAGCCCTCATCTCGGCGGCGCGCCGCGTCCGTCAGGCCGGTCACGGCGCGCCGAAGCCGTGCTCGGCGAGGATCCGCTGTCCCGTCTCGCCGCGCACGAGAGCCACGAAGGCGTCGGCGGCGTCGGGATTGCGCGCGTCGCGCAGCGCCGCGATCGGGTACCGGTTCACGACCTCGTCGGAGCCCTCGGCCGCCACCTCGTCGACGTCACCGCGCAGGATGTCCGTGCGGTAGACGAGGCCCGCATCGGCCTCGGCGGCGTCGATCTTCGCCAGCACGGCGCCGACGTTCTGCTCCTCGCTGGCCGGATCGAAGGCGATGCCCGCGCGATCCAGGAGCGCGCGGCTCGCCGCCCCGCACGGCACCTCCGCGGCGCACAGCACGACGGTGACGTCCGCTCCGGCGAGGTCGGCGAGCCCCTCGATGCCCGCGGGATTGCCGGGCGGCACCGCGATGGCGAGCGTGTTCGTCGCGAAGACGGCGGGCGCGTGGACGAGGTCCGTCACGCGATCCATCGTCTGCTCGTCCGCGCTCGCGAAGACATCCGCGGGCGCCCCCTCGGCGATCTGCGTCGCGAGGACCTGGGATCCGTCGAGCACGAGCGGTCGCACATCGATCCCCGGATTGTCCGCCTCGAACTGCGCGGCGAGGTCCTCGAACGCCGGGCCCAGGGATGCGGCGGCGTACACGGTCAGCTCCCCCGCCATGCCGCCTCCCGGCGCGGCCGGTGCGCAAGCCGTGAGGAGCAGCGCCGCACCGGCGGCGACCGCCGCGACCCGGATCTTTCGCATTCCCCGATCCTGACACGGCGGCCACCGCGCGACCGCGCCGCCGCCCGCCCGTCCGTGCGTGTGGAGGAAACCGGGCGCCTCGGACGGCGCGGGCCGCCGTAGGCTGTCGGCATGTCGGCCCTCCCCCCGCTCGTCGAGCCCGCGGCGTCGCTGTCGGCGGCGGAGCGCGAGCGCACGGCGCGCCATCACGTGCTGGCGCCGCTCGGGGAACCCGGCCAGCGCCGCCTCAACGCCGCCCATGTGGCCGTCGTCGGCGCGGGCGGGCTCGGATCGCCCGTCGTCCTCGCCCTCGCGGCCGCCGGCGTGGGCACGCTCACCGTGATCGACGACGACGTCGTCGAGCTGTCGAACCTGCAGCGCCAGCTCATGCACCGGCTCGGCGACGTCGGCACCCCCAAGGCGACGAGCGCCGCGCGCGCGGCGGCCGATCTCGCGCCGGAAGCACGCGTCCACGCGGTGCGCGAGCGGCTCACGCCCGCCAACGCCGCCGATCTGCTCGCGGACGCGGACCTCGTGCTCGACGGCAGCGACACGTTTGACACGCGCGAGGCCGTCGCCGCGGCGTGCGAGCACCTCGGGGTTCCGCTGGTGTGGGGCACCGTGCAGGCGTTCGACGCGCAGGTCACGGTGTTCTGGTCCAATCCGCCCGCCGGCTTCCCGGCCGTGCGGCTGTCCGACCTGTACCCCGCGGGCAGCGCCGGCGACGTCCCGACGTGCGCCGAGGTCGGCGTGCTGGGGTCGCTGTGCCTGCAGGTGGGGGCGCTGATGGCGACCCAGGCGATCCAGCTCATCGCCGGCATCGGCGAGCCGCTGCTCGGGCGCATCCTCGTGATCGACGGCCTGCGCGCGCGCCAGCACGAGGTGCCTTTGCGTGGACGGCCCGCCGACGCGCCGGCCCCGGCCCCTCGCGTGCGCTTCACGGCGTCGGACCTCGCCGCCGCGCTGACCCTGTCCGATGCGCCGCTCGTCGTCGACGTGCGCGAGGACGACGAGGTGCGCGAGGGGATGATCCACGGGGCGCGCCATGTGCCGCTGGGCGAGATCCGGAGCGATCCGGATGCCGTCGCCGCGCGGCTGAGCGCTGCGGCGCACGGTGCCCGCGTCGCCGTCGTGTGCCGCAGCGGCGTGCGCTCGGCCGAGGCCGCCGCGCTGCTGTCCGCGCGCGGGATCCCCGCCGTGTCGGTCGACGGCGGCATGCTCGCGTGGGCCGGCCCCGTCGTGCAGGCGGTCCGATCGTGATGCGCACCGTCGAAGAGCACCTCGCGGACGTGCTGGCGGCCATCGCCCCGACCGGCGCGATCACGCTCTCGCTCGCCGCGGCGGCGGGTCTCACGTGCGCCGAGCCGGTGCGGGCGCGCGTGGACGTGCCCGTGTTCGACAACTCCGCGATGGACGGCTTCGCGGTGCGCGCGGCCGATGTCGCCGCCGCCTCGCCCGATGCCCCCGTCACCCTGCGGGTCGTCGCCGACCTTCCCGCCGGCTCGCCCGAGGACCCCGCGCTCGGCGAGGGCGAGGCCGCCCGCATCATGACCGGATCGCCCGTGCCGAGCGATGCGGACGCGATCGTGCCGTTCGAGGACACGGCCGGGGGCCTGGCGGACTCGCTCGGCGACATCGCGGTGTTGCGGGCGCCGCGCGGTCCCGGCGCGCACATCCGGCGCCGCGGCGAGGACCTGCATGCGGGCGACGTCGTCATCCCGTCGGGCACGGAGCTCGGGCCGCTGCAGCTGTCGGCGGCCGCGGCGACGGGCGTCGACCGCGCCGTCGTGGCGCGTCCGCCGCGCGTGATCGTGATCTCCACCGGGAGCGAGCTCGTCGAGCCCGGCGCCGACCTCGAGCGCGGCCAGATCCCGGAGTCGAACACGACGCTGCTCGCCGGGCTCGTGCGCGCCACGGGCGCCGAGCTCATGCGCGCGACCTGCGTGTCGGACGACCCGGACGAGCTGCGCTCCCTACTCCGCGAGAACTCCGAGGCGGACGTGGTGCTCACATCGGGCGGCGTCAGCGCGGGCGCGTACGAGGTGGTCAAGCAGGTGCTGGACGGCGACATCGCGTTCACGAAGGTCGCGATGCAGCCCGGCAAGCCGCAGGGCTTCGGGCGGCTGACGAACGGCGCCCTGATGTTCGGCCTGCCCGGCAACCCCGTGAGCGCCGCCGTGTCCTTCGAGACGTTCGTCCGTCCCGCGCTGCTGGCGATGCAGGGCCGCACCAAGCTGCATCGCGACATCCTGCGGCTGCCCGCGGCGACCGGATGGCGCACGCCGCCCGGTCGCCGCCAGTTCCTCCCCGCGAGCATCGACCGCACCGATCCCGCGCGCTGGACGGTGCGCCCCGCAACGCCCGGCGGCTCCGGCTCGCACCTGGCCGCAGGCCTCGGTCTCGCCGAGGCGTACGCGGTCGTCCCCGCCGAAACCGAGGCCGTGGCGGAGGGCGAACTCGTGGATGTCATGCTGATCTCATGAGCTTCACCCACCTCGACTCGTCCGGTCACGCGCGCATGGTCGACGTGACCGAGAAGCAGCCCACCGTGCGGTCGGCGACCGCCCGCGGGTTCGTGCGCGTGGCCGCCGACACGGTCGCCGCCCTGCGCGACGGCTCCGTCCCGAAGGGCGACGTGCTCGCGGTCGCCCGCATCGCGGGCATCCAGGGCGCGAAGAAGTGCGCCGAGCTGCTGCCCCTCGCCCACGTGATCGGCGTGCACGGAGCGACGGTCGACCTCGCCGTCGAGGACGGCGGCGTCGCGATCGAGGCCACGGTGCGGACGGCCGACCGCACGGGCGTCGAGATGGAGGCCCTGACGGCCGTGACGATCGCCGCGCTGTCGGTCGTCGACATGGTGAAGGGCATGGATCGCTCGGCGGCGATCGAGAACGCGCGGATCGTCGCGAAGACCGGCGGCCGCAGCGGGTCCTGGACACGGGAGGTCTGATGGCCGGCAACGAACGCACCCTGCCGCCCGAGGCGCTGGACGAGTGGACCGTGGCCGCTTGCGAGCGGCTCGGGCTGGATGCGGATCAGGTGCCCGTCGCGCTGATCCTCGATCTCGCGCGCGACGTCGCGCACGGCGTCGCGCGCCCGGCCGCGCCGCTCACGGCATTCCTGGCCGGACTTGCCGCGGGACGCGCCGGCGGCGCGCCGCAGGACGTCGAGCGCGCGGTCGCCGAGGTGGTCGCGCTGGCCCGGTCGTGGGGCGGCGAGCCGTGACGCGCATCCGCTACTTCGCGGCCGCCGAGGAGGCCGCGGGCCGCGCGGAGGAGCACCGCTCCGAGGGCACGCTGGGCGAGCTGCGCGCCGCGCTCGCGTCGGAGTATCCGGGCCTCGGCGGCATCCTGCCCCGCTGCGCCGTGCTCGTCGACGGCGAGCGGCGCGACGACGACGCGCCGCTCGCGGGCGTCACGACGGTCGACGTGCTGCCGCCGTTCGCGGGCGGCTGACCCGGAGCTCGGAAGGATCGGCGATTCTTGCGCGCAGCGTCATGAACGCCGGGAGGCGACGCGCGGACTCAGCCGCCCAGGCCCTTCCATTCCGCGGTGCCGTCGGCCTCGAGCTGACGCTTCCAGACCGGCAGCTCGCGCTTGATGTCCTCGATCACGTCGCGGCAGGCGGCGAACGCCTCGGCGCGGTGCGCCGCGGCGACCGCGATCACGACCGCGGGCTCCCCCACCTCGAGCCGGCCGATGCGATGACTGACCGCGATGAGCGCGCCGTGCGCCTCCGACGCCCGGGATGCGATCGCGCCGAGCGCGGCCTCCGCGTCCGGATGCGCGGTGTACTCCAGCGCGGCGACGGCGCCGCGCGCATCCGGGTCGTGATCGCGCACGCGACCGACGAACGACGTCTCGGCCCCCATCCGCGGGTCGTCGATCGCGGCCGCGTGCTCGGCGAGCCGGATCGGATCCGCCGAGATCCGCGCGATCCTCACGTCCGCCGGCGGCGCGGCGCTCACGCGTGGTCCTCGCCCGCGAGCTGAGCGGCCGCGTGCCTCGCGACCGACAGGATCACCGGCATGCCGCTGCGCACGGCGGCGGGAGAGCCGGGAAGGTTCACGATGAGCGCGCCGCGCGCGACGCCCGAGAGCCCTCGCGAGAGCATGCCCGCAGGCTTCTCCGCCGTCCCGATGCGGCGCAGCTCCTCCGCGATGCCGGGGATCTCGCGCTCGAGCACGGCGCGCGTGCCCTCGGGCGTCTCGTCGCGGGGGCCGAGGCCCGTGCCGCCGGTCGTGACGATCACGCTCGCCCCGGCGGTGATCATCGCGACCAGTGCCCGCTCCACGCTCTCGGCGCCGTCCGGCACGATGACCGCGTCGTCGCAGTCGAAGCCGCCCACGCGCAGGGCGGCGACGGCCTCGGGGCCGGAGAGGTCCTCGCGTTCGCCGCGCGCCGACCGGTCGCTGACCGTGATGACCGCCGCCCGCAGCGGGATGCCTGCTTCGTCCATGCCCCCGAGTCTATGGACGTCGCGCGGCGGGGTCGCTTGTTTCGGGCGTGTGACGGGACCCCCACGCGCGCCCCGCGCATCCGGTGATCGAACGGTGATGGAGAGGTAACCACCGCGGCCGGGCGGGGAAACACGCGGCTCCTACGGTCGAGGCAACATCCGCTGCGCTGCCCGTCCGAGGAGTTCCATGGCCACCACCCTGAGCACCGCCCCCACGAGCACCACCCCCGAAACCGCGACGCCCCCGACGTCGCCGACCCTCCGCCCCGGACGATGGATCGACGGCTGGAACCCCGAGGACGCCGCCTTCTGGGCTTCGCACGGACGGGCGATCGCGCGCCGCAACCTGCGCTGGTCGATCTTCGCCGAGTTCCTCGGCTTCATCGTCTGGCAGCTGTGGAGCATCGTCGTCGTGATGCTTCCCGCCGCCGGCTTCGCGCTCACGACGACCGAGTCCTTCTGGCTGATCTCGCTGCCGAGCCTGGTGGGCGCGACCCTGCGCTTCCCGTACACGTTCGCGGTCGCGACGTTCGGCGGCCGCAACTGGACGATCGTGTCGGCCGGTCTGCTGCTCATCCCGGCCACACTGCTCGGCTTCGCGGTGCAGAACGCCGACACGCCGTTCTGGGTGCTGCTGCTGATCGCGGCGCTCGGCGGCGTGGGCGGCGGCAACTTCGCCAGCTCCATGGCGAACATCACCTACTTCTTCCCGCAGCGGGAGAAGGGCTGGGCGCTCGGCCTGAACGCCGCCGGGGGAACATCGGCACCGCGATCGCCCAGCTCGCCGTGCCGATCGTCGTCACGCTCGGAGCCGCCGGCACGCTCAACCTCCAGCTGGCCGGATGGATGTGGATCCCGCTCATCCTGCTCGCCATGTGGGGCGCGTTCCGCTTCATGGACAACCTGTCCTCCGCCAAGGCCGACCTCGCAGGCGCGGCCTCCGCGCTGCGCGAGCCGCACCTGTGGGTCATGGCGCTGCTGTACATCGGCACGTTCGGCTCGTTCATCGGCTTCGCCGGGGTGTTCCCGAAGCTCATCGCCGACCAGTTCCCCGACTTCTCGAGCTTCCAGGTGGGCGCCGCGTCGCTGCAGCTGGCGTTCCTCGGTGCGCTCGTCGGATCGCTGTCCCGTCCGTACGGCGGGAAGCTCGCCGACCGGTTCGGCGGCGCGCGCATGACGGTCGCGGCCTTCTCGGTGATGATCATCGCGACACTCGCGCTCATCCTGACCCTGCCGCTGGGCAGCTTCTGGGTCTTCCTCGGC
Source organism: Microbacterium sp. JZ31 (assembly GCF_016805985.1). Lineage (NCBI taxonomy): Bacteria > Bacillati > Actinomycetota > Actinomycetes > Micrococcales > Microbacteriaceae > Microbacterium > Microbacterium sp. JZ31. Next base: position 1,781,675 of record NZ_CP017661.1, read on the forward strand.
TGCTTCCTCGTACTGTTCGTCGCCACCGGGATGGGCAACGGCGCGACGTACCGGATGATCCCGAGCATCTTCGCGGCCCGCGGCGCCGCCACGGCAGGCGATCCGCACGCGGTCAGCTCGCAGCGCAAGGGCGCGGCGGCTCTCGGACTGATCTCCGCGATCGGGGCGTACGGCGGCTTCGTGATCCCCCAGGTGCTGGGCGCGTCGAAGTCGGCGACCGGTGAGTACACAACCGCGTTCTGGGGCTTCATCGCGGCCTATGCCGTCATGCTCGCGATCACCGCGATCGTGTACCTCGTGCCGCGCCCCGGGCTCGCCGGGCACCGGATCTGAGCACGCGCATGTCCGCGCCCCTCGCCCCCGTCCGCGTCGTCCTGGTCGGCCTCGGCCCCGTCGGCGTGCGCTTCGCCGAGGAGCTGCTGCCCGAACTCGCCGCGGGCCGCATCCTCCTGACGATCGTCGGCGCGGAGCAGCACGCCCCCTACAACCGGGTGCTGGTGGCCGAGTACGCGGCCGGCGAGATCGAGCGCGACGACCTCGTGATGGCCGACCCCGACGAGCTGCGCGCCGCCGGAGCGGAGATCCTGACGGGGGTCGCCGCGACCCGCGTCGACCGGGCCGCGAGGGTCGTCGAGCTGAGCGACGGGCGCGCCGTGCCGTACGACCGTCTTGTGCTCGCCACCGGGGCCCGGGCGATCGTCCCCCACCTCGACGGGCTCGCGCAGACCGGGCCGGCCGCCGCGGAGCAGGAGCACACCCTGACAGAAGGAGTGTGCGTGCTGCGCACGCCGGAGGACGCCGAGCGCGTGCGCCGCGTCGTCGCCGCCGGCGGGCGCGTGGTCGTGCTGGGGGCGGGCGTGCTCGGCATCGAGTTGGCGCTGCTGCTCGCACGCGCGGGGGCGGTGCCGCACATCGCGCACTTCGGCCCCATGCCGATGCCGCGGCAGCTCGACCGGGGTGCGGCGTCGGTGCTCGCGTCCGCGCTCGCGTCGGCCGGCGTGCACGTCGTGCCGCACACCCGCGCCGAGGCGATCATCGCGCGCGAGGACGAGCACGGCGCGCGCCGGTTCCGCGCGCTCGTGAGCTCGGACGGACGCCGCATCGAGGGAGACCTGCTCGTGCTGTCGTGCGGCGTGCGCGCACGCAGCGAGCTCGCCGAGGCGGCGGGGCTGCGCACCGGCCGCGGCGTGCTCGTCGACGAGCGACTGCGGTCGTGGACCGACCCGGCGATCCACGCGATCGGCGACTGCGCGCACGTCGCGGACCCGAGGCACCGGCACGACGCACGTGTGCCCGGCGGCCCCAGCGGCCTCATCGGCCCCGGCTGGCGACAGGCGGAGCACCTCGCGCGCTCCCTGTCGGCCGAGCTCGACGGCATGGAGCCGGAGCCCTTCGAGGAGGAGGTGCCCGCCGTCGTGGCGCTCAAGGCGGAGCAGGTCGACCTCGTGTCGGCGGGCGACGTGTCGACGGATCCCTTCGCCCCCGTGCCGGCAGACGAGAGCGCACCGGGCGTGGCGATGTGGGCGGACCCGCAGCACGGCACGTACGTGAAGATGGTCACCGAAGGCGGCGTGCTGACGGGCTTCGTGGCGGTCGGGCTGCCGCGCACGGCCGCCGAGCTGAGCGTGCTGTACGCACGTCGGGCCGAGCTTCCCGCCGACCGGTCGCTGCTGCTGCGGCTCGACGCTCAGGAGGACGCCGGCCCGCCCGCCACGGGCAGGGACGCCACCGTGTGCGTGTGCAACGGCGTGACCGCGGGCGCGATCGAGGACGCCGTGGACGACGGCTGCGCGACGGTCGCCGAGGTCGGGCGCTGCACGCGCGCGGGCACGGGGTGCGGGGGCTGCCGCGCGCGCATCGCCGAGCTCCTCGGCTCCCGCGAGGCGGCGCCGGCATGATGGCCGCGGCCGACACGCACTGCCCGTACTGCGCGCTGCAGTGCGCCATGACGCTCACCGCCACACCGGGCGCACGGCTTCCGGTTGCGGTCGAGGGGCGCGATTTCCCCACCAACCGTGGCGGGCTGTGCCGCAAGGGCTGGACGTCGACCGAGCTGCTCGTCGCGCCCGACCGTCTGACCGCTCCGCTCGTGCGCGGTGCCGACGGTGACCTGCACGCGACCACGTGGGACGACGCGCTCGACCTGATCGCGAGCCGGATCCGGGCGATCCAGGACGAGAGCGGACGCGACGCCGTCGGCGTGTTCGGTGGCGGCGGACTGACGAACGAGAAGGCGTATCAGCTGGGCAAGTTCGCCCGGATCGCCCTGCGCACGTCGCGGATCGACTACAACGGCCGCTTCTGCATGTCGTCGGCGGCAGCGGCCGCGAACCGGGCCTTCGGCCTCGATCGCGGACTGCCGTTCCCGCTCGCCGACCTGGACACGGCAGAGACGATCCTGCTGCTCGGATCGAACGTCGGCGACACCATGCCGCCGTTCGTGTCGCACCTGCAGGGCGCCCGTGCGCGGGGCGGCCTGATCGTCGTCGACCCGCGGCGCAGCACGACCGCGCGCCTCACGTCCGACGGCGCGGGCCTGCACGTGCAGCCGGTCCCGGGCAGCGATCTCGCGCTGCTGCTCGGGCTGACGCACGTCGTGCTCGCCGAGCGCCTGCACGACGCCGACTACCTCGCGCGCCGCGCCCATGGCCTCGAGGCGCTGCGCCGGTCGGTGTCGATGTGGTGGCCCGAGCGCACCGAGCAGGCGACCGGCGTCCCCGCCGGGGCGATCCGCGCGCTCGCGCGCCGTCTCGCCGCGTCCCGCTCCACGTACGTCCTGACGGGGCGCGGGGTCGAGCAGCACGCCGACGGCACCGACACCGCGACCGCCGCGATCAACCTCGCCCTGCTGCTGGGTCTGCCCGGCACGCCGGGCAGCGGCTACGGCACGCTCACGGGTCAGGGCAACGGCCAGGGCGGACGCGAACACGGTCAGAAGGCGGATCAGCTTCCCGGCTACCGCAGGATCGACGACCCCGCCGCACGCGCGCACGTCGCGGGCGTGTGGGGCGTCGATCCCGCGATCATCCCCGGCCCCGGCATCCCCGCCGTGCAGCTGCTGCAGTCGAGCGGACGCCCCGGCGGCGTGCGGGCCCTGCTCGTGCACGGCTCGAACGTCGTCGTCTCCTCCCCCGACGCGCAGTCCGTCCGCGACGCGCTCTCGCGCCTCGAGCTGCTCGTCGTGAGCGACTTCTTCCTGTCCGAGACCGCCCGGGTCGCGGACGTCGTGCTGCCCGTCCTGCAGTGGGCTGAGGAGGAGGGAACGATGACGAACCTGGAGGGGCGGGTGCTGCGGCGTCGCCGCGCCGTCGAGCCGCCGGCCGGCGCCCGCAGCGAGCTGTGGATCCTCGCCGAGCTGGCGCGCCGGATGGCGGCGCCGGGATCGTGGGATCTGGAGCCGTCGGTCGTGTTCGATGAGCTCGCGCGGGCCTCCGCCGGCGGCCCGGCCGACTACTCCGGCCTGAGCCACGAGCTGCTCGACACCGGCGTCGCCGCGCACTGGCCGTACCCCGCCGGCGGCGCGGGCACGCCGCGGCTGTTCGCGGAGCGGTTCGCGCACGCAGACGGACGCGCCCGCCTCGTCCCGGTGCGCTCGCGCGGGCCCGAGACGCCGCGAGGCACCGAGCTCAGCCTCGTCACGGGCCGCCTGCTCGAGCACTACCAGTCGGGCGCGCAGACCCGGCGCGTCGCCGAGCTGGTCGAGGCGAAGCCCGAGCTCGTGGCGCAGCTGCACCCCGCGACCGCGCGCGACCGGGGGCTCGCCGACGGTGACGTCGTGCGGCTCGAGAGTCCGCGCGGCGCGGTCGACGCCCGCGTCGGGCTGAGCGGCGACATCCGGCCCGACACGGTGTTCCTGCCGTTCCACTTCCCCGACGGCGCGAGCGCCAACCTCCTGACGAGCGCGAGGCTGGACCCGGTCTCCTCCATGCCGGAGTTCAAGCACGCGGTCGTCACGGCGACGCGGGTCCCGTCCTGAGGACCCGGCTCATGCCGTCGGGCTACGAGAGGAGATCGGGGCGGCGCTCGCGCGTCCGCTCGATGCTCTGCTCGCGGCGCCAGGCCGCGACCGCTCCGTGGTTGCCGCTCAGCAGCACGGGAGGCACCTCGAGCCCGCGCCAGACGGCGGGCTTGGTGTAGATCGGGTACTCGAGCAGGCCGTCCTCGTGCGACTCCTCCAGCAGGCTCTGGGGATTGCCCATGAAGCCCGGGATGAGGCGGGTGACGGCCTCGATCATCGCCATCGACGCGACCTCGCCGCCGTTGAGCACGTAGTCTCCGATGCTCACGAGCCGCACGCGTCCGACGGACGCGTAGTGGTCGATCACGCGCTGATCGATGCCCTCGTAGCGACCGCAGGCGAACACCAGCTGCGCCTCCTGCGCCAGCTCCCGCGCGAGCGGCTGACGGAACACCTCGCCCGACGGCGTGGGCACCACGAGCACGGCGTCGTCGCCCAGGATGTCGTCGAGCGCCTCGCCCCACGGCTCCGGCTTCATCACCATGCCGGCGCCGCCGCCGTAGGGAGTGTCGTCGACCGTGCGGTGACGGTCGTGCGTCCAGTGGCGCAGGTCGTGCACGCGCAGGTCGAGCAGGCCCTTCTCACGGGCCTTGCCGATCAGCGAGACGTCCAGCACATCGAAGAACGACGGGAAGATCGTGACGATGTCGATGCGCATCGGATCAGTCCTCAGACGTGGGGGTCTCCGCCTCGGGAGCAGGATCCGACTCCGGCAGCTCCTCGAAGAGGCCGGCGGGCGGGGTCACGACGACGCGACCGCCCTCGATGTCGACCTCGGGCACGATCGCCGCGACGAACGGCACGAGAACCTCGTCCTCGCCGGACCTCACGACGAGCAGATCCTGGGCCGGGAAGTGGTCGACGCGCGCGACCTTGCCGACGACCGATCCGTCGCGCACGACGTCGAGGCCGACGAGCTGGTGGTCGTACCACGCGTCGGGCTCGGGAACCGCGTCCTCGTCCTCGTCGATCCAGAGGATGGCGCGCACGAGCGTGTCGGCGGCGTTGCGGTCGTCGACGCCTTCGAAGAAGACCACGGGGTGCTGGTTCATCCAGCGGAACTCGCGCACCGTGATGGTCTTGCGGTGCCACTGCGAGTGCTCGGGCACCTGGAGCGTGAAGGACGCCCCGGGCACGAAGCGGCCGTCGGGGTCGTCGGTGTACAGCTCGAGCTTGAGGGCGCCCTTGAGCCCGTGGGCCTTGACGAGGCGGCCGACGCGCAGCTGGTTCTTCGCGGGCTTCGCGGCTGCCACGTCAGTCGTCCGCGACGTCGACGCGCACGCGCTTGCCGTCCGCCAGCGCGGCGACGAGGGTGCGCAGTGCCTTCGCGGTACGGCCGCCGCGCCCGATCACCCGGCCACGGTCGTCCGCGTGGACGTGCACTTCCAGCACATCCCCGCGTGACGAGGTGGACGAGTCGATGCGCACGTCATCCGGGTGATCCACGATCCCCTTGACGAGGTGCTCGAGCGCGGCGGCCAGCACGATTACTCGGCGGCCTCGGCCTCGGCGGCCTCGGCGGGAGCCTCGGCGGGCTCCTCGGCCTTCTTCGGGGCCTGCGGCTTGACGACCGACTTCTTCGAGGCGTCGGCGACGTAGCCCGACTTCTCCTCGCGGGTCTTCAGGGTGCTCGTGGCACCCTTCTCGCCCTTGAAGGTGCCCCAGTCGCCCGTGATCTTGAGGATGGCGCGCACCTGCTCGGTCGGCTGAGCGCCGACCGACAGCCAGTACTGCGCACGCTCCGAGTCGACCTCGATGAACGAGGGCTCCTCGGTCGGGTGGTACTTGCCGATCTCCTCGATCACGCGGCCGTCGCGCTTGGTGCGCGAGTCGGCGACGACGATGCGGTAGTACGGCGCACGGATCTTGCCCAGGCGCTTCAGACGGATCTTGACAGCCACGATTCTCCTGTGTGGTGTGTAAAGCGAGACGAACCAGTCGCCAGGTAGTGGGGTGCACACCGGCGGAAGCTCAAGAGGAGGACTCTGGGCGCTGGATAGAGGGTCGAGCACCCGGTCCGACCCTCCATTCTGCCAGATCGCGAGGGGCCTCGCGAACAGCTTGCCGGGCATCGACCGCGCCCCGCACACTGAGCGGATGACGATCGCTTTCGCCAAGTCCGCCCGCTCCACCGTCGGCATCGAGTGGGAGCTCATGCTCGCCGACGAGAAGACCGGGGATCTCGTGGGCCGCGCCCCCGAGATCATCCCCGCTCTCGAGGAGGCGACCGCCCTCGAACGGCACACCGTCACGGCCGAGCTGCTGACGAACACGATCGAGCTCACGAGCGGGGTCGGCGACACCGTCGCCGCGGCGGTGGACGACATCTCCGACGCGATCGACGCCGTGCGCACGCAGACCGATCCGCTGGGCATCGAGCTGATGTGCGCGGGCAGCCACCCGTTCGCGCGCTGGTTCGACCAGAAGGTCACCGAGAAGACCCGCTACGAGAAGCTCATCGAGCGCACGCAGTGGTGGGGCCGCAACATGATGATCTGGGGCATCCACATCCACGTCGGCATCGACCACGTCGACAAGGTGTTCCCGATCATCCACGCGCTCACGGGGTACATCCCGCACCTGCAGGCGCTGTCGGCCTCGAGCCCGTTCTGGGCGGGCGAGCGCACGGGGTACGCCTCGAACCGCGCGCTGGTGTTCCAGCAGCTGCCGACCACCGGGCTGCCCTGGCAGCTCGAGAACTGGGCCCAGTACGAGGCCTACATCGACGACATGACGCGCACCGGCGTGATCGGCGATGCGACGGAGATCCGATGGGATGTGCGCCCGGCCGCGCACTGGGGCACGATCGAGGTGCGCGCGTGCGACGGCATGTCGACGCTGCCCGAGCTGGCCGCGATGGCCGCCCTGGTGCAGACGCTCGTCGAGTCGTTCTCGCGCGATCTCGACGAGGGGCGCGAGCTGCCCGCGCTGCAGCCGTGGTTCACGCGCGAGAACAAGTGGCGCGCCGCCCGGTACGGGCTCGACGCCGACGTGATCGTCGACCGCGAGGGAACACAGGTGCCGGTGCGGGAGCACGTCCGCGAGACGCTCGAGCGCCTCGCGCCGATCGCGGTCGAGCTAAAGTGCGCCAAGGAGTTCGCGGAGATCGGCGAGATCCTGGATCGCGGTGCCAGCTACCAGCGCCAGCAGGCCGTCGCCGAGGCGGCGGACGGCGACCTCCGCGAGGTCGCGCGCTCGCTGATCCGCGAGTTCCGCAACGGTCCGACGCTGCGCGAGCGCGTGGGCCTCGGCCGGCTGGACACCGCCGGCGGCGCCTGATCAGGCGTCGGCGAGCAGCCCGCGCGCGAGCGTCTCGTCGACGACCACGTCGGTCACGAGGCCCGACACGATCGCGCCGTGCAGGGCCGGCGCCTTGTGCTCGCCGGCCGCGATGCACAGCCGTCGCGGCACGCGCCGCATCCTGTCGAGCGCGGGACCCGTCGTGCGCGCGTTGAGACGGATGTCGCGCCACGTGCCGTCGCCGCGGAAGAACACGGTCGCGACGTCGCCCACCGCGCCGTCCTCCGCCAGGCTGCGGAAGTCACCGCGATCCAGGTAGCCGCCCGCGTACACGCGGCTGGGCACGTCCGCGGTCGGTGAGCCGACGCCGAACACCGCCAGGTCCATGCGGGCCTGCATCTCGAGCACGCGGCGCGTGCTGCGCTCCCGCCACATCGCCTCGCGCGTGACCGGGTCGTCGAAGAACGCCGGCACGGGGAACTGCTGCACGCGTGCTCCGTACGCCTGCCCGAAGCGCTGCAGGATCTCGCTCGCATACTCGATGCCCGTCGTCTGCATGTTCCCGGCGCCGTTGAGCTGGACGATCGTGACGTTGTGCAGCTCCTTCGGCGTGAGGTGCCGGCTCACGGCGCCGATCGTCGATCCCCACGCGACGCCGATCAGCATGTTCGAGTCGACGTACGTCGCGAGCAGCCGCGCGGCGGTCATGGCGACGCGCTCGAGGCGGTCGACCTCGCTCACGCTCTCCGGGATGGGCACCACCTGCGCCGTGACGCGGAAGCGCTCGCGGATGCGCATCTCCAGTTCCGTGCCGCCTGACAGCGGCGAGGAGATCCGGATGTCGACGATCCCGCGCTCGCGCGCGAGTGCCAGCAGCCGCGACACGGACGACCGCGACACCGCGAGCTCCGCGGCGATCGCCTCCATCGTCATGTCCTGCATGTAGTACATCTGCGCGGCCGCGAGCGCCGCCGAGACCCTGTCCTCGCGCATCCCGTCTTCTCCCGTCCGCATGCTCAGACCCCCATTCTGCACATTTGTGCAGTCGGGTTGACCGGATGTGCTCATCGTGGCGATTCTGGTCGTGTCGCCAATGCAAGGGGGTCACGATGACGGACAGTACGAGTTCCCGCCCACGGGAGAGAGCCGCGATCACGACGGCGCGCTCCGCCCGGCCGGCCGTGCTGGTGATCGGCGGCGGCATCAACGGCATCGCGACGTTCCGCGACCTCGCCCTGCAGGGAGTCGACGTGCTGCTCGTCGAGCGCGGCGACTTCGCCTCGGGCGCCTCGGCCGCCTCGAGTCACATGATCCACGGCGGCATCCGCTACCTCGAGAACGGCGAGTTCCGCCTCGTGCGCGAATCCGTGCAGGAGCGCAACGGGCTGCTCAAGATCGCCCCGCACTACGTCAAGCCGCTGCGGACCACGATCCCGATCTACTCGACGTTCTCGGGCATCCTTTCGGCGCCGCTGCGGTTCCTCACGCACCGCAGCGGCAAGCCGACCGAGCGCGGAGCGTTCCTCATCAAGATCGGTCTGACGATCTACGACACGTTCTCGCGAGCGGGCGGCATGGTGCCGCGTCACCGGTTCCTGGGCAGGAAGCGCTCGCTCGCCGAGCTGCCCCAGCTCGATCCGCGCATCAAGTACACCGCGACCTACTTCGACGCCTCGATGCACGACCCAGAGCGCCTCGCGCTCGACGTCCTGCAGGACGGGCTCGACGCCCACGAGGGCGCGGTAGCGCTGAACTACGTCGAGGCGGTCGGCCGCTCGGACGACGGCGTCGTGCTGCGCGATCTCGAGACGGGATCGGAGTTCACGGTCACGGCCGACGTGGTCGTGAACGCGTCCGGTCCGTGGACCGACCTGACGAACGAGGCCCTGGGCACGCAGACGCGCTTCATGGGCGGCACGAAGGGGTCGCACATCGTGCTGGACCACCCCGAGCTGCTCGCCGCGACGGGCGGACGCGAGATCTTCTTCGAGCACTCCGACGGGCGCATCGTGCTGATCTACCCGCTCAAGGGACGCGTCCTCGTCGGCACCACCGACATCGACGCGGAGCCGGGCGAGACCGTGGTGTGCACGGAGGAGGAGGTCGACTACTTCTTCGACCTGATCCACCACGTGTTCCCCACGATCGCGGTCGATCGCGGGCAGATCGTCTTCCGCTTCTCCGGCATCCGCCCGCTCCCCCGTCACGAGGACACCGCGCCGGGCTTCGTCTCCCGCGACTACCGGATCGAGGTGGACCGCTCCTCGCGCGCGCCCCTCGTCAGCCTCGTGGGCGGCAAGTGGACCACGTTCCGCGCGCTCGGCGAGGCGCTGTCGGACACCGTCCTGGGCCTGCTCGGACGCACGCGCCGGGTGCGCACCGCCGGCCGGACGATCGGCGGCGGCCGCGACTACCCGCGCACGAAGACCGACCGCGACGCATGGGTGCGGATGCACCTCGACGGCGCGGGCGAGCGCGCCGGCACCCTGCTCGAGCGCTACGGCACGCGCGCGGCCCAGGTGTGGACGCACATCCGCGAGCACGGCGGCGACGAGCCGCTCACGCACAGCCCCGTGTCGACGGGCGAGCTGCGCTGGATGGTCGAGCGGGAGCACGTCGTGCACCTGCACGACGTCGTGCTGCGCCGGACGGCGATCGCGTTCACGGGCGGGGCGACCACGGCCGCGCTCGAGGAGCTCGCCGACGCGCTGGCGCCCCTCCTCGACTGGGACGACGCCGCGCGCGAGCGCGAGCTCGCCGCCACGAGGACCCTGCTGGTCGAGCGTCACGGCGGTACGGTTCCCGAAGCAGCCTCCTGATCCTCCGGGGCGGTGCCGCCGTCTCGGATCCCCGGCGCGACTGCGATGTCGCGTGAATCTGAAAGGTCGAAGAAGACATGCAAGATGTGAATCTCGGGCTTTACTTCCTTTCCGAGCTCGTCGGCACCGCGATGCTGATCCTGCTCGGTGCGGGCGTGGTCGCGAACGCGATCCTGGTGAAGGCGAAGGGCTTCGGCACCGGCTTCCTCATGATCAACTGGGGATGGGGCCTCGCGGTCTTCGCGGGCGTGCTCGTCTCGTCGTACTCCGGCGCGATCCTGAACCCCGCCGTGGGCATCGGCCTGCTGATCCGCGGCGACATCGACATCGTCCAGTTCCTCGTCGCCACCGCGGGCGAGCTCGTCGGTGCGATCCTCGGAGCCGTCCTGGCGTGGGTCGCGTACAAGCAGCATCTGGACGAGGAGCCGGACGCGGGCGCCAAGCTGGGCGTCTTCTCGACCGGCCCCGCGATCCGCTCGTACGGCTGGAACCTCGCCACCGAGGTGATCGGCACGTTCGTGCTCGTGTTCGTGATCTTCGCGTTCGCCGACTACGGGGACATCGAGGTCGGCACCCCGGGCGGGCTCGGCCCGCTGACGGCGCTGCCCGTCGCCCTGCTCGTCGTCGGTATCGGCGCCTCCCTCGGCGGCCCGACCGGCTACGCGATCAACCCCGCACGCGACCTCGGCCCGCGCATCGCGCACGCCATCCTGCCCATCCGCGGCAAGGGCTCCAGCGACTGGGCCTACTCGTGGGTGCCGGTCGTCGGCCCCCTCGTCGGCGGCGCGCTCGCCGGCCTGGCCGCTCCCCTGCTTCTGAGCCTCAGCTGAACAATTCCCGAAGGAGAGAATCCCCATGGCTGACTACGTCATCGCGATCGACCAGGGCACGACCTCGAGTCGCGCCATCATCTTCGACAAGAAGGGCTCGATCGTCTCGACCGGGCAGAAGGAGCACGAGCAGATCCTCCCGAAGGCGGGCTGGGTCGAGCACGATCCCCTCGAGATCTGGCGCAACGTGCAGGAGATCATCGGCGTCGCGCTCGCGAAGGCCGACCTGACGCGGCACGACATCGGGGCGGTGGGCATCACGAACCAGCGCGAGACCGCCGTCGTGTGGGACCGCACGACCGGCAAGCCGGTCTACAACGCGATCGTGTGGCAGGACACCCGCACGCAGAGCATCGTCGACCGGCTCGCGGAGGACGGCGGCGTCGAGCGGTTCAAGCCGATCGTGGGCCTGCCGCTCGCGACGTACTTCTCGGGCACCAAGATCGCGTGGATCCTCGAGAACGTCGACGGCGCACGCGCCAAGGCCGAGGCCGGCGACTTGATGTTCGGCACCACCGACAGCTGGGTGCTGTGGAACCTCACGGGCGGCACGGACGGCGGCGTGCACGCCACGGACGTCACGAACGCCTCGCGCACCCTCTTCATGGATCTCGAGACGCTGCAGTGGCGCGACGACATCCTCGAGGTGTTCGGCGTGCCGCGCTCGATGATGCCCGACATCCGGTCGTCCTCCGAGGTCTACGGCACGGCCGAGAGCTCCTCGCTGCTGCGCGAGACGCCCATCGCGGGCATCCTCGGCGACCAGCAGGCCGCGACGTTCGGCCAGGCGGCGTTCGACACCGGCGAGAGCAAGAACACCTACGGCACGGGCAACTTCCTGATCTTCAACACGGGCGAGGAGATCGTCCACTCGAAGAACGGTCTGCTCACGACGGTCGGCTACAAGCTGGGCGACGCCCCCACGCACTACGCGCTCGAGGGCTCGATCGCCGTCACGGGCTCGCTCGTGCAGTGGCTACGCGATCAGCTCGGGCTCATCGGGTCGGCCCCGGAGATCGAGCGACTCGCGACGACGGTCGAGGACAACGGCGGCGTGTACTTCGTGCCGGCGTTCTCGGGCCTGTTCGCGCCCTACTGGCGGCCGGATGCGCGCGGCGCGCTGGTGGGGCTGACCCGCTACGCGAACAAGGGCCACATCGCCCGCGCGGTGCTCGAGGCCGTCGCCTTCCAGACGCGCGACGTGATCGACGCGGTCAACGCCGACGCGGGCGTGGACCTGTCCGAGCTCAAGGTCGACGGCGGCATGGTGGCCAACGACGCGCTCATGCAGTTCCAGGCCGACGTGCTCGGGGTCCCCGTGGTGCGTCCGGTGGTCGCGGAGACCACGGCGCTCGGCGCGGCCTACGCCGCGGGCCTCGCGGTGGGCTTCTGGTCGGGCCTGGACGACCTGCGCGCCAACTGGCAGGAGGACAAGCGCTGGGAGCCGTCGCTCGACGGCGAGGAGGTCGAGCGCCAGCTGCGCCTGTGGCGCAAGGCCGTCACCAAGTCGATGGACTGGGTCGACGCCGACGTCCGCTGATCCGCCGGCACGCGCGACGCCCCGGGAGCTGCGGCTCCCGGGGCGTCGTCGTTCGTGCGTGTGCGCGCGGTCAGCGACCGCCGCCGAACAGCTTCTGGATCTCGGCCAGATCGGCCTCGCTCGGCGCCTGCTGGGCGCCGAGTCCGAAGCCCGAGCCGGTCGGCTGCTGCGCGGACGCCGCGAGACCGGCGTTCTCCGCAGCGCGCTTGGCGGGGTTGCCCGAACGCGATCCGCTCTTCTTCGCCTGCTTGCCGCGCTTGGACGAGCCGCCCGGGCGGCCCATGCCCGGCGTGGGGCCCATGCCGGGGATGCTCGGCGTGCCGCCGCGCGCGACGGTCTTCATCATCTTGGCGGCCTGCTCGAAGCGGTTGACGAGCTGGTTCACGTCGGTCACCGTCATGCCGGATCCGCGCGCGATGCGGGCGCGGCGGGAGCCGTTCAGCAGCTTGGTGTTGTTGCGCTCGGCCGGCGTCATCGAGCGGATGATGGCCTCCGTGCGGTCGATCTCTCGCTCGTCGAAGTCGTCCAGCTGCTGCTTCATCTGGCCCATGCCCGGCAGCATGCCGAGCATCTTCTTCATCGAGCCCATCTTCTTGAGCTGCTGCATCTGCTCGAGGAAGTCCTCGAGCGTGAACTGGTCCTTCGCGAACTTCTCCGCGACCTTCGCCGCCTGCTCCTCGTCGAAGGCCTGCTGGGCCTGCTCGATCAGGGTCAGGACGTCGCCGAGGTCGAGGATGCGGCTCGCCATGCGGTCGGGGTGGAACGGCTCGATGTCGTCGAGCCCCTCACCCGTGGACGCGAAGATGATCGGACGTCCGGTGACGGATGCGACCGAGAGCGCGGCGCCGCCGCGCGCGTCGCCGTCGAGCTTCGACAGCACGACGCCCGTGAAGTCGACGCCCTCCTGGAATGCGCGCGCCGTGTTGACGGCATCCTGACCGATCATCGCGTCGATCACGAACAGCACCTCGTCGGGGCTGGTGGCGCGGCGGATGTCGGCGGCCTGCTTCATGAGCTCCGCGTCGACGCCGAGGCGTCCGGCCGTGTCGATGATGACCACGTCGTGCTGCTTCTGCGTGGCGAACGCGACGCCGTCGCGTGACACGCGCACGGGGTCGCCCACGCCGTTGCCGGGCTCGGGCGCGTAGATCGCGGCGCCCGCCCGCTCGGCGACGACCTGCAGCTGGTTGACGGCGTTCGGGCGCTGCAGGTCGGCGGCGACCAGCAGCGGCGTGTGGCCGTCCTTCTCGAGCTGGCGCGCGAGCTTGCCGGCGAAGGTCGTCTTACCGGAGCCCTGCAGACCCGCGAGCATGATGACGGTCGGCGGGTTCTTGGCGAACTGCAGGCGGCGCTGCTGCCCGCCGAGGATGCCCACGAGCTCCTCGTTGACGATCTGCACGACCTGCTGCGCGGGGTTCAGGGCGCGGTTGACCTCGTCGCCCAGGGCGCGCTCGCGCACCTTCGCGGTGAAATCCTTCACGACCGTGAGCGCGACGTCAGCGTCGAGCAGGGCGCGGCGGATCTCGCGGACGGTGCCGTCGACGTCGGCCGGGGAGAGCTTGCCCTTCGTGCGGAGGTTGCGGAAGGTCTCTGTGAGCCGGTCGGAGAGCGTGCCGAAGGTAGCCATGATCCTCAGATTCTACCGGCGCGACCCGGCGCCCGCGGCGCGCCCGGCGAACGGACCGCTCGCGCCGTCTCTGCCCCGCATCGGGGCGGCGGGCGTATTGTTGGACGCAGTTCAGAAACTCTGCGAAGGGGACCGCATGCTCGACGTCGTTCCCGTCGGCCTCGCGCCGGCGTACGTGCCCTATCTCGATGCGTGGGAGCAGCAGCGGCGGGTGCACGCCGACGTCTGCGCGGGCGAACGCCCGGACACCCTGCTGCTGCTCGAGCACGAGGCCGTCTACACCGCGGGCGTGCGCACCCAGCCCGAGGACCGCCCGACCGACGGCACGCCCGTGATCGATGTGGATCGCGGGGGCCGCATCACATGGCACGGCCCGGGTCAGCTCGTCGGCTATCCGATCATCCGGCTGCCGGATGCGCACGACGTCGTCGGCTACGTGCGGCGCCTCGAGCGCGCGCTGATCGCCGCGCTGGCCGAGGCGGGAGTCGAGGGCGTGCAGGTCGCCGGGCGCAGCGGGGTGTGGGTCGAGCGCGCGGGCCTCGCCCCCGCGAAGATCGCCGCCATCGGCGTGCGCGTCGCCGGCGGCGTGACGATGCACGGCTTCGCGATCAACTGCGACAACGCGCTGGACGCGTTCGGCGCGATCGTCCCGTGCGGCATCCGCGACGCGGGTGTGACGACGATCAGCCAGGTGCGCGGTGAGCGCGTGTCGCCACGGGACCTCCTCGGCCCCGTGGCGGCCGCGGTAACCGCGGCATTCGAGACCACGGTCGCGGCATGACGCGCCGGACCGACACGACGAGGACGAGCGAGGGAACGACATGACGGATCAGCGATCGGCCGCCCCGGACGGGCGCCGGCTCCTGCGACTCGAGGTGCGCAACGCCCAGACGCCGATCGAGCGCAAGCCCGAGTGGATCAAGACGGTCGCCAAGCAGGGCCCGGAATACCAGGCGCTGAAGTCGCTCGTGAAGGGCGAGGAGCTGCACACGGTGTGCCAGGAGGCGGGGTGCCCCAACATCTACGAGTGCTGGGAGGACCGCGAGGCGACGTTCCTGATCGGCGGATCGCAGTGCACGCGCCGCTGCGACTTCTGCCAGATCGACACGGGCAGGCCGGCCGACTACGACACGGACGAGCCGCGCCGCGTGGCGGAGAGCGTGCAGCGGATGGGCCTGCGCTACGCCACCGTGACCAGCGTCGCGCGCGACGACCTGCCGGACACCGGCGCATGGCTCAACGCCGAGACCGTGCGCCGGATCCATGAGCTCAACCCGAACACGGGCGTCGAGCTGCTGGCGAACGAGCACAACGCGGACCCCGCGCTGCTCGGCCAGATCTTCGAGGCGCGCCCCGAGGTGTTCGCGCACAACGTCGAGACCGTGCCGCGCATCTTCAAGCGCATCCGCCCCGCGTTCCGCTACGAGCGCTCGCTCGACGTGCTCACGCAGGCGCGCGCGGCGGGCCTGATCACGAAGTCGAACCTGATCCTCGGCATGGGCGAGGAGCCGCACGAGGTGATCGAGGCGCTGCAGGATCTGCACGACGCCGGCTGCGACATCATCACCATCACGCAGTACCTGCGCCCGACGCCGCGTCACCTGCCGGTCGCCCGCTGGATCACGCCGCAGGAGTTCGTCTCGTTCAAGGCCGAGGCCGAGCGCATCGGCTTCCTCGGCGTGCTCGCGGGACCGCTCGTGCGCTCCTCGTACCGTGCGGGCCGCCTGTGGGCGCAGTCGATGCGGTCGAAGGGCAGGCAGATCCCGCCGCACCTCGCCCACATCGCGGAGGGCGCGGACGCCGGCTTCCTGCAGGCCGTCTGAGCGGCCGCGCGCCTCAGTCGAGCGGGATGTCGCGGATCGCGTCGAGTGCAGCGACGAGCGTGGCGGAGAGGTCGCTGCGGCCGGGGCCCGACAGCGCCCAGCACTCGACGGCCGCGAGCAGTGCACCGCCGTACGCCGCACCCGCGACGTCGGCCGCGAGCGGGTCGGATCCTCGAGCGCGCAGCGCACGCGCGACCGCGCGGCCGACGCGGGCCCGCCGCAGCGCGGCCTCGCGCTCGAGCTCCGTGGCGAGCCCCATCGCCTCCGCGTTCGCATACGCGAGGGCGAGCGCATCGGGCGCGAAGCCGTCCGCGATCCGGCACACCGCCACGCGCGGCGCGGCGTGCTCGAGGTCCCGCTCCAGGGCGTCGAGGCGCTCGTCCAGCCCGCCCCACAGCAGCGCCCCCTTCGACGCGGCGTAGTTGAAGAAGCTCGAGCGGCTGACGCCGGCGCGGGTCGCGATCTCGGCGATCGAGGTCGCCTCGTACCCCTTCTCGAGGAACAGCTCGCTCGCCGCCTCGGCGAGCGTCTCGCGCGACGAGGCCTTCGGTCGGCCGGCGCGCGCGGAGGTCATGCCTCCAGGGTAGGGCGCGGCGTTTGCGTCCCGTCGCGCCCGCCGCCTATCCTGAATCAAAACCGACCGATCGGTCAGGAAATAGGCATGCGAGCGGGACGACGAGGAGGTCACCCGGGTGAGCCAGACCCTGCGCGTCGAGACGCACGACACGCACGTGCGCGCGACGCTCGACCGCCCCGCCAAGCGCAATGCGATCGACCGTGAGCTCATCGACGCGCTGCACGCCCTCTGCGCCGAGCTCGAGCGCGACCCGCGCACGCTGATCCTGACCGGCGCGGGCGGGACGTTCGCCGCGGGGGCCGACATCGCGCAGCTGCGCGAGAGGCGGGCCGCCGACGCGCGCGAGGGCATCAACACGCACTGCTTCGCACGCGTGCGGGCGCTCCCCATGCCGGTGATCGCGGTCGTCGACGGCTACGCGCTCGGCGGCGGCGCCGAGCTGGCCTATGCCGCCGACATCCGGATCGGCACGCCGCGGCTGAGGATCGGCAACCCGGAGACGGGGCTCGGGATCATCGCCGCCGCGGGCGCCACGTGGCGCCTGCGTGAGATCGTCGGCGAGCCGCTCGCCGCGGAGATCCTGCTCGCGGGGCGCGTGCTGGAGGCGGACGAAGCGCTCGCGGTGGGGCTCGTGACGCGCGTGCTCGAGCCCGCACAGGCCGTCGAGGAGGCGGAGCGGATCGCCGCGCGCATCGCCGCGCTGGATCCGGCGGCGACGCAGGCGACCAAGCGCGCGCTGCTCGCGCCCCGCGACGCGCATCCTGCGATCGACCTGGAGGAGCAGGCCGTGCTGTTCGACAGCCCCGAGAAGGAGCGCCGGATGACGGCGTTCCTCGAGCGGAGGAGGACGACGTGACCGACACCACGCCCGCGCGCGTCGGCGTGCTCGGCGGCGGACGCATGGGCGCCGGCATCGCGCACGCGTTCCTCCTGGCCGGCTCCGCCGTGACCGTCGTCGAGCGCGACGGCCGGGCCTCGGACGCCGCGCGGGAGCGCATCCGGCACGGCATCGGTCAGTCGATCGCGCGCGGCTTCCCCGGCGGTGCGGCCGAGCTGCTCAGCCGGCTGACTGTCGCGACCGACCCGGCGGCGTTCGGGCTGCACGGCCTCGTCGTGGAGGCCGTACCCGAGGACCTCGACCTCAAGCGGGAGGCGCTCGCCCGCGTGGAGGCGCAGCTCGCGGCCGACGCGGTCCTCGCGTCCAACACGTCGTCGATCCCGCTCGCGCTCCTCGCCGAGGCGCTCGAGCGCCCCGCGCGTCTGATCGGGCTGCACTTCTTCAACCCGGTTCCGGCATCGGCGCTCGTCGAGATCGTCGCGGGGGCGCAGACCGCGGCGGAGCTGCCGGACACCGTGGCGGGGTGGGCGCGCGCGCTGGGCAAGACGCCGATCACGGTCAGGGACTCCCCCGGCTTCGCGTCCAGCCGGCTGGGCGTCGCGATCGCGATCGAGGCGATCCGGATGGTCGAGGAGGGCGTCGCCTCGCCCGCCGACATCGACCGCGCCATGGAACTCGGCTACCGGCACCCGACCGGCCCGCTCAAGACGACCGACCTCGTCGGCCTCGACGTGCGCCTGGGCATCGCCGAACAGCTCGAACGCGAGCTCGGTCCGCGGTTCGCCCCGCCGCGGCTGCTGCGCGACATGGTCGCCGAGGGGCGTCTGGGACGCAAGACGGGACGGGGATTCTACGAATGGGAGGACGGACGATGAGCCGCATGCTGCAGAGCTACGTGCGGGACGCCTGGTGGCAGCCCGCCGACGCCGCGACCGGCGCTGAGGTGCGCGACGCTTCCACGGGCGAGGTGGTCGCGACGGTGTCGAGCGACGGTCTCGACCTCGGCGCGGTGCTCGAGCACGGCCGCACGGTCGGCCAGGCGAGTCTCGGTGCGCTCACCTTCCATCAGCGGGCGTTGATCCTGAAGCGGCTCGCCCTCGTGCTGCAGGAGCGCAAGGACGAGCTGTACGACCTGTCGTACCGCACGGGCGCGACCAGGAACGACTCCTGGGTCGACATCGAGGGCGGCATCGGCGTGCTGTTCACCTACTCCAGCAAGGGCCGACGCGAGCTGCCGAACACGCCGTCGCCGCACACGCGCGTGCAGCTGGACGGCCCGCTCGAGGTGCTCGCGAAGGACGGCTCCTTCCTCGGACGCCACATCCGCACCACGCTGCCCGGCGTCGCGGTGCAGATCAACGCGTTCAACTTCCCGGTGTGGGGCCCGCTCGAGAAGCTCGCGCCGGCGTTCCTGGCCGGGATGCCGAGCGTCATCAAGCCCGCCACGCCCACGGCGTACGTGACCGAGCACCTCGTGCGGATCATGGTCGAGTCGGGTCTGCTCCCGGCCGGATCCGTGCAGCTCGTCACCGGATCGGTGCGCGAGCTGTTCGCGCACACACGCTTGGGCGACATCGTGTCCTTCACCGGATCGGCGTCGACCGCCGACGCGCTGCGCCGTCACGACGCGGTGCAGCGCGGTGGCGTGATCTTCCACGCCGAGACCGACTCGATCAACGCGTCCGTGCTGGGCCCCGACGCCGCGCCGGGCACCCCGGAGTTCGAAGCGTACGTCCGCCAGCTCGTCGCCGAGATGACGGCCAAGGCGGGCCAGAAGTGCACGGCGATCCGGCGCGCGATCGTCCCCGCCGCGCTCGCCGACGACGTCGTCGAGGCTGTGCGGCGCAGGATCGCCGACAAGGTCGTGGTGGGCGACCCGCGTTCCGACGGCGTCACGATGGGCGCCCTGGCATCGCTCGAGCAGCGCGAGGAGGTGCTGCGACAGGTGCGCACGCTCATCGACGGGGGCGGCGAGCTCGTGGTCGGCTCGGCGGAGGCGCCGGACGGGGAGGGCGCGTTCCTGTCCCCGATCCTGCTGCGCTTCCCCGATGCGACCGCCGAGCGCGCGCACGACACCGAGGCCTTCGGCCCGGTCGCGTCCCTGCTGACCTACGAGACACCCGAGCAGGCGGCGGAGCTCGTCGTGCGGGGCGGCGGATCGCTCGTCACGAGCGTGGCGTCCGGCGATCCGGCCTTCGTCGCCGACCTCACGCGCCGCACCGCGGCGGCCAACGGCCGCATGCTGCTGCTCGACCGCGACGACGCGCGCTCCTCGACCGGGCACGGCTCTCCCCTGCCGATGCTCGTGCACGGCGGCCCGGGTCGCGCGGGCGGCGGCGAGGAGCTCGGCGGCATCCGCAGCGTGTTCCACTACATGCAGCGCACGGCGATCCAGGGCTCGCCCGAGATGCTCACGGCCGTGACCGGCGTGTGGCACACGGGCGCGCGGGCGACGTCCGACGGCGTGCATCCCTTCCGCAAGTCGCTCGAGGAGCTGCGGATCGGCGACCAGGTCGTGTCCGAGGAGCGCGAGGTCACGCTCGAGGACATCGAGCACTTCGCCGCGTTCACGGGCGACACCTTCTACGCCCACATGGACGAGGACGCCGCGGCCGCGAACCCGTTCTTCCCGGGCCGCGTCGCGCACGGCTACCTGCTCGTGTCGTTCGCGGCGGGCCTGTTCGTCGATCCCGAGCCCGGTCCCGTGCTGGCCAACTACGGCCTCGAGAACCTGCGCTTCCTGACGCCCGTCTCGCCCGGGGACCGGATCCGCGTCACGCTGACCGCCAAGCAGATCGTCCCGCGCGAGACCGACGAGTACGGCGAGGTGCACTGGGACGCCGTCCTGCGGAACCAGAGGGACGAGCCCGTGGCGACCTACGACGTCCTCACCCTGGTGTCGAAGTCCCCCCTGCCCGTCGCCGTCTGAGCGGTCTGCCCGATGTGCCGGAATCCGCCGCGGAATCGCGGCACTTCGGGGCACGTCGAGCTCGGACACCGCGGCGGGATCAGCGGAAGTCGCGGTCCTCGCTGACGCGCAGGCCGCTGCGGACGAAGGCCACCACCGCGTCGGCGAGCTGGTCGGGGTTCAGCGGGCCGTCCGGGCGGTACCACTCGACGATCGAGTTGACCATGCCGAAGGTCAGGCGCTCGGCGACGCCGGGATCCATGTCGTCGCGGAGCTGACCCTCGCCGCGCGCGAGCTCGAACAGCCGGCGCAGGCGCAGGTCCAGCTCGCGCCGACGCCGCATCGCCTCGCGCTCGACGTCGGTGTTGCCGCGCAGGCGCAGCAGCAGCGTCAGGTACGGCAGCTGCTCGCACGCGACCGTGACGGCCCCGCGCAGGACGTGACGGATCCGCAGGTCCACGGGTCCGTCGTTCGCCTCCGGTGAGTCGAACACCTCCTGCAGCGATCCGAGCGCCTTCTCGAGCGCGAGCTCGAGCATCTCCTCCTTGGACGAGAAGTGGTGGTACACGGCCGACTTCGACAGCCCGAGGCGCTGGGCGATGATCCCGAGCGACGTCGCGTCGTAGCCGTGGTCGTTGAACGCCGCGACGATCACCGCGAGCATGCCGTCGCGGTCGTAGCCGGGGCGCCCCCGGCGCGCCGGCGCGGCGTCCGTCGTGGTGGTCATCGCTCCATCCTGCCGCAGCGCCCGCGTCACTCCCGCGCGCGCAGGTCGTACACGCGCTTGTACTTGCCCTCCGAGCGCGGCAGCGAGCCGGTGGGCACGATCTCGACGCCGATCGTGGTGCCGATCCGCTCCTTGACGCGCGCCTGCAGGATCTGTGCGGCCGCCTCGCTCGTGGCGCGCTCGATGCCGGGCGTGCACTCGATCTTGACGGTGAGCTCGTCCATCCGGCCGCGCTTGGTCAGCTCGAGCACGAAGTGCGGCGTGAGGTGCTCGATCTCGAGCGCGATCTCCTCGATCTGCGTCGGGAAGAGGTTCACCCCGCGCAGGATGATCATGTCGTCGTTGCGGCCCGTGATCTTCTCGATGCGGCGCATCGCGGGGAACGCCGATCCGGGCATCAGCCGTGTGAGGTCGCGCGTGCGGTACCGGATGACCGGGAACGCCTCCTTGGTCAGGGTCGTGAAGACGAGCTCGCCACGTTCGCCGTCCGCCACGTGCTGCAGGTCGTCGTCGATGACCTCGGGGAGGAAATGGTCCTCCCAGATGTGCGGCCCGTCCTGCGTCGCCACGGCCTCCTGGCCGACGCCCGGCCCCATCACCTCGGACAGGCCGTAGATGTCGACGGCCTTGAGGTCCATCCGCCGTTCCAGCTCGCGCCGCATCTCGTTCGTCCACGGTTCGGCGCCGCAGATCGCGACCTTGAGCGACGTCGCCCGCGCATCCAGCCCCTGCTCCTCGAACGCGTCGGCGATCGTCAGCAGATAGCTCGGCGTGCACATGATGACGTCCGGCTCGAAGTCGCGGATCAGCTGCACCTGCCGTGCGGTCTGCCCGCCCGATACGGGGATCACGACGCACCCGAGCCGTTCGATGCCCGCGTGCGCGCCGAGTCCGCCCGTGAACAGGCCGTAGCCGTACGCGTTGTGCACCTTCCAGCCCGGTTGGACGCCCGCCGCCCGCAGCGATCGCGCGATCAGCTCCGCCCACCGGTCGAGGTCGCCCTGCGTGTAGCCGACGACGGTCGGACGGCCCGTCGTGCCCGACGACGCGTGGATCCGCCGCACCTCGTCCATCGGCACCGCGAACATCCCGAAGGGGTACGCGCCGCGCAGGTCCTCCTTCGTCGTGAACGGCAGCCGCTCGACGTCGGCCAGGGAGCGAATGTCGCCCGGGGCGATCCCGGCGGCGTCGAACTTCGCGCGATACAGCGGCACGTTCTCGTAGGCGTGACGCACGGTCCACTGCAGCCGCTCGAGTTGCAGCGCCTGCAGCGACGCGCGATCCATGGTCTCCGGATCGGCGGATGCCGCGGGCGGTGCCACGCGGACGGGCAGGATGTCGGTCATCGGGGCTCCTTCGTCGTCGGAGGGATCGCCGGGTCGGGGATCGCGCGGGACCGGCCGCGGAACTCGGCCACGGCCTCCCCTCGCTCGTCGGTCACGGTGATGTCGTAGATGCCGCTGCGACCGCCGAGCCAGCGCCGCGTGGCGGTCGCGGTGAGGAGGTCGCCCGCACGCGTGGCGCGCAGGAACGTGATGTCGGCGGCCTGCGCGACGACCATGTCCTCGCCCTCGTTGCACGCGTAGGCGAAGGCGGTGTCCGCGAGGGTGAACACCATGCCGCCATGCGTGATGCCGAAGCCGTTGGCCATCCAGTCGCGCACGGTCATCGTGAGGACCGCGCGTCCGCGCTCGAGCTCGAGGATCTGGATGCCGAAGTGCCGCTTCGTGTAGTCGGTGGGCGCCATGGTGCTCGCGCGCCACGAGGGATCCGGCGTGATCTCGCTTTCGAACGTCTGCACGTGCTGCTCCGGACTCATCCACGCTCCCTCGCGCCCCGGACCCGCTGTCATTGCGGGCCGATCTGACGCGAGTATACTCACTGAATGTTCGGTCAGTAATTCCGGAACCGAGGAGGCCCGCGATGTCGACGACGACAGACGCCCCCGCCGCCGATGAGCGCGCGGCGCAGCAGGAGTTCGAGGCCCTGATCGAGGCGGATCAGCGGATCGAGCCGCGCGACTGGATGCCCGAGGCGTATCGCCGCACGCTGATCCGGCAGATCTCGCAGCACGCGCACTCGGAGATCATCGGCATGCAGCCGGAGGCGAACTGGATCACGCGCGCTCCGAGTCTGCGGCGCAAGGCGATCCTGATGGCGAAGGTGCAGGACGAGGCCGGCCACGGGCTGTACCTCTACTCCGCGGCGCAGACGCTCGGCATCACACGCGACGAGATGACGCAGGCGCTGATCGACGGCAAGGCGCGCTACTCGTCGATCTTCAACTACCCGACGCCCACCTGGGCCGACATGGGGGCGATCGGCTGGCTGGTCGACGGCGCGGCGATCTGCAACCAGGTACCGCTGTGCCGCGCCTCCTACGGCCCGTACGGCCGCGCCATGGTGCGCATCTGCAAGGAGGAATCCTTCCACCAGCGGCAGGGGTTCGAGATCCTCCTCGAGCTGTCGCAGGGGACGCCCGAGCAGAAGCGGATGGCGCAGGAGGCGGTCGACCGCTGGTACTGGCCCGCCATCATGATGTTCGGCCCGCCCGACGAGGACTCCCCCAACTCGGCGCAATCGATGACCTGGAAGATCAAGCGGTTCTCGAACGACGAGCTTCGGTCGCGATTCGTCGGCATGCTCGTGCCGCAGTTCGAGGCGCTCGGGCTCTCCTGCCCCGACGAGGACCTGCACTTCGACGAGACCCTGGGCCGGTGGGTCACGGGTCCGATCGACTGGGACGAGTTCCACGAGGTGCTCGCCGGACGCGGCCCCATGAACGCCGCGCGACTGCGGCATCGGCGCGAGGCGCACGAGAACGGTGCTTGGGTCCGTGACGCGGCTGCCGCCTACGCGCGCAAGCAGCAGGAGAAGTCGCGCTTCGCGGCGTGACCCGCTCGAGCACGAGGAGACGAGGATGTCGACGCCCGGAGAATCGCCCGCCGAGACCTGGCCCCTGTGGGAGGTGTTCGTGCGCGCGAACCGCGGCCTGAGCCACGTGCACGTCGGATCGCTGCACGCGCCCGACGAGCAGATGGCGCTGCGCAACGCGCGCGACCTCTACACGCGCCGCGGTGAGGGCGTGTCAATCTGGGTCGTCCCCGCCGCCGCGATCACGACCAGCGATCCGGATGCGAAGGGCGCGTTCTTCGAGTCGCCGACCGGCAAGAACTACCGCCATGCGGTGTACTACACGCGCGCCGAGGGGGTGAAGCACCTGTGACGGCGGTCGAGTCCCCGCACGGCGTCGACCCCGACGTGGCCGACCCCCATGGCGTCGATCCCCACCGCGTCGATCCCCACGGAGTCGATCACCACGGTGCCGATCACCACGGTGACGTGACGGTCGACGCGCTCGACCTCGCGGACGAGCTTCCCGGATCGGGCGGGGTCGCCTCTCCGGACGTCGCGGAGTACGCGATGCGACTGGGCGACGACGCGCTGATCCTCTCGCAGCAGCTCGGATGGTGGATCTCCCGTGCGCCGGAGCTCGAAGAGGACCTCGCCCTCGGCAACATCGCCCTCGATCTGCTGGGTCACGCCCGCGCGCTGCTGCGCTACGCCGGGACGTCGTCGGGCCGCTCGGAGGACGACCTCGCCTACGGGCGGGACGAGCCGGACTTCCGCTGCTGCTGGCTCGTGCAGCAGCCGAACGGCCACTTCGGCGACACGATCGCGCGGCAGCTGCTCGTCTCCGCCTTCCAGGTCGAGCTCTACGACGCACTGTCGGACAGCGGCGATCCGGGTCTGCGCGCGATCGCCGGGAAGGCCGCGCGCGAGGTCGCCTATCACCGCGACCACGCGGTGCAGTGGACGCTGCGCCTCGCGGGCGGGACGGAGGAGTCCCGAGCCCGGATCATCCGCTCGCTGACCGATCTGTGGCCGTACGTGGACGAGCTGTTCGCGGACGACGAGCTGTGCGACCGGCTGGGCGACGCGGTGCCGCGTCCCTCGTCGCTGCGCGCGGGATTCGACGCCGTGATCGACGCGGTGTTCGCGGAAGCGGAGCTCGAGCGCCCGCAGGTCAGCCCCGCGATGGCGCGGGGAAGGTCGGGGCGTCACAGCGCGCATCTCGGCTACCTGCTCGCCGAGATGCAGTGGCTTGCGCGCCGTCACCCGGGGGCGACGTGGTGAGCGCCGTCGCATCCGGCGGCCGCCCCGTGGACGCCGCGTCGGCCGCGGCGTGGGACGTCGCCGCGCGCGTCGCCGACCCGGAGGTGCCCGTGCTCACGATCGCGGACCTCGGCGTCCTGCGATCCGTGCGCTCGGACGGCCGGCGCGCCGAGGTCGTCCTGACGCCTACCTACTCGGGGTGCCCGGCGATCGAGCAGATGCGCGACGACGTGATCCTCGAGCTCACGGCCGCCGGCTACGAGCGCGTGGACGTGTCGTTCACCCTCTCGCCCGCCTGGACCACCGACTGGATGAGCGAGGACGGCAGGGCGAAGCTCGAGCGCTACGGCATCGCGCCGCCCAACGGCAGCGCTCCGGTGCGACGCGGCCCGATCCCGGTGCTGCTGGGCGTGAAGTGCCCGCGGTGCGCGTCGCTGCACACGCGTGAGGTGTCGCGATACGGCTCGACGTCGTGCAAGGCGCTGTACGAGTGCCTCGACTGCCGGGAGCCCTTCGACTTCTTCAAGGTGCACTGATGCCGGCGGCAGACATCGTCACCCCGCCGAAGAGGCGCGCGGTCTTCCACCGCCTGCGCGTGCACGACGTGCGCCCGCTGACCCCGACGAGCGTCGAGGTCACGTTCGATGTGCCTCCCGACCTCGAGGACGACTACCGCTACGTGCCAGGGCAGTACCTCGCGCTGCGCGCCCGGATCGACGGCGAGGAGGTGCGCCGCTCGTACTCGATCTGCCGACCGCCGTCACCCGGACGCATCTCGGTCGCGGTCAAGCGCGACGAGCAGGGCTTGTTCTCGCGCTGGGTGCACAGCGCCCTGACGCCGGGAGACGAACTCGACGTCATGAGCCCGCAGGGCACCTTCACGTCGAACCTCGACGAGCTCGAGGGCCGTCACGTCGTGGGCATCGCGGCCGGGTCCGGCATCACGCCCGTCATCACGATGGCGCACCGGATCCTCGAGGGCAGCGCGAGCGGGCGCTTCACGCTGCTGTACACGAACCGCTCGTCGCTCGATGTGATGTTCATCGAGGAGCTCGCCGACCTGAAGGACCGCTTCCCCGACCGCCTGGCGCTGCATCACGTGCTGTCCCGCGAGCAGCGCACGGCGCCCCTGCTCTCCGGCCGGCTCGACGAGCCGAAGCTGCGCACCATCCTGACCGCGCTGATCCCTCCGCACACGGTGGACGAGTGGGCGCTGTGCGGACCGTTCGAGCTCGTGCAGCTGTGCCGCGACCTCCTCGAGGAATCGGGCGTCGACCCTGCCCACATCCGCTTCGAGCTGTTCACCACCGGGGAGCCGGGCGAGGCCGCTCCGCAGCGCGGGCGCCCCGTCGCCGCCGGAGCCGGCGAGAAGACCTACCGGATCGACTTCATGCTCGACGGCACGTCGGCGTCGGTCGACAGCCCGGTCAGCGCCAACGAGTCGATCCTGAACGCCGCGCTGCGGGTGCGGCCGGATGTGCCGTTCGCGTGCGCGGGCGGCGTGTGCGGCACCTGCCGCGCGCGCCTCGTCGACGGCAGCGTGACGATGAGGGAGAACTTCGCGCTCGAGCCGGACGAGATCGACCGCGGGTACGTCCTCACGTGCCAGTCCCATCCCACGTCCGACCACGTCGTCGTCGACTACGACGTCTGACCCACAAGCCCGACCGAGGGAGGACCGGATGATCGAACTCACGATCCAGGACGACGTGGCGGAGGTCCTGCTGCGCGCGCCGGAGCGGCGGAACGCGCTCGGGCCGGACGACCTCGACGCCCTGGCGGAGGCCTATGCCGAGGCCGAGCGGGCCGGCGTGCGGGCGCTCGTCCTGCGCGGCGAGGGACGCGCGTTCTGCGCGGGACGCGACATCTCCGGGGTCGACCCGCGCGAGGACGACGTGCTCGGCTATCTCGAGGGGCGCGTCGAGCCCGTCATGCGCCGGATCGCGCAGTTCCCCGCGCCGACCTTCGGCGTCGCGCACGGCGCCTGCGTCGGCGTCGGGCTCGGCCTGCTCATCGCGACGGACGTCGTCTACGTCGCCGAGTCGGCGAAGATCGGCAGCCCGTTCGCGAACCTCGGGGCGACGCTCGACTCGGGAGGGCACGCGCTGTTCTTCGAGCGGCTCGGCGCGCATCGCACGCTCGATCTGATCTACTCCGGACGGCTGATCTCCGGGGCCGAAGCGGTCGCCCTCGGCCTGTTCTCCCGCGCCGTCGCAGACGACGAGGTCGTGGCGGAGACGCGTTCGGCGGCCGCGCGCGCGGCCGCGGGCCCGACGCAGGCGTTCGTCGCCTCGAAGCGCCTGATCGCGTCGCTGCGCGACGCCCGCGTGGGCCTGTGGCGGTCGATGTCCGACGAGAACCGCGCGCAGGCCGCGCTGTGCGACACCGATGACTACCGCGAGGGCTTCGCCGCGTTCCAGCAGAAGCGCACCCCCGTGTTCGGCGGCGGGGCCGTCGTGGGACGCCCATGAACTACGTGGCGCAGCAGGGCCCGGGCGAGCTCGCGGAGAAGATGGGCATCGAGTTCCTGGAGCTCACCGTGGAGCGCGCGGTCGCCCGCATGCCCGTGCACGGGAACCGCCAGTCGGTCGGGTTCGTGCACGGCGGCGCGTACGTCGTGCTCGGCGAGTCGCTCGGCTCCGTCGCGGCGAACCTGCACGCCGGCGCGGGGCGCCTCGCGGTCGGCGTCGACGTGAACGCGACGCATACGCGATCCGCCACGTCCGGTCACGTCACCGCCGTCTGCACGCCGCTGCACCTCGGCACCACGGTCGCGGTGCACGAGATCGTGATCACGGACGACGAGGGCCGCCGGTGCTCGACGGTACGCATCACGAATCACATCAAGGACATGCCCCCGCACGCCGTGTCGTCCTGAATGCGGGCCCGGCCGCTACGCTCCGATCATGAACGCCCGTGCTGTCGTCGCCGTCCTCGCGCTGGCCGTCGCATCGGCCGCCCTGACCGGATGCGCTCCCGCCGAGCCCGACCCGAGCGAGGTGCAGGCGTGGCTCGACGAAGCGCCCGCGGAGGCCTCCGACCTGCTCGCCTCCCTCAGCGGGCAGGCGGGACCCGGCGTCCCGTCGCAGGATGACAACGAGGAGCCGGAGGGCATCACGGTCACCTTCGAGACCCCGGTGACCGTCGACCGAATCGACATCACGTGCTTCGGTGAGGCGACGATCTTCATCGAGGCCGAGATCACGGGATCGCCGACCACCCACGCCGCCGAGACGAACGAGCTTCGGTGCGAGCGAGGCACGTTCTCCCTCATCGAGGACATCGGCGCCGGGAACGTCACCGCGGTCCGCGTCGATGCCCCCACAGCGGACGTCCTCACCGCCTGGCGCGCCACCGTCCACGGCTCCCAGGGCTGACCGCCCGCGCCCGCCGTTCCCTGGCGGGCGTATTCTTGGACGCAGTCCGGTTACACCGACCGCTACAGCACATCCCCTGACAAAGGTCCTCATGCTCCGTCGCGCGCTGCCCGCCCTCGTCCTCGCCTCCTCCGTCGCGCTGATCGCCACCGCGTGCGCCCCTTCGACCGGAGAGGCCGGGCCCAGCTCCGAGCCGCAGGACGGCGGCACGCTCGTCTACGCCACGGGCGACGCCGAGCCGACGTGCCTCGACCCGCACGTCGGCGGCAACTACCCCCAGGCGCTGATCAGCTCGCAGTACCTCGAGCCCCTCGTCGGCCGCGACGCCGACGGCGCCATCACGCCGTGGCTCGCGGAGGAGTGGGAGGTCTCCGAGGACGGCCTGACCTGGGACTTCACGCTGCAGGGCGACGTCTCCTTCACGGACGGCACCCCGCTCGACGCCGAGGCCGTCAAGGCCAACATCGAGCACCTGCAGGATCCGGAGACCGCCTCGTCCACGGGCTATCTCGCGGTGTCCAAGATCGCCGAGGTCGAGGTCGTCGACGACACCCACGCGCGCATGCACCTGTCCGAGCCCGACTCGGCGCTGCTGGAGTCGCTCAGCATGCCGTGGACCGCGATCCAGTCCCCCGCCGGCATCGCGCGCGGCATGGAGGAGAACTGCGCCGCTCCCATCGGCACCGGTCCGTTCGTCGTCGAGGAGTGGGTCCCGCAGCAGCAGATCACGCTCACGCGCAACGACGATTACGCGACCGCCGGGCCGCAGACCGAGAACCAGGGCGCCGCGCACCTCGACGAGATCGTGTGGCGCTTCATCCCCGATGCCGCCACGCGCCAGGCCGCGCTCACGTCGGGCGAGGTGCACGTGATCGACAACCCGCAGCCCGACGCAATCGTGGCCGCCGAGCAGGGCGACGAGATCACGCACATCGACGCACCGCGCCCGGGCTCGGTGAACCGCATCGAGCTCAACGCCGGGCAGGCGCCGTTCGACGACGCCCGCGTGCGCGAGGCCTTCATCCGCGCCGCCGACCCGAATCCCGGCATCGAGGCCCTCTACCTCGGCACGGTCACGCGCTCGTACTCGCCGCTCGGCAGCTCCGAGCCCATGGCGGTGTCGGACGAGTCCCTGTTCGCGACGGACCCGGAGCAGGCGAACGCCCTGCTGGACGAGGCCGGCTGGACCGAGAAGGACGAGGACGGCATCCGGATGAAGGACGGCGAGCGCCTCACGGTGCGCTTCCCCGTGAGCACGAACCAGTCGGTCGCCGCCGAGCAGTCGCTGTTCGAGCAGATCCAGGCGAACGTCGCCGAGGTCGGCTTCGACGTCGAGCTCTCCCCCGTCGACCTGTCGACCTGGTACGGCGTGCTGGGCGCGAACGAGTACGAGGCCGTCAGCGCGCCGTACACCCGCGTGGGCGCCGAGGTGCTGCGCGTGCTCTACCACTCCGACGCGATCGTGCCCGCACCCTCGGGATACTTCGCGAACCACGCACAGCTGTCGGACCCGGAGCTCGATGCGCTGCTCGACGAGGCGTCGGCGACGCAGGACGAGTCGGCCCGCGCCGACCTGTACGCACAGGCGCAGCAGCGCGTGCTGGAGAGCTTCACGGTGCTGCCGCTGTACGACCAGCAGAACCACTTCCTCACGCGCGGCGTCACCGGCGTCACCACGCTCGGCACCGTCGCGACCCCGACGTTCGTCGATGCGCGCATCGCCGGCTGACGCGACCTCCGCGACCAGGCCGAGCGACCGGCGCGAGCGAGGGAGACGCTCTCCCGCACGGCTCCGGCCCGTCGTGCGCTGGATCGCGGGGCGGATCGGGTCCGCCGTGCTGGTGGTCTGGATCGTCGCGACCGCGGTGTTCTTCGCGCTGCGCGCGTCGGGCGATCCGCTCGAGGCGATCCTCGGCGGCCCCGGATCGCAGGCGGGCCCGGAGGCGGTGGCGCAGGCTCGCGAGGAGTACGGCCTCGATCAGCCGCTGATCCTGCAGTACCTGACGCAGCTGTGGCGCGTCGCGACGTTCCAGCTGGGCGACTCGTACGCGAGGCGACAGCCGGTGGCCGACCTCATCGCGGCCCAGCTGCCCGGGACGCTGCTGCTCGCCGCGCTCGCGCTGCTGCTCGCGTGGGCGCTCGCGCTCGCGGGATCCGCGATCGCCGCCACGGCTCGCGGTCCGGTCGGCCGCGCCGCGGTGGGCGTCGTGCGCGGGCTCGAGCTCGTCGCGACCGTCATGCCGCAGTTCTGGCTGGGCGCGGTGCTGATCCTGGTGTTCGCGGCCTCCCTGCGGATCCTGCCCGCCACGAGCGGCGGCGCGGATCCGGCGGGACTGATCCTGCCCGTCGTGACGCTCGCGATCCCCATCGCCGGCTTCCTCGCGCAGCTGTCGCGCGACGCGCTGCAGGAGGCCGACCGTGCGCCGTTCGCGACGACCGCGCGGTCGCGCGGTGCGAGCGAGTCGCGCGTGCTGCTGCACCACACGCTGCGCCACGCCAGCCTGCCCGCGCTGTCGCTGTCGGGCTGGGCGTTCGGTCACCTGCTGAGCGGCGCGGTCGTCGTGGAGTCGCTGTTCGCGCGCCCGGGGCTCGGACGGCTGCTGCTCGACGCCGCCCTGAGCCGCGACGTCCCCGTCGTGATCGGCGCCGTCGTGGTCGTCGCGCTCCTGTACGTCCTGGTCGTCACGATCGTCGACGCGGTCGAGCTGCTCGTCGATCCGCGCCTGCGCCGACCGCGGGCGGCCCACGCGGCCGAACGGACGCCCGAGCTGGCGGTGGGCTCATGACGACCGTCGACACGCCCGTCCGCCGCGCGCTGCGACGGCTCGGCCCCGGTGGCGCCGTGGCCGGCGTCGCGCTCATCGCGATCCTGTTCGCGGTGTTCGCGCCATCCGCGCTCGCGCCGGGCGATCCGCTCGCGATCGCGCCCGCGGAGGCGTTCTCGCCCCCGTCGTGGGCCCATCCGTTCGGCACGGACGAGTCGGGCCGCGACCTGTACACGCGCGTGGTCCACGGGGCGGCCGCGTCGGCGGGCATCGGGCTGGCCGCCACGGGCATCGGCATCGCGGCGGGCCTCGTCCTGGGCTTCGCGGGTGCACTGGGCCCGCGCTGGCTTGATGCGGCGATCGCGCGCGTCGTCGAGGTGCTGTTCGCGCTGCCGACGCTCGTGCTCGCGCTGCTGCTCGTCGCGGTGCTCGGGCCGGGCACCCAGGCGTCCATCCTGGCGATCGGGGTCGCGACGGCCCCGGGCTACGCGCGCATCCTGCGCTCCCGCGTGCGGGGCGTCGCACGCAGCGACTACGTCGCGTACGCCCGTCACGAGGGTGCCGGGCCGCTCACGGTGTTCGTGCGGCACATCGCCCCCAACACGCTGTGGCCGCTCGTCGCGACCGCCACGCTCGGCGTCGGCCAGGCCATCGTGTGGGTCTCGGCGCTGAGCTTCCTGGGGCTGGGTGCGCTGCCGCCCTCGCCCGAATGGGGCGCGATGCTCAACGCGGGACGCGTCTACATCTCGACCGCGTGGTGGATGACCGTGCTGCCCGGACTCGCGATCGTGGCGACCGCGACCGTGCTGACCGTGCTCGGACGCCGCGCCTCGGGGGCGGGAGCATCATGAGCCTGCTGCACCTGCGTAATCTGTCGGTCACGATGCCGGGTGGCGTCGCCGCGCTGCGCGGCGTGGATCTCGACGTCGCCGCGGGCGAGGTGCTCGCGATCGTGGGCGAGTCGGGTGCGGGGAAGTCGGTGCTGGCGCGGACGATCCTCGGCCTGTCGCGGCGCGACGGCGGTCGGGTGTCCGCCGACGCCTTCGAGCTCGGCGGGCGGGATGCGCGTCGCCTTCCCGAGCGGCACTGGCGCGCGGTGCGCGGGGGCGGCGTCTCGCTCGTGCTGCAGGACGCGCTGCAGTCGCTCGATCCGCTGCGCACGATCGGCGCCGAGGTGGGCGAGGCGCTCGCGGTGCGGCGCGTGCCGCCGAGCGAGCGCCGCTCCCGGGTGCTGGATGCGCTCGAGGCGGCCGGACTGCCGCTCGGCGGGGCGCAGCGCTCGGAGGTCGCCGCGCGCCTGCGGCAGCGGCCGGGCGAGCTGTCGGGCGGCATGCGGCAGCGCGCGCTGATCGCGTCGGCGGTCGTCGCGGGAGCACCCCTCGTCGTGGCGGACGAGCCCACCACGGCGCTGGATGCCACCACGGCCGTGCGCGTCCTGGACCTGCTGGGGCGTCTCCGCGACGAGGGCACCGGGCTCATCCTGATCAGCCACGATCTCGCCGCGGTCGCGCGCATCGCCGACCGGATCGCGGTGCTCGACGCCGGCCGGATCGTCGAGAGCGGCCCCGCGGCCCGTCTGCTCTCCGAGCCCGCGCACCCCGTCACCCAGGCCCTGCTGGCGGCCGCGCCCCGGGGCGCGAAGCCGTCGCCCGCGTCCCAGACCCGCGAGCCGGTGCTCGAGGCGCAGGGCCTGGTGCGCCACTACCCCGGCCCCGGCGGCACGGTCGCCGCGGTCGACGACGTCACGATCGCCGTCCGCGGGGGCGAGGTCCTCGGCATCGTGGGCGAATCCGGATCCGGCAAGTCGACGCTCGCCCGGCTGCTGCTCGGTCTCGAGCGGGCGGACGCCGGCGCCCTGACACGCCGCCCGGATGCGCGCGCCCGGCTGGTGCCGCAGGATCCGCTCGGAGCGTTCGATCCGCGCCACACCGTGGAGCGGATCCTGAGGCACGCACGCCGCGACGACGCCCCCGCACCCGCCGAGCTGCTCGCGCGCGTGGGGCTCGATGCCGCGGTGCTGCGGCGCCAGCCCGCGTCGCTCTCGGGCGGTCAGCGCCAGCGTGTCGCGATCGCCCGCGCCCTCGCCGCCCGGCCGGACGTGCTCGTGTGCGACGAGCCGGTGTCGGCGCTCGACGTTACGACCCAGGCCGGCATCCTCGATCTGCTGCTCGACCTGCAGCGCCGCGAGGGGCTCACGATCGTGTTCATCTCCCACGACCTCGCCGTCGTGCGCCGCGTCAGCGACCGCGTCGCGGTCATGCGGCACGGCCGCATCGTGGAGCAGGGCAACACCGAGGCGGTCTTCTCCCGCCCCGCCCACGCGTTCACGCGCGAGCTGGTGTCGGCCAGCCTCAGTCCGCGCTCGTGACCGACAGCACGGAGGCGTCGGAGGCGAGGTTCACGAGCAGCACGTCGTCGGCGGCGTCCGGGTCGAGCGCGTACTCGAGCACGGCGAACGGATCCTCGCCGCCGTGCTCGTCCGCGAGGATCGTCATGCTCATCAGCTGAAGCGACCGGATGATGTCGACCGCCGCATCCCCGCTGATGTCGACGAGGAAGTCCTCCAGCTCGTCGCCGAGCGTCTGCTGCTGCATCAGGATGTACTCGGTCACCTCGCTCGCGCGGTTGTCGACTTCGCTGAGCATCGCGGAGCGGCTGCGGCGATCGAGCTCCTCGAGAGCGGACACCATGGCGGCGGCGGCGTCGAGAGCCGCGGGCGAGACGTCCTCCTGGTCGGGAGCCGTCAGGTCGACGGTGACGTTCTGGTCGCCGAGCTCGACGTTCTCAGACCAGAAGATGGAGCCGTCGGGGCCGGACTCCAGAAGGCCGAAGAAGTCGTGTTCGATCGCCATATCCCTATGAAACCAGCAGGGCGACCCGCACGGTAGATCGCCCGGTCCGCGGCGCGATCGGGCGTGTCGCGGCGGGAGGATTCCGCGCCCGGGCGTGAGGATCCCGCCGCGCGGCGCAAGGGGCCCGGTACCCGGCGTGAGGATTCCGTGAGGATGCGGCTCGAGCGCGTGTGGATTCCGTGCGAGCCGGCCGTCGGGCGCGGTCTGCGGCGTAACTTCGCCCTCCGTGACACAGCTGCTCGAACGCACCCCGACCCGGACGACGGCCACGCACTCCGTGCGGGACCGCGTCCGTTTCGCCCTGGTGCTCGGGCCCTCGGCGTCGTCTTCGGCGACATCGGCACGAGCCCGATCTACACGCTGCAGACGATCTTCAACCCGGACGACCCGCACCCCGTGCCCGTCGACCCCGAGAACGTCTACGGCGTCGTGTCGCTCATCTTCTGGTCGATGATGATCATCGTCACGCTCACCTACGTGTCCCTCGCCATGCGCGTCGACAACCACGGTGAGGGCGGCATCATGGCGCTCATCACGCTGCTGCGGTCGTGGGCCGCCAAGCGACAGGTGCGCGTGACGGGGGTGCTGGCCGTGCTCGGCATCTTCGGCGCCTCGCTGTTCCTCGGCGACGGCATGATCACGCCCGCCATCTCGGTGCTGTCGGCCGTCGAGGGCCTTAAGGTCGTCAACCCCGACCTGGAGGCCTTCGTCATCCCGATCGTCGTCGTGATCATCGTCGTGCTGTTCGCGGCCCAGAAGTTCGGCACGAATGCCGTCGGCCGCCTGTTCGGTCCGATCACGACCGTGTGGTTCGTCGCGATCGCGCTGTGCGGCGTCGGCGGCATCCTGCTGGAGCCGGGGATCCTCGTGGCCCTGTCGCCCACGTACGCGTTCACGTTCCTGCTCGGTCACTTCCACTACGCGTTCTTCGCGCTCGCGGCGATCGTGCTGTGCTTCACCGGCGCCGAGGCGCTGTACGCGGACATGGGCCACTTCGGGCGAAAGCCCATCACGATCGGCTGGCTGTTCGTCGTGCTGCCCGCCGTCACGATCAACTACATGGGTCAGGGCGCGCTGATCCTGCACGACGAGGGTGCGCTGGCATCCCCGTTCTTCCTGCTGATCCCCGACGCCCTGCGTGTGCCGATGATCATCCTGGCCACCGCCGCGACGGTCATCGCGTCGCAGGCGGTCATCAGCGGGGCCTTCTCCGTCGCGTCGCAGGCCGCCGAGCTCGGCTACCTGCCGCGCCTGCGCATCCTGCACACCTCCACCGACACGTACGGTCAGATCTACGTGCCGTGGGTCAACTGGATCATCCTCGCCGCAGTGCTGATCCTGGTCTTCACGTTCCAGAGCTCCACCGCCCTCGCCTACGCGTACGGCATGACGGCGATCGGCACGAACACGATCACGACGATCCTGTTCTTCTACGTCGCCTTCCGCGCATGGAAGACGCCGCGCTGGCTGCTGTGGACCGGCCTCGCGCTGATCCTGTCGTTCGAGCTGCTGTTCGTCGCGGCGAACCTGACGAAGATCCTGCACGG
The DNA here is from genome assembly GCF_016805985.1 of Microbacterium sp. JZ31. Taxonomy (NCBI): domain Bacteria; kingdom Bacillati; phylum Actinomycetota; class Actinomycetes; order Micrococcales; family Microbacteriaceae; genus Microbacterium; species Microbacterium sp. JZ31. The sequence goes on from NZ_CP017661.1 coordinate 1,817,279, forward strand.
CGCGTGGCTGCCGCTGGCGATCGCGCTGGCGTCGTTCACGGTCATGGCGACGTGGCAGAAGGGCCGCAGCATCGTGACGGCGAAGCGCACGAAGATGGAGGGCTCCCTCGCCGAGTTCATGGAGGAGATCAAGAGCCGTCCCTACGAGATCGTGACCGTCCCGGGCACCGCGATCTTCCTCAACCGCGGCAAGAGCGCCGTGCCGCTGGCGCTGCGCGACAACATCCGCCACAACCACGTGCGGCACGAGAACATCGTGCTCGTGTCCGTCGAGATCGCGACCGTCCCGCGCGTGGCATCCCGGCACCGCGTCGTGGTCGACGACCTGGGCGACCCCACGGACGGCATCACCCACGTCACCGTGAACTTCGGCTACGCCGAGGTGACGGACGTCCCTCGCGCCCTGGCGCTCGTGAGCCCGAAGGCCGCGTGCGGGCGGCTGCAGCTGGACGAGGCGATCTACTATCTGTCGAAGATCGAGCTGCGCGCCGGCCGCAAGCCGCGCATGCGGACGTGGCGCAAGAAGCTCTTCCTCGCGACCTCGCGCATCACGGTGGACGCGGCCGAGCACTTCAACCTGCCGCTGAACCGCACGGTCGTCCTCGGCGAGGTCGTCGAGATCTGATTCCCTCGGGGACGCTCCCACCCTGACTCACGGGGGCTCGCGGACGACCGCGCGTCAGTCGACGGCGCCCTCGACGAGAGCCTGCACGAACACGTGCGGCGTGAAGCCCGTGAGGTCTCCGATGCCCTCGCCCTGGCCGAGCAGCTTGACGGGGATGCCCGTGCGCTCCTGCACGGCGAGCACGAAGCCGCCCCTGGCCGAGCCGTCGAGCTTCGAGATCACGAGGCCCGTCACGCCCGCGTGCTGCAGGAATGCCTCTGCCTGCATCACGCCGTTCTGGCCCGTCGTCGCATCCAGCACGAGCAGCACCTCGCTGATCGGCGCCTGCTTCTCGATCACACGCCGGATCTTGGTGAGCTCATCCATCAGGCCGCCCTTGGTGTGCAGGCGCCCCGCCGTGTCGACGAGCACGATCTCGGTGCCCGTGCGCTTGGCGTAGTCGATCGTCTGGAACGCGACGGAGGCGGGATCCTGACCCTCGCGGTCGGGGCGCACGATCGCGGCTCCCCCGCGCTCGGCCCAGGTCGCGAGCTGGTCGACGGCCGCGGCGCGGAACGTGTCGGCCGCGCCGACGACGACCGAGCGCTGGTAGCGGCCCAGGAAGTGCGCGAACTTGCCGATCGTGGTGGTCTTGCCCACCCCGTTCACGCCGACCACGAGCACGACGGCGGGGCGTTCGGTGAGCTTCAGCGTCGTGTCGTACTTCGCGAAGCGCTCCTCGAGCGTCTCCTGCAGCATGCGGTTGAGGTCACGCGGATCCGTCGTGCGGTAGCGCTCGACGTCCTCCCGCAGCTGGTCGACGATCCGCTCCGTGATGTCGGGCCCGAAGTCGGCCTGGATCAGCGCGGTCTCCAGCGTGTCCCAGGTGTCCTCGTCGATCGTCGGACGCGTGAACATGCCGCGCAGCGCGCGACCCAGGGACCACTTCTCCGCCATGGGTTCAACTCTATGTGTGCGGGTGCCCCCTCCGCGGGCCCCGGGCGCCGCGCCGACGCGTGCCGCTCAGTCGGCCGTGACGCGCACGCCCTTGCCGACCACCGTGATGCCGCTGTCGGTCACGATGAAGCCCCGCGCGCGGTCCTTCTCGGCGTCGACGCCGATCGAGGCGCCGGGATCGACAACCACGCTCTTGTCGATGATCGCGCGGCGCACGGTGGCGCCCGCGGCGACGCGCGTGTTCTCGAACAGGATGGAGTCGGTCAGCATCGCCCCGGATTCGACGACGGCGCGCCCGCCGAGCACGCTGCGCTCGATGTGCGCGCCCGAGATGACGGAGCCGAGGGAGACGATCGAGTCGATCACGGTGCTGAGCGTGCCGCGGGCATCGCGCGTGAACTTGGCGGGCGGCAGGTTGTCCTGGCGGCTGAAGATGGGCCACTCGTTGTTGTAGAGGTTGAAGACCGGCAGCACCGAGATCAGGTCCTGGTGCGCGTCGAAGTACGACTCGATCGTGCCGACGTCGCGCCAGTAGTAGCGGTCGCGCGCCGTGCTGCCCGGGACGTCGTTGTGCTTCATGTCGTACACGCCCGCCGTGCCCTTGTCGACGAAGTACGGCACGATGTCGCCGCCCATGTCGTGGTTCGAGTCCGTGCGCTCGCCGTCGGCCCGCACGGCCTCGACGAGCGCGTCGGTCGTGAAGATGTAGTTGCCCATCGAGGCCAGCACCTCGCCGGGCGAATCGGGAAGGCCCTGCGGCTGCGAGGGCTTCTCGAGGAACTCGCGGATGCTCGCCGGGCTTCCGGGGTCGACGTCGATCACGCCGAACTGGTTCGCGAGCGTGATCGGCTGCCGGATCGCCGCCACCGTGCACTCGGCCCCCGACGCGATGTGCGCGTCGAGCATGTGCTCGAAGTCCATGCGATACACGTGATCCGCTCCCACGACCACGATGTAGTCGGGGTTCTCGTCGAACACGAGGTTCAGGCTCTGCAGGATCGCGTCGGCCGAACCGAGGTACCAGCGCTTGCCGAGGCGCTGCTGCGCGGGCACCGAGGTGACGTACGAGTTGAACAGCCCGCTCATGCGCCACAGCTGCGAGATGTGGCGGTCGAGGCTGTGCGACTTGTACTGCGTCAGCACGATGACCTGGCGCAGGCCGGAGTTCATCAGGTTGGACAGCGCGAAGTCGATCAGGCGATAGTGGCCGCCGAAGGGGACGGCGGGCTTCGCGCGATCCAGCGTGAGCGGCATCAGTCGCTTGCCTTCGCCGCCCGCGAGCACGATTCCCAGCACCTTCTTCGTCGCAGACGCTGCCATAGGCCTGACCCTAGTGTCCCGCGGACGCGGATCGCACTAGGTTGACACCATGCGCGTCGACCTGCTCACCCGCGAGTATCCGCCCGAGATCTACGGGGGCGCCGGCGTCCACGTGGCCGAGCTCGTCAAGGCGCTGCGGCGCGACATCGACGTCGTCGTGCGGTGCTTCGGCGCCCCGAGGGACGAGCAGGACGTGCACGCCTACGCCGTGCCGCCCGAGCTCGGCGAGGCGAACGGCGCGCTGCAGACCATGGGGGTCGACCTCGCGATCGCGCGCGACGCGGCGGGGGCGGATCTCGTGCACTCGCACACCTGGTACGCGAACTTCGGGGGCCACGTGGCCAAGATGCTGCACGGCATCCCGCACGTGGCGACGGCACACAGCCTGGAGCCGCTGCGCCCCTGGAAGGCCGAGCAGCTCGGCGGCGGCTACCGCCTGTCGAGCTGGATCGAGCGCGACGCCCTGACATCCGCCGACGCGGTCGTGGCGGTCAGCGAGGGCATGCGACGCGACCTCCTGCGCGTGTACCCAGATCTCGATCCCGGGCGCGTGAAGGTCGTCTACAACGGCATCGACCTCGACGCCTGGAGACGCGTCGAGGATCCCGACACGGTGCGTGCGCTCGGGGTGGATCCCGATCGCCCGTCGATCGTCTTCGTCGGGCGGATCACGCGCCAGAAGGGACTGCCGTACCTGCTGCGCGCCGCGCGGCAGCTGCCGCCGGATGTGCAGCTCGTGCTCTGCGCGGGCGCCCCCGACACGCCGGAGATCATGACGGAGGTCGAGGGTCTCGTCGCCGAGCTGCGCGAGACCCGCGCGGGCGTGGTGTGGATCGACCGTCATCTGCCGCGTCACGAGCTGAGCGCCCTCCTGAGCGCGGCCACGACGTTCGTGTGCCCCTCGGTGTACGAACCCCTCGGCATCGTCAACCTGGAGGCCATGGCGTGCGGCGCTCCCGTCGTCGGCACGGGCACGGGCGGCATCCCGGAGGTCGTCGCCCACGGTGAGACCGGCACGATCGTGCCGCTGGAGCAGCTCGACGACGGCACCGGCACCCCGACGGACCCCGACCGGTTCGTCTCCGACCTCGCGGCCGCGCTCACCGACATGGTGTCGGATCCGGAGCGCGCTCGCGCCCTGGGCGAGGCGGGTCGCCTGCGCGCGGAACGCGAGTTCTCGTGGCGGCAGATCGCCGACCGCACCCACGCGCTCTACGCCGACGTCCTGGCCGGCTGAGCCCCCCGCATGAGCGCTCCGCGCGACGTTCCGCCCGCGACAGATGTTGACGGCGGACCCGCCCCCGGAGGACGACACGCGGACAGCCGCGCCCTCTCCCCGCGCGACGCGACGCCCCGACGCGCCGGGTCGCCGCGCTCGGCGCCGCGATCTGCATGGGCGCGGCGACGACGACGTACTACCTGCTGCGCTGGATCGTGCTCGACCCGTGGCGCATGGGAGCCTCCGATCCGGCCGCCGAGCAGTGGCACTCCCCGGCCGGGCTCCTGGTGCTCGTCGCGGTCGTCGGTGCGCTGACGGACCTCGCGCGCGCGGTCTTCGCGATGCTCTGACCGCCGCCGTCAGCGCGAGACGCTGACCGTGACCGTGAACTTCGGGTTGCGACCCGCCTGGCGCGTGGGGCCGACCGTGCGCTCGAGGATCGGCCGGTAGCCGAGGTGCGAGTTGAACACGCACCACAGCTCGCCGCCCGGGCGCAGCACGCGCGCGGCGTCCGCGAAGAGCCTGGGCGCGATCGCATCCGTCACCGCGGCCCCCGAGTGGAACGGCGGGTTCAGCAGGATCAGGTCGGCCGACGCGTCGGACTGCGCGTGGAGCCCGTCGTCACGCACGACCTCGACGCGGTCCGCGACGCCGTTCGCGGCGGCCGTCGCCCGGGCCGATGCCACCGCCGCGGCCGACTGATCCGTCGCGAGCACGCGGATGGCGGGCCGGTCCCTCGCGAGCATGGTCGCGAGCACGCCCGTGCCGCACGCGAGGTCGATCGCGGTCTCGGCCTCGCGCATCCCGTCGAGGAACCCGAGCAGGTACCGCGTGCCGATGTCGATCGACGTGCCCGCGAACGCCGCGCCGTGGGCGCACACCGTGATCCCGAGGTCGGGATGGTCTCGCCGCCGCGGCCACGGTGATCCGGATCCGCGTACCGCCCCGCTCGCATGCAGCACACGCGACTTGCCGGCGGCCCGGCTCGCCGTGACGGACGTGAAGTGCCGCCCCAGTACGTCGTTCATCGCCGGCGTCATGTGCTTCACGCGTCCGCCCGCGACGAGCCGAACGTCGTGCGCGGCTGCGGCGGCGATCACCCCGGCGATCTCGTCGAGCGCGTCGAGCGACCGCGGCAGCTGCAGCAGCACGGTGCGCGCGCCGTCGGCGAGCGAGGCGTCGAGCCCGTGCCAGGTCACCCGGTCGAGCGGGATGCCGATCCGCTCGGCGTTCGCCCGCAGCGCCCGCTCCCCCGTGATGGCATCCTGATGCACGCGCACCCGGGCGTCGGGATCGGCCGCCAGCAGCGACAGCGTGAGCCCTCCGTACCGGTCGCCGATCACGACGACCTCCCCGTGATCCCCACCGGTCTCCGACTCCGTCAGGACGAGCCGATCGCTGACGTCGGCCGCGACCAGGTCGTGCGCCTCCACGTCCGGCCACCGCCGCAGCCGCGGCGCGAGAGCGTCGAACTCCTCGGCGGCCGTCACGACGCGGCGCGCTCGGAGATCCGCTGGCCCACGACGGCCGAGACGCCGTCCTGGCGCATCGAGACGCCGTACAGCGCGTCGGCGATCTCCATCGTGCGCTTCTGGTGCGTGATCACGATCAGCTGGCTCGACTCCCGCAGCTGCTCGAACACGCCCAGCAGGCGACCGAGGTTCGCGTCGTCGAGCGCTGCCTCGACCTCGTCCAGGATGTAGAAGGGGCTGGGTCGCGCCTTGAAGATGGCCGTCAGGAACGCCACGGCCGCCAACGACCGCTCGCCGCCCGAGAGCAGCGAGAGCCGCTCGATCTTCTTGCCGACGGGCCGCACCGACACCTCGATGCCCGTCGTGAGCAGATCGTCGGGGTTCGTGAGTGCGATCGAGCCCGTGCCGCCGGGGAAGAGGATCGGGAACACCTCGGTGAAGGCGGTCCTCGTGTCCTCGAAGGCCGCCTCGAAGATCACCTGCATGCGCTCGTCGAGATCGGAGATGATCGTCATCAAATCCTTGCGGGTCTGGACGAGGTCGTCCAGCTGCTCCGTCAGGAACTTGTGCCGCTGCTCGAGCGCCGCGAACTCCTCGAGCGCGAGCGGGTTCACACGCCCGAGCTGCGTCAGCTTGCGCTCGGCGTCGCGCAGGCGCCGCTCCTGCATGCGGCGGTCGTACGGGATCGTGGCGGGCATGCCGTCCTCGGCATGCGTCCCCTGCTCGGCGTGCTCGACGAGATCTTCCGCGACGCGGATGTCCGCCGTATCGCGCGGAACCGGCTGATCCGGGCCGTATTCCGAAACCAGGATGTCCTCGCTCAAGCCGAGTTCGCTCGCGACGCGCTCGAGCAGGCTCGCGACATGCAGCTTCTTCTCGTGGATCTGCAGCTCGAGCCCGTGCACGCTCTCGGTCAGTCCCGTGAGGCGCTCGCGCAGGCCCGCCTCCTTGCCGCGCAGCTCGCGCAGTTCGGCCGTCACGGTGGCCCGGGCGCTCTCGGCCTCCGCCAGCGCCATGCGCGCCTCGGTGACCGAGCGGTCGACCGAATCGAGCAGGTGCGGCAGCTCGCCCGCCACGCCCTCGGCGATCTCGCGCTGGCGGCGGCGGATGACGGCGCGTCGCGCGGCGGCGGCCGCGGCCTCCCGCTCGCGTTCGCGCTGCCGCTCGAGGCTCACCGCGCGGGCCTCGGCCGCGCGGACGCGCTCGCGCAGCGTCTCGACGTCCAGGCGCGCGCGCATCTCCTGCTCCCGCGCGGCCTCGAGCGCGGCGAGGTAGTCGTCACGAGCGGAGGCGTCGAGGATGGGCCGCGGCTTCTGGAGGGCGGCGTTGAGCTCCTCCGTCGCGGCCTTCGCCTTCCCCTCGGCGTCCGCCACGGCTCCCTGTGCCTGTGCGAGCCCGTTCTGCAGGCGCTCGCACTCCGCGACCGCCGCCTCATGCCGCACGGTGGCCCGGTTCAGCTGCTCGGCGTGCTGCGCGAGCTGGGCGTCGTGCTCGCGCAGGGCCTGAAGCGCCTCCTTGGCCACGCGACGCGCGGTCTGCAAGCGCTCGTTCGCCTCGGTCCGCAGGACCGTGTGCTCCTCGACGTGTACGCGCACCTCGGCGAGTCGCGCCGCCGCGGCGTCCCGTTCGGCCTGCAGCTCGAGGCGCGACCGCTCGCCCGCCCCGGCGCGCACGGTCTGCGCCGTGCACACCTCGCCCGCGCGGGTCACGATCGTCAGCGCCGAGTCGGGCGCCGCGTCGAACGCGGCTCGCGCCGCATCGAGATCGTCGGCCACCGCGACGTGGGCGAGGATCCGCAGCACGCCCTCGGGCGCCCGCACGACCTTCCGCGCGGGAACGACTCCGGGTTCCGCGGGGGTCCCCGCCTCGGCACCGCCCGCGTCCGCGATCACGATGTCGACGACGCCGAACTCCCCGGCGCGCTCCGCGACGGCGAACGCCGCGGAGCGCGAGTCGACGAGCACACCCTCCGCGAGCGGCCCCAGCACGGCCGCGATCGCGGCCTCGTATCCCGCGTCGACGTGCACCTCGTCGCCGACGAGCCCCCGCACACCCGCGCCGCCCCGCGCGATCAGCGCGGCGGCGCCGTTCTGCACATCGAGCGCGCTCGACAGCGCCGCGACCTTCGCCGTCAGCGCGTCGGCCTCGCGCTCGGCGGCGCGGTGCGCCTCACGGATGCGCTCGAGCTCGGCCTCGGCCTCGCCCGTCTCGCGCTGCGCGGTCTCGTACGCCGTCTGGTGCTCGGCCGCCGATCCCTCCGAGACCACGGTCGGATCGATCCGCTCCAGCTCCTCCGCCGCCTCGATCCGGCGCTGATCCGCGGCGTCCAGCGCATTCTGCTGACGCAGCACGCCGCCGCGGACGGCCGCCAGGGCCAACTGCGCCGCCTCGGCGGAGCCGCGCAGGGCCGTCAGCCGCATGTCGTGCTCGGACACGAGCGCGCTCTGCTCCGCGATGTCGGCATCGAGCGCGTCGAGCTCCCCGCGGGCCCGCACGAGCGCGCGTGAGGCCTCCTGCACGGCATCCTGAGCCGCGCCCAGCCCGTCCGAGATCTCGGTGATCTCCTCGCGCGCCTCGTCGATCGCCGCCTGCGTGACCGTGATCGCGACCGTGTCCGGATCGTCATCCGCACCGAGCAGCGCCAGGCGCTGGTTCGCGAGCGTGAACAGCCCGCGCAGTCGCTCCTGGACCTGCTCGAGCGCGAAGGTCACGCGCCGGGCCTCGTCGACCGCCTCCGCGTTCTGCTCGCGCTCCAGCTGCGCGATCCGCGACCGCACGCCGTCGACCTCGTCCTGCAGCACGAGGCGCTCGGTGTGGCGCTCCTGCTCGCTGCGCGCGTGATCCGCCAGCGCGGACCGCAGCTGCACGACCTCGTCCGCCAGCAGACGCGCCTTGGCGTCGCGGACGATCGCCGCGATGGTCTGGGCCTCCCGCGCGATCTCCGCCTGCTTGCCGAGCGGCTTGAGCTGGCGCCGGATCTCGCCCGCCAGATCGCTCAGGCGCGTCAGGTTCTGCTCCATCGCCTCGAGCTTGCGGAGCGTCTTCTCCTTGCGCCGGCGGTGCTTGAGGATGCCGGCCGCCTCCTCGATGAAGCCGCGCCGGTCCTCGGGAGTCGCCTGCAGCACGGCGTCGAGCCGCCCCTGCCCGACGATCACGTGCATCTCACGACCCAGACCCGAGTCGCTCAGCAGCTCCTGCACATCCAGCAGTCGGCAGGACTCGCCGTTGATCGCGTACTCGCTCGATCCGCTGCGGAACAGCGTGCGACTGATCGTCACCTCGCTGTACTCGATCGGCAGCGCGCCGTCGGAGTTGTCGATCGTGAGCTGCACCTCCGCGCGCCCGAGTGGGCCGCGCGTGGCGGTGCCGGCGAAGATGACGTCCTCCATCTTGCCGCCGCGGAGGGTCTTCGCGCCCTGCTCGCCCATGACCCAGGCGAGGGCGTCGACGACGTTCGACTTGCCGGATCCGTTCGGACCGACGATGGCCGTCACACCGGGCTCGAGCGCGAAGGTCGTCGGCTGCGCGAACGACTTGAAGCCCTTGAGCGTCACGCTCTTCAGGTGCATCCGACTCCTCCCGTTCCGCGGAATTCCGCGGGTTTCACGCTACCTGACACCCCGGCTCACACCGTGCACCACGCGCGCCGACATCAGACACGCCTGAGAGAACGCTTGACGGACGCTGAACGGCACCGCTAATATCGGGAGCCGCGACCCGCGAACAGATGAGAGGAGGGGCGCGATGTTGACTGATTTCACTCCAGATCTCCGCGTCTCCCGCCTCGGCATCCTCGGCGTCGCACGGCGTTTCCCCGCGGCCATCTGACGCGTTCACGCCACCGGTCTGCCCACTGAGGGCGCCCGCCTGAGGTCTCGCCTCGCCGGGCCGCCTCGTCGGCAACGATCCGCCTCACCGGCGGTCGGCCCCGCGATCCACGGCCATCCGGACGATCGCCGCGATCCCCCTGTCCTTCCGCGACAGGCTCCCTCCCCGCTCGGGGATCCATCCATCACCGTCCCCGCACCGGGGACCTCACCGAGGAGACACCATGTCCGCCACCACCCTCCGCACGACCGATCGCCGCGACGTCCTGGGTCAGGGCTCCGAGGCGCAGGCCGTGCGCACCTCGCATCCGCCGCAACCGCCGGACTCGATAGCCGAGGCGCTGCAGAACCGCTCTGCTCGCACCGCGCTTCCCGACCGGGTGGCGATGTGGATCGGCCTGAGGCTGCTGCTGTGGGGCACTCGCCCCGTCCGCGGCCAGGCCACGAACAGCGACCTGCACCAGCTGCACATGGAGCGCGAACTGCACAAGCGCCGCGCCGAGCTCGAGCTCGTGCAGGCCTGGTCCGGGCTCCACGGGCATCTTCCCCGCTGATCACTCTCACCCGGGGCCGGGTGGAATCCCCACCCGGCCCCGACCTCCCCACGAAGGAAGCACTCCCTCATGTTCGACACGTTCGACACCCTTCCGCTGCGCATCGATGCGCTGCCCATCCCCGTCGCGATCGACGCACCCGACGCGGTCGGCCTGCTCGCCGCGGCGGACATCATCACCGCCTCCGGTCGCCACGACAGCGGCACCGATCTGTTCGACGTCGAGCCCGCCGAGTGGCTCGCCGCTCTGCGCGCCACCGAGTACACGGTGCGCGAGGCCCGCATCGCCCGCGACGGCGACCGGATCGCCGGCGTCCTGCTGTTCGAGTACCAGCGCGACGGCGACAAGAACGCGAGCGCCGGCGTCTTCGTCCGTCCCGAGGACCGCGGCCGCGGGATCGAGGACGCCCTCCTCGACGAGGCCGAGCGCCTCGCCCACGAGCACGGGCGGTCGGTCCTGCATTCCTGGAACCTCACGCGAGCCGATCACCCCGGCGAACGGCTCGTCTCCCCCACCGGCATCGGATCGATCCCGTCAGACGCCGACACGACGCGCCTGCTGCAGCGGCACGGTTACACGCTCGGTCAGGTCGAGCGCGTGAGCATGTTCGACTTCGCCGCGTCGCTCGGCCACGCGCAGCGCATGCTCGACGCGGCGCTCGCGAAGGCGGGTGGCGACTATCGCCCCGTGTGGTGGCAGTCCCCCGCGCCCGACGAGCACGTCGACGGCTACGCCTACGCCGTCTCCCGCATGGCCACCGATGTGCCGAGCGGGGAGCTCGAGTGGGAGGAGGAGACCTGGGACGCCGCGCGCATCCGCTATCGCGAGAAGCTCAAGGCGGACGCGGGTCAGATCATGGCGGTCGCCGCCGTCGTCCACGTCCCCACCGGCGCGATCGCCGCGTTCAACGAGCTCGTGATCGGGCGCGACCGCGGCCGCCGCGCGGAGAACTACGGCACGCTTGTGCTGCCCGAGCACCGCGGGCACCGCCTCGGCACGATCGTGAAGTGCCTGGGCCTCATCCGCTGGCACGAGCTCGTGCCAGCCTCTCCGAGCGTGATGACGTTCAACGCCGAGGAGAACCGCTACATGCTGGACGTGAACGAGGCGGTCGGGTTCCGCCCCGTCGGCGCGTCCGGCGAATGGAAGAAGGAGCTGTGATGGAGTCGACGACCTTGCACGTCCGGATCGAACCGCTCGTCATCCCCGCCTCGCTGGACGCGCCGGACGCGACCGATTTCCTCGAGGGCGTCAGGATCGCGAACGACGCCTGGCGCCGGGCATCCGGCACCGATCTGCACGACGACGAGCCGGCGGAGCTCCTCGTGCGTTCGCGGGAGACGCCGTATCGCGTCACGCACCTCGTCGGCGCCCGGGTCGAGGGCCGGCTCGTGGGCATCGGCAGCGTGGAGTTCGACAAGACGACAGCGGATTCGGCCGAGTTCGACGTGTCGCTCGTCGCCGAGCACGAGCAGGGTCCTGCGGCCGACGCGCTGCTGGCCGAGGTGGAGCGCATCGCGCGCGAGCGCGGCCGCAGCGTGCTGCAGACGTGGACGATCCACCGGCCGGACCCCGTCGAGCGCCGCCTCGTCCCGCCGACCGGCGCGGGCTGGATCCCGAGCGAGGACGCGGCCACGCGGCGCATGCTCGCCGCCGGCTTCCGCCTCGGTCAGGTCGAGCGCAACAGCGTGTTCGAGCTGCACGGCTCGTACGACGCCACGGACGTGCTGCTCGAGCAGGCGCTGGCCAAGGCCGGTCCGGACTACCGCACCGTGTGGTGGGCGGGACCGACGCCGCCCGAGTACGCCGCCGGCTACGCCGCCGCGATCGCGCGGATGCACTCCGACGTGCCGAGCGGAGACATGGTCACCGAGCAGTCCGTTTGGGACGCCGAGCGCGTCTTCGAGCGCGACGGCCGGTTCGCGGAGGCGGGCACCCTGATGGGCGTGACGCTCGTGCTGCACGAGCCGACGGGCGCGGTCGCCGCGTTCAACGAGCTGTCGATCGGCCCCGACCGCACGCGTCCGACCTCGCAGTGGGGAACCCTCGTGATGCCGGAGCACCGCGGTCGTCGCCTCGGCGCGATCGTGAAGTGCATCGGCCTGAAGAAGTGGCACGAGCTCGTGCCGGAGTCGCCGCGGGTGTCCACGTTCAACGCCGAGGAGAACCGCTACATGCTCGACGTGAACGAGGCCGTGGGCTTCGTGCCCGCCTCCTACGCGGGCGCATGGGAGAAGAAGCTGTCCTGATCCGTGCCGCCGCCGATCCCGCATACGGTTGATCCGTGAATCTTGTGGTGATCGGCGGCGGCGTGGGCTGCGCGCGTTTCGTGATGGGCCTGCGCGAGCACGTGCGACGGACCGGAGGACGCGACCGGATCGACGTGGTCGTCAACACCGCCGATGACTGGTGGGTGTCCGGGCTGCGGATCGCGCCGGACCACGACAGCCTGCTCTACGCGCTCGCGGGCGTGAACGACCTCACGCGCGGCTGGGGACGCGCCGACGAGAGCGAGCGCGTGTCGGGCGAGCTCGCCGCGTGGGGCACCGCACCGGCGTGGTTCACCCTCGGCGATCTCGACCTCGGCACGCACATCGCCCGCACGGCGTGGCTGCGCGAGGGGCTGAGCGTCTCCGAGGTCTACCGGCGCCTGGGCGCGCGATGGGACCTCGGCGTCACGCTGCACCCGGCGACGGATGCCGAGGTCGACACGCATGTCCTGCTCGGCGATCGCGAGCCGATCCACTTCCAGGAGTGGTGGGTGCGCCATCGCGCGCAGCTGCCGGCGACGGGCTTCACGCAGCAGGGCATCGAGCAGGCCACGCCGTCGCCCGGGGCGCTCGACGTCATCGCGGCCGCCGACGTGATCCTCGTCGCACCGTCCAACCCCGTGGTCTCGGTCGGCCCCGTGCTCGCCGTGCCCGGCATGCGGCAGGCACTCGCCGCCGCCTCCGCTCCCGTGGTCGGCGTCTCGGGCATCATCTCCGGATCCGTCGTGCGCGGGATGGCGGACGCGTGCCTGGCTGCGATCGGTGTGGACACGAGCGCGGAGGCGGTCGCGCGTCACTACGGCGCACGCGTCGCGGGCGGTCTCCTCGACGGATGGCTCGTCGACGAGTCGGATGCGGCGGCGGCGGCGCCCCTGAACGCTGCGGGCATCTCGACGCGTGCCGTGCCGCTGTGGATGCGCGACGCCGGCACCTCCGCTCGGCTCGCCGCCGACGCCCTCGAGCTCGCGGACACGCTGGCCTGATCCGGCCGAGGCGCCTGCGCACCGGGCCTGGCCGAGCCGCTCAGTCCGCGACTGCCGGCCTGCGGCGCCACCCGCCCGCGGCTGCTGACCCGCGGCGCTACCGGCCCCGCGTCACTGCGAGCGGCCGAGCAGAGCGTCCTCGACGCCGTCGATCTCGTCGAGGAGCAGCATCAGGGCGGGGGCGCCGGCCTTGCTGAGGGACTGCGAGACGGCGGACTGAGAGATCCCCTCCGCGTCCGCCAGGTCCTTCTGCGCGTCACCGCGCATGCGCCCGAGCGTCAGACGGCGGGCGCGACCGTTCATCTCGCCGACCATGTGATCGCGCGCCACGAGGTAGCTGTTCACGAGGCCGGTGATCGCCGCGATCTCACGCGGCGCGCCGACTCCCGCCCCGAACCAGGTGCGCGCCGATCGGACGCGGCGCCGGGCGAGCGAGTGGACATGCTCGATCGCCTGGCGCGCGGCCCACCACCCCGGCCCGTCCTGGAGCTCCTCTCGCGTCGATGCCACGGAGACGACCCCGCCGTATCCGATGCCGAAGCGGCACTCGACATCGTCGGGCGCGGCCAGCTGGAGCACGAGCGTCGCCCGCAGCGCCCGGCCAAGGCTGCCGTACACCGCCTGCAGTTCGTCGCCCACGGTGGGACGCCACGGTTGGTCCGCGCCGGGCACGAGCCGGTCCGACTGCCCGGCGGCGTCTTCGATCTGCTGCTGAAGAGCGTCACGGTCGGGCTGACGCCGGGATCCGACGATGTCCGCGATGATGGCGACCGTCATGCGTGAAGGTTATCACTGATAATCGCCAGTTATCAGTCAAACGTTCATAAATATCCGCGCAGCAGCCGCTAGCTGATGACCTCGAAAGATAAGCAGGAGACTGATCCCTAGGCGATCGCTGCGCCCCATCGCTGCGACGGTGTCGCCGAGAGAGCGCGAAGTCCGCGCTCTCTCCAGACTAGCGGGGCAACCGCTGGCAGTGCGGGCAGAAATGACTGCTCCGGTTGGCGAACGCCACCCGCACGATCGGCCTGCCGCACCGCGGGCACGGCTTTCCATGCCTGCCGTAGGCGTTCAGGCTGTGGGCGAAGTAGCCGGCTTGGCCGTTGACGTTCACGTACTGTGCATCGAAGCTCGTGCCGCCCTCCGCCAGCGCCTTCGCCAGCACGGCGCGGACCTCGGACAGCAGCCGGTTCACGGCGCGCGTCGACAGGTCGCGCGCGACGGTCTCCGGATGGATCCGCGCGGCCCACAGCGCCTCGTCCGCGTAGATGTTGCCGATGCCGCTCACGACCGTCTGATCCAGCAGCACGCGCTTGATCGCAGACGACTTGGTCGCCAGCCGCCTGCGGAACAGCGCATCGTCGAAGGCCGGATCGAGCGGATCCCGCGCGATGTGGGCGGCCTGCTGCGGCACGAGGGGCGTGTCGTCGCCGAAGCCTCCGGCCCGGCCGTCCTGCGTGGGGATCAGCGCATCGATCGCGAGGGATCCGAACGTCCGCTGGTCCGCGAAGACGACGGCGAGCTCGCCGTGATCCGGATGCTCGATCGCGAGACGGATGCGCTCGTGGCGCTCGAGCGGCGCGCCGGGTTCGCGCAGCAGCATCTGTCCGCTCATCCCCAGGTGCACCATGACGGCCTCGGGGCCGACGGCGTCGTCCGCGTCGGACAGGGGCAGCCACAGGAACTTGCCGCGCCGTGACGTGCCGAGGATGGCACGCCCCGTCAGCCGCGCCTCGAAGTCGGCCGCGGTGCCGACATGCCGGGTCAGCGCCCGGGGATCGTGCGCCTCGACTCCCCGCACGCGCGCGCCGGTGACGGCAGGCGCGAGCCCGGCGCGCACCACCTCGACCTCGGGAAGCTCCGGCATGGGCGCGGATCAGGCGCGCTCGCGCGCGTCGAGCACGCGCCACAGGTCGAGCGCGGCAGCCATCTCGGCGGTCTTCTTGCTCGTGCCCTCGCCGCTCGCCGACAGCTCGCCCACCGTCACCGTCGCGACGAAACGGCGCTCGTGATCCGGACCGCTCGCCTCGACCGCGTAGACCGGCGGCGTGAACCCCTGCCGTGCCGCGATCTCCTGCAGCGCGGTCTTCGGATCCATCGCGGCGCCGTAGCGCTCGGGATTCTCCAGCAGCGGCTCGATCAGGCGCAGCACCATCGCCGTCGCGGGCTCGCTCCCGGCCGAGACGTAGGCGGCGCCGATCACGGCCTCCATCGCGTCGGCGAGGATCGAGTCCTTGTCCCGCCCGCCGGTGAGGATCTCGCCGCGGCCGAGACGGATGTGCTCGCCCAGGCCGATGCCGCGCGCGATCTCCGCCAGCGCGACGGTCGAGACGACGCTCGCGCGCCGCTTGGCGAGCGACCCCTCGTCGAGCTCCGGATGCCGCGTGTACAGCATCGTCGTCACGGCCAATCCCAGCACCGAGTCGCCGAGGAACTCGAGGCGCTCGTTGTGCGGGATGCCGCCGTTCTCGTACGCGAAGGAGCGGTGCGTCAGCGCCAAGCCGAGAAGCTCGGCGTCGAAGTCGACGCCGAGCTTCTCGGTCAGGTGCTGAGGTCCGCGACTATCGATCGTCACGGGTGCCGATTCAGACGTCGGCGACCTTGCGGCCCTTGTACTCCAGGAACAGCTCGGTGCCCTGCGAGTCGGTCACGACCTTGGCCTGGTGCGGACGGCTGTAGACGACCTTGCCGTTCTCGACCGTCTTGACGAGCGCGGGGGCCTCGGCCTTCCACTGCGCGCGGCGCGAACGGGTGTTGGAGCGGGAGACCTTCCGCTTCGGGGGGTTACCAGCCATGATTTCAGCTCTCTTCTGTGTCGCGGGCGGCGTCGTGCGCCGATCCGTGGTCGGTGAGGTTCTGGAGCGCGGCCCATCGAGGATCGACGGGCGCCTGCGTGGCGCCTGCCGGTTCCGTCAACCGCTCGCCCGTGACCGGATCAAGGCCGGGGCAATCCGGCTGACAGACCGGCTGAAACGGAAGCGCCAGAACGGTCGCATCCCTGACCAGAGTTTCAAGATCCACGTGGTCGTCTTGAACCTCGAAGTCAGCAGTTTCCTCCCCAGGATACTCGAAAAGCTCCTGGAACTCGACTTCGACGGGCGCGGCGATGTCCCGCAGGCAGCGCCCGCACTCGCCCTCGTACTCGGTGTCGACGGTTCCCGACACGAGGATTCCCTCGTGCACCGACTCGAGGCGCACATCGAGATCGATCTCCTTGCCCTGCGGCACGGAGACGATGCCCTCCCCCCAGCGCTCGGGCGCCGGGATGGTCAGGGAGTGCTCGCGCATCTCGCCCGGCTTGCGGACGATGTCGCGCACGGGCAGCACGAAGGGGCCGGAAAGTCGTGATCTCACGCTTCGATGCTACCCGCGGGGCGCTTCGGCGAGGGCCGGGCGAGCCGAGCTCAGAAGTCGTTCGCGCCGGCCTGCGCGAGGAACCGAGACACCGCCGGCGGCACGTACGGCGACACGTCGCCGCCGAGGCCCGCCACCTGGCGCACAAGCGAGCTCGACACGAGCGCGTGCGACGGCTCGGGTAGCAGGAACACCGTCTCGATGTCCGCGAGGTGACGGTTGACGACCGCCATGGGCGTCTCGTAGGCCACGTCGACCTGCGAGCGGATGCCCTTCACGAGCACGCCCGCGCCGACCTCCTGCGCATAGTCGACGAGCAGCCCCACGCTCCAGGCGCCGACGATCACGTTGCCGTCCATGCCGTCGTCCTCGGCGATGGACTGCTCGAGCAGAGAGACGCGCTGGGCGGCCGGCAGCATGCCCGCCTTGTCCGGGTTGTGCACGACCACGACGTGCAGCTCGTCGTAGAGCCGGGCGGCACGTCGGATGACGTCGAGATGACCGAGGGTCGGCGGGTCGAAGGATCCGGGAACGACGGCGATCCGACTGCTCATGCCCAAGAGCCTATCGGTCACGACTTGGACAGAGCCGCGCGCTCCTCCTGCGTGACGCGACGAGACAGCGCGTCGGCGAGCTCCGGATGCCCGTCGAGCAGCGGATCCTGCTCCAGGACGCGCTCCGCCTCCTCGCGGGCACGGGCGATGAGCTCCGCGTCCTTCACGACGCGCAGCAGCCGCAGCGACGAGCGCACACCGGACTGCGCGTCACCCAGCACGTCCCCCTCCCCGCGCAGCTCGAGGTCGATCTCGGCGAGGGCGAAGCCGTCGAGAGTGGAGGCCACGGCCTCGACCCGCGAGCGCGCGACGCTCCCCTGCTCGGCCTCCGTGACGAGCAGGCACAGGCCGGGCACGCCGCCGCGGCCCACGCGCCCGCGCAGCTGGTGGAGCTGCGAGACCCCGAAGCGGTCGGCATCCAGGATGACCATGGTCGACGCGTTCGGCACGTCGACGCCGACCTCGATCACGGTGGTGGCGACCAGCAGGTCGATGTCGCCGCGCGCGAAGTCCTGCATGATGCGGTCCTTCTCGTCGGCGGGCAGCTTGCCGTGCAGCGTGGCGAGGCGCAGCTGCCCCACGGCGGGATGCCGCTGCAGCATGTCGGCGACCTGCACGACGCCCCAGTGCGGTCGCGCCGCCTCGCCCTCGACCGGCGCAGCGCCCGCCCCCGTGCCGTCGTCGGCACCGGGCGTCGGGGCCGACTTCTCGGCGTCGATAGCCGAGCACACGACGAACACCTGGTGCCCCTTCGCGACCTCCTCCGCCGCCCGGTCCCATACCCGTCCGAACCAGCCCGGCTTCTCGGCGACGGGCGCCACGAAGGTCTGGATGCCCGCGCGCCCGGCCGGCATCGTCCGGATGGTCGACACGTCGAGATCGCCGAACACCGTCATCGCGACGGTGCGTGGGATGGGGGTCGCGGTCAGCACGAGCGCGTGCGGGCTGGTGCCCTTGGCCCGCAGCGTCTCGCGCTGCTCGACGCCGAAGCGATGCTGTTCGTCGACGACGACGAGGCCGAGATCGGCGAACGTCGTGCCCTCGCTCAGCAGCGCGTGCGTGCCGATGACGATGCGCGCCTGACCGGAGGCGACGCGGAGCGCGGCCTTGCGGCGTTCCGCGGCGGTCATCTGGCCGGTCAGCAGCGTCGGCATCAGCTCGGGCGCCAGCGCGGGGCCCAGCATGCGCGCCATCGAGCGCAGGTGCTGCGCCGCGAGCACCTCGGTCGGCGCGATCAGCGCCGACTGGCCGCCCGACTCGGCGACCTGCAGCATCGCCCGCAGCGCGACCAGCGTCTTGCCGGAGCCGACCTCGCCCTGCACGAGACGGTTCATCGGCCACTCGGCGACCAGGTCTGCCGCGATCTGGCTGCCGACCGTGACCTGATCCGGCGTCCGCTCGAACGGCAGCGCGGCGTCGAAGCGTGCGAGCAGACCGCCCTCACGCGCGGGACGCTGCGTCGCGGACATCATCCGCACCGACTGGCGCTGCTGCGCGAGCGCCGTCTGCAGCACGAGCGCCTCGTGCCACCGCAGCGTGCCGCGCGCGGCGTCGATCTGCGGGCGCGTCTGAGGCCGGTGCACCCATTCGACGGCCTCCCGCGCGGTCAGCAGCGCCTCGCGGAACCGCAGCTCCTCCGGGACGGGATCGGGGACGTCGCCCAGCCGGTCGAGCACGTCCGAGATCCAGCGCTGGATCTTCCACGTCGCGATCGCCGCCGTCGCGGGATAGATCGGGATGGGGGTGCGCACCATCTCGTCGGCCTGCGCGAGGCCGCTCCGGTCGTCCTCGAACAGCTCGTAGTCGGGGTTCGAGAACTGCAGCTTGCCGCGGAACGCGCCGACCTTGCCCGAGAAGACGCCGCGACGCCCGGGCCGGAGCTCCTTCTCGCGCCAGGCCTGACCGAAGAACGTCAGCGCGAGCTGCCCCTTGCCGTCGCCGATCACGACCTCGAGGATCCTGCCGCTGCGGTTGCGCATCGGCCGCGACGAGACCGACATGACCTCGGCGACCACCGTCGCGAGCTCGCCGAGCGGGAGCCCGTCGATCGGGGTCAGCTCACCGCGGAGCGCATAACGGCGCGGGTAGTGCGCCAGGAGATCGCCGACCGTCGACATGCCGAACGCGCGCGAGAGCTCCTTGGCGGGCTTGTCGCCGAGCGCGACGATCAGCGGCGTGTCGAGCGTGAACGACATGAGCCGAGTCTAGGTCGGGGCGCCGACGTCCCGATCGCGCCGCGAGGCGGTGGGGTGCGGGCTGCGACCGGTAGGTTGAATCGGTGACGAGGATCATCGCGGGTGCGGCGGGCGGAGTGCGTCTCGACGTGCCGTCGTCCGGCACCCGCCCCACGAGCGACCGCGTGCGCGAGTCGCTGTTCGGGGCGCTGGAGTCGAGCGGCGCTCTGGATGGAGCCCGCGTCGTCGACCTCTACGCGGGCTCCGGCGCGCTCGGCCTCGAGGCCGCGAGCCGCGGCGCGGCGGCGGTCGATCTCGTCGAGCGCGCGCGAACCGCCGCCCTCATCGCGCGGCGCAACGCCGAGAATGTCCGACGCTCGATCGGCCGCGACGCTCCCCCGGTCCGCGTGCACGCAGCCGCCGTCGGCACGTGGCTGCGCGGCGCGAGCGGACCGATCGATCTCGCGTTCCTCGATCCGCCGTACGACCTCCCCGGCACCGAGCTCACCCAGAACCTCGCGGCGCTCGCGTCCGTGCTCTCCCCCAACGCCCTCGTCGTCGTGGAGCGCTCATCGCGATCCGGATCGCCCGACTGGGCTGCGGCCGGGCTCGCGCCGCTGCGCGATCGGACCTACGGCGACACCGCGCTGTGGTGGGGTCAGCCGGCCGCCGCGTCCCAGTCGCGGTAGGGATCCCAGCCGCCGGGGCCGCCGTACGGTCGGCCGTCGACCAGCACGCCCGCGGCGCCGCGCGCGACGACGCGACCGAGGGGCCGGAAGCCGGGCGGCAGGGCATCGTCCGGGAACGTCGCGAGCAGCGCGTGGTCCTCGCCGCCCTCGAGCGCGGCGGCGGGATCGGGACCCAGCCGGGCAGGATCGAGGTCGAGCGAGACGCCGGAGGCGTCCGCCAGCCGTCGGGCGTCGAGCGCGAGCCCGTCCGAGACGTCCATCATCGCCGTCGCGCCCACGACCGCCGCCATCGCGCCGAGGCCGATGGGCGGCGAGGGCCGCAGCTGCGCGGCGAGTTCCTCGGGCTCCCCCGAAGCAAGGCGCGCCGGATCGACGGGGACGGGCGACCCGGACTCGTCGCGGAACCGCTCGAACAGCACCGCGAGGCCGCGCGCGGCCACCCCCAGCTCGCCCGCGACCGCGACGACGTCGCCCTCTCGCGCGCCCGAGCGCAGCACCGCCCGTCGTCCCTCGAGGTCGCCGAGGGCCGTGATCGCCAGCGTTAGGGTCGCGGACACGGTCAGATCGCCGCCCACGACCGCGCATCCGGGGGCCAGCGCGTCGCACGCGTCGCGCAGGCCGTCCGCGAGCGCCTCCACGAACGAGATACGGGTGTCGTTCGGCATCGCGAGCGCCACCAGCAGAGCCGTGGGGCGAGCGCCCATCGCCGCGACGTCCGCGAGGTTGACGGCCGCGGCCTTCCAGCCGAGGTCGTACCCGCTCGACCACGCGAGGCGGAAGTCGGGTCCGTGCACGAGCGTGTCCGTGGTCGCGACGACCGACCCGCTCGGCGCGCCGATCACGGCGGCGTCGTCGCCCGGCCCCACGACAGCGACTGCCGCACGTCCCGTGCGCGCGATGATCCGCCGCAGGATCTCGCCCTCGCTCAGCTCGCCGATCGTGGGGTCCGCGGGCGCCTCGTGCATCCCTCCAGCGTAGGCGCCGCGCCTGTCCGCCCGTTCCGCGCGGGAGGTCCGTCAGCGGAGGTCGGGCGGAGAAGCCCTTCAGGATCCAGGAAATAGGCTGGACGGGTGATCCGTCGTCTCGCCGCCGCGGCCGCGCTCCTGCTCATCCTCGGCCTCGCGGGATGCGCCAGCACCGTCTCCGTGCCGGCCGCCGAGGACGCGAACGACCCGCTGTGCGCGGACGTCACGGTGCGCCTGCCCGATTCGCTCGGCGAAGGCACGTCCCTGCTGGAGCGCCGCTGGACCGACGGTCAGGCGACCGGCGCCTGGGGCGATCCGACGGCGGTGATCCTGAGCTGCGGCGTGCAGCCGCCCGGGCCCACCACGCTGCAGTGCGTGACGTTCGAGGGCGTGGACTGGATCGTCGATGCGTCCGAACTGCCGATGCAGCGCATCACGACCTACGGCCGCACGCCCGCGACGCAGGTCTACGTCGACACCTCGGTCATCAGCCCGTCCGACGTCCTGCCCGCGATCAGCCGCCTCGTCCAGCCGATCCCGGCCGAGTCGTCCTGCGTCGGCCTCGAGGACGCGACGCCCGTGCCCGACGAGGGTTGACACCCGCCCGCGTCCAGGCTCGCCAGTCCCCGGAGGTGGCTCCCGTCCCATCCAGCCTGTGAGCGGCCGCCCGCGGCGTACCCCGCCCGCACCCAAGCTCACCTGCCCGGACACGGGCTCATCAGGCCCGCGAGACCACTCCGGCCACATCCGTCCCGTAAGCGGCGGACGCGACCGGGTTGCACCCGCATCCAGGCTCACGCACCCGGATCCAGGCTCACCGGCCCCGGAAGACCACTCCCCCCACACCCAGCCTGTACGCGGGCCAGACCAGGCGGATCCGCGTCCCCGCATCCAGGCTCACGCGCCCGGGTTCAGGCTCACCAGCCCCGACGGGCAGCTACCGCCACGCCCAGCCTGTACGCGGTCGCGCCGCGGACCGTGAGCGGCCGCGCCGCCGACCGGCAGCGGTCCGCCCACCCGACCGGCTCAGGCCGCGCGGGCGATCCCGAGCTCGATCAGCTCGGAGATGAGCTCGGCGTACGTCATGCCGGACGCGATCCAGCACTTCGGGTACATCGAGATCGGGGTGAAGCCCGGCATCGTGTTGAGCTCGTTGATCACGACGTCGCCGCCGGACGTCAGGAACACGTCCACGCGCGCGAGGCCGCGGCCGTCGACCGCCTCGAACGCCCGCCGGCCGACCTCGCGGATCCGCTCGGTCTCGTCGTCGGTCAGCGTCGCGGGGCACACGACATCCGCGCCCTCGCCGCCCAGGTACTTCCCCTCGAAGTCGTAGAACTCGCGCGTCGTCAGCACGATCTCGCCCGGCAGCGACGCGCGCGGGCGCCCGCCGTCGCGGCCCTCGAGGATCGCGACCTCGATCTCGCGACCGACGATGCCGACCTCGACCAGCACCTTGTCGTCCTCGGCCAGCGCGACCCGCATGGCCTCGTCGAGCTCGGACGCGTCGTGCGCCTTCGAGACGCCGACGCTCGAGCCGGCGCGGGCCGGCTTCACGAAGACCGGATACCCCAGGCTCTCGACCTCGGCCCGCACGCCGTCGGCGTCGGACGCCCAGCGCGCGGCCCGCACCGTGACCCACGGCGAGACCGGCAAGCCCTCGGCCTGCAGCGCGACCTTCATGAAGTGCTTGTCCATGCACAGCGCGGAGTCGAGCACGCCGCCACCCGCGTACGGCAGCTCGAGGATGTCGAGGAAGCCCTGGATCGTGCCGTCCTCGCCGTGCAGGCCGTGCAGGATCGGCAGCACGACGTCGACGTCGGCGATATCCTCGACCGACCCGTCCTCGCGCGCGACGCGCAGAGTGCGGTCGCCGCCGGCCGAGGGCCACAGGATGCGCGTGCCGTTGTCGACGACCTCGGGCAGCTTCGCGGCGTCGAGCGCGAAGCGCGCCGGATCGTCCTGCTCCAGGACGAAGACGCCCTCCCTGGTGATGCCCACCGGGATCACCCGGTAGCGGTCGCGGTCAATCGCGCCGAGGACCCCGCCCGCCGTCGCGGAGGAGATCGAGTGCTCGCTCGATCGCCCTCCGAAGAGCACCGCCACGGTCGTTCTGGCCATTCTGCGTCCCTTCGCCCTGCGGGGTGTCGTCGTCTGTCGTGAGATGCGGCGCGATCTCCCGCGGGCTCATCCGGCCTTCCAGCACCATCTTCACCTGCTGCACGATCGGCATATCGACCCCGGCCTCTTTCGCCAGCTGCAGGATCGGATGCACGGATGCGAGTCCCTCGGCCGTCTGGTTCATCTGCGCGATGACCTCGTGGAACTTGTATCCCTGCCCGAGCAGGCGGCCCGCCGTGTTGTTGCGGCTGAGCGGCGACTGGCACGTCGCGATCAGGTCGCCGAGGCCCGCGAGGCCCTGGAGCGTGCCGGGCTGCGCGCCGTAGGCGACCGCGAAGTCGGTCATCTCGACGAGACCGCGCGTGATGATCGAGGCCTTCGTGTTCTCGCCGTAGCCGACGCCGTCGACGATGCCGATCGCGACCGCGATCAGGTTCTTCAGCACGCCGCCGAACTCGGTGCCGGTGACGTCGGTGTTGACGAAGCTGCGGAAGTAGGAGTTCCGGGCGCGGCGTGCGACCGCGTCGGCGGTGTCCTGGCTGCCCGATGCGATCACGGCCGCGGTGGGGTTCTCGCGCGCGATCTCCAGCGCGAGGTTGGGGCCGCTCGCGACCGCGATGCGCGCGGGGTCGCACCGCAGCTCCTGCTCGATCACCTGGCTCATGCGCAGGTTCGTCTTCTTCTCGACGCCCTTCATGAGACTGACGATCGGGACGGTGTCGTCTGCCAGATACGGACGCATGGCGCGCAGCGTGTCACGTGCCGACTGGCTGGGCACCGACAGGTACACCTGCGCCGCACCGTCGATCGCCTCGCGCAGCTCGTGCGTGGCGCGCATGGTGCGCGGCAGGTTGATGCCGGGCAGGTACTTCGAGTTGCGCTTGGCCTCGTCGATCTCCTGCGCCTGCTCCGGCCGGCGCGCCCACATCGTCACCTGCGCGCCGCCGTCGGCGAGGATCTTGCCGAACGTCGTGCCCCAGCTTCCGGAGCCGACGACCACGACCTTCGGTCCGTCGGGCCTGCGGCCCGGCTGACGGCTCACAGGCGTCCCGTCTCGGACTGGCCGTGCGACGTGGGGTCCCAGCGCACCGCGGGCGCCTTCTCGTCGCGGATCTCCTCGAGCAGCGCCGTGATCGCCCTCATCAGGCGCTCGGTCGCCTCGGAGATCGCGGCCGGATCGGTCGGACGGCCCTTGAGGTCGGAGAGGTCGACCGGATCGCCGAACGCCACGCGCACGTGCTTGCGCGGCGGCCAGACGCTGATCGACCGTGCGTAGCGCGCCATGATGTTCTGCACGCCCCAGTGCGCGACGGGGATGAGCGGCATGTCGCCCGCGAGCGCCAGGCGCGCGGCCCCGGACTTGCCGCGCATGGGCCACAGCTCGGGGTCGCGCGTGAGCGTCCCCTCGGGGTACACGATCACACCGCGGCCGTCCGCGACCAGCGCGTGCGACTGCGCCATGGTCTGCGCCGCCGAGTCGCGCGAGGACGTGCGCGCGACGGGCACCATGCCGGTCGCCCGCAGCGCGGCGCCCACCACGGGCACGCGGAACAGGCTCTCCTTGGCCATGAACCGCGGCGCGCGGCCGAGCCGCCAGACCGCCAGCGCGACGATCAGCGGATCCAGCTCGCTGACGTGGTTCGGCGCGACGACGTACGCGCCCTCGCGCGGCAGCTTCTCGGCCCCCGTGATGCGCACGCGCGCCAGCAGTCCCATGATCGGCACCACGACGGCCGCGAGCGGCCAGAACCAGCTCGGCCGACTCTTCTCCGAAGAGCTCATGCGCGCCCCGCTCAGCCGACGACGTCGAAGTCGGCGCCGAGCGCCGTCAGCTTCTCGAAGAACTTCTCGTAACCGCGGCGGATGATGCCCACACCCGACACGCGCGACGTCCCCTCGGCCGCGAGGGCCGCGACCACGTAGCTGAACCCGCCGCGCAGGTCGGGCACGACGATGTCGGCGCCGCGCAGCGGCGTCGGGCCGTTGATCACGGCTGCCTGCTCGAGCGCGCGGCGCGGCACGCGTCGGTACTCGCCCTCGATGCCGTGCTCGTGCACGACGATGTCGGCGCCCATCTGCACGAGCGCACGCGTGAATCCGAGGCGGTTCTCGTACACGGTCTCGTGCACGACGGACTGCCCGTTCGCCTGCGTCAGGGCGACGATCAGCGGCTGCTGCCAGTCGGTCATGAAGCCGGGGTGCACGTCCGTCTCGACCGTGATGGCCTTGAGCGGCGCCGAGCCGCGGCGGAAGCGGATGCCCTCGTCGGTGATGTCGAAGTCGCCGCCGACCTTGCGGTACACGTTCAGGAACGTGAGCATCTCGTACTGGCGGGCGCCGCGGACGAAGATGTCGCCGTCCGTGGCCAGCGCGGCGCACGCCCACGACGCGGCCTCGTTGCGGTCGAACAGCGACCTGTGGTCGTAGCCGCGCAGCTCGTCGACGCCCTCGATGAAGATCACGCGGTTGGGCTCGTAGGAGATGATCGCGCCCATCTTCTGGAGCACGCCGATGAGATCCATGATCTCGGGCTCGATCGCCGCGTTGCGCAGCTCGGTCACGCCCTTCGCGCGCACGGCCGTGAGCAGCACCTGCTCGGTCGCGCCGACGCTCGGGTACGGCAGCTCGATGTGCGCACCGTGCAGGCCCTCCGGGGCCGACAGGCGGATGCCGCTGGGCTGCTTGTCGACGATCGCGCCGAACTTGCGGAGCGCATCGAGGTGGAAGTCGATCGGGCGGTCGCCGATGCGGCAGCCGCCGAGGTCGGGGATGAACGCCTGGCCGAGCAGGTGCAGCAGCGGTCCGCAGAACAGGATCGGGATGCGCGACGAACCCGCGTGCGCGTCGATCTCCTCGAAGTTCGCCGACTTGGCGTCGGACGGGTCGAGCACGAGCGAGCCGGGCTCGTCGCCGTCCGAGACGTGCACGCCGTGCACCTCGAGCAGCGAGCGCACCACCTCGACGTCGCGGATGTCCGGGACGTCGCGCAGGATGCTCGGGGTCTCGCCGAGGAGGGACGCGACCATCGCCTTGGTGGCGAGGTTCTTCGCGCCGCGCACGTCGACCTGACCCTTGAGCGCCCGCCCCCCGCGGATCTCGAGGACTTCACCCGACGCGTATGCCGGAGTGCCGGGAGTTTTGGCGTCGCCGATCAGAGTCATGTGGTGGTGCCTCACTAGGGATCGCGCGGCGGTGAGCCGCTTGCTGTTTCGAGGCGTTGCGGGGCCTCGTCGAGACCCCGCCAGGCTCACGAGACGGGTGTCGTCCGCGGCCGCCACGCCTCGCGGCGGGCCTCGAACTGCGCGATCCTGTCTTCGTTGCGCAGCGTGAGCCCGATGTCATCGAGCCCTTCGAGGAGCCGCCACCTAGTGTAATCGTCGATGTCGAAGGCGGCCGTGAAGTCACCCAACGTGGCGGTTCGCGACACGAGGTCGACCGTCATCTCGACGCCCGGCTGGGCCTCGATGGCTGCCCAGAAGCGCTGCGTGTCGTCCTCCGAGATCACACCGGTGACCAGTCCCTGCTTGCCGGAGTTGCCCCGGAAGATGTCGGCGAACCGCGGGCTCAGCACGACCTTGAACCCGTAGTCGCGCAGCGCCCACACGGCGTGCTCGCGGCTCGATCCGGTGCCGAAGTCGGCACCCGCGACGAGGACGGAGGCCGCGCGGTACGGCTCCTGGTTCAGCACGAACTCGGGGTCCTGCCGCCAGCCGTGGAACAGCGCGTCCTCGAAGCCGGTCTTGGTCACGCGCTTGAGGAAGACCGCCGGGATGATCTGGTCGGTGTCGACGTTCGAGCGCTTCAGCGGTGCCGCGGTGCCGGTGTGCGTGGTGAACTTCTCCATGTCAGGCCTCCGCCCCGGTCGTCTCCAGCTGCGCGTCGGCCGCGTCCACGTCGGACGGGCTCGACAGCGTGCCGCGGATCGCCGTGGCGGCCGCGACGAGCGGCGACACCAGGTGGGTGCGCCCGCCCTTGCCCTGCCTGCCCTCGAAGTTGCGGTTGCTCGTGGAGGCGCAGCGCTCCCCCGGCGCGAGCTGATCCGGGTTCATGCCCAGGCACATCGAGCAGCCGGCGAACCGCCACTCGGCCCCGAAGTCCTTGACGATCCGGTCGATGCCCTCGGCCTCGGCCTCGAGTCGCACGCGGGCGGATCCGGGGACGACCATCACGCGCACGCCGTCGGCCTTCTTGCGTCCCTTGATGATCGACGCGAAGGCGCGCAGGTCCTCGATGCGGCTGTTCGTGCACGAGCCCATGAAGACGGCGTCGACGGGGATGTCCTTCATCGGCGTCCCGGGCTGCAGGTCCATGTACTGCAGCGCGCGCTCGGCCGCGGCCCGCTCGTTGGCGTCGGCGATGTCCGCCGGCGTCGGGACGACGTCGCTCAGCGACACGCCCTGGCCGGGGTTGGTGCCCCACGTCACGAACGGCTCGAGCTCGTTGGCGTCGATGAACACCTCGGCGTCGAACACGGCGCCCTCGTCGGTGGGCAGCGTGCGCCAGTACGCGACGGCGTCGTCCCAGTCCTGTCCCTGCGGGGCGTGCGGCCGGCCCTGCAGGTAGGCGAACGTGGTCTCGTCCGGCGCGACCATGCCGGCACGCGCGCCGGCCTCGATCGACATGTTGCAGATCGTCATCCGGCCCTCCATCGAGAGCGACCGGATGGCGCTGCCGCGGTACTCGAGCACGTAGCCCTGCCCGCCGCCGGTGCCGATCTTGGCGATCACAGCCAGGATGATGTCCTTCGCCGTCACGCCGGGCTTCAGCTCGCCCTCGACCGTGATGGCCATGGTCTTGAACGGCTTGAGCGGCAGGGTCTGCGTCGCCAGCACGTGCTCGACCTCGCTCGTGCCGATGCCGAAGGCCATGGCGCCGAACGCGCCGTGCGTCGAGGTGTGACTGTCACCGCACACGACCGTGATTCCCGGCATCGTCAGGCCCAGCTGCGGGCCCACCACATGGACGATCCCCTGCTCCTTGTCGCCCAGCGAGTGCAGGCGCACGCCGAACTCGGCGGCGTTGCGGCGCAGCGTGTCGATCTGGGTGCGGCTCGTCAGGTCGGCGATCGGCTTGTCGATGTCGATCGTCGGGGTGTTGTGGTCCTCGGTCGCGATCGTGAGATCGAGGCGGCGCACCGGGCGCCCCTCGGCGCGGAGCCCGTCGAAGGCCTGCGGGCTCGTGACCTCGTGCACCAGATGCAGATCGATGTAGATCAGGTCGGGCTGGCCGTCTTCGCCCTTGACCACGAGGTGGTCGTCCCAGACCTTCTCGGCCAGGGTGCGCGGGCGGTCGGGGATGCTGCTGATATCGCTCATTGCTCTTCTCCAGGGGTTCGCGTTGTCGGCCTGCGCGACGGACTCCGCGACGGGGAGAGGCCTAGAAGAGGATCCCGTCGCGGCGCAGAAGGAGAAGGACTCCGGCGAACCGCATGCCGCAAGCCTAGCATCCTGCATCGGATAGGGCCGTCCGGGGACCAGAGTGCACAGACGAAGGCGGCGCGGAGGTCCCGCCTCTCAGCAGAACTCCGCGCCGCCTATCAGATTGCGCAGCGCCCGGGGGTCAGCGCTCAATCGACTCGCGACGACGCTCGCGCGAGGACGCGGCCAGGCTCGCGATCGTCGCGACACCCACCGAGAGCACGATGACGGCCAGCGACACCCAGTTGTTGATCTCGGGCGCCCAGTCGACGTGCTCGCCGCCGTTGATGAAGGGCAGTTCGTTCACGTGCAGCGCGTGGAAGAACAGCTTCAGACCGATGAAGCCGAGGATGAACGCCACGCCGTAGTGCAGGTAGCGCAGCTTCTCGAGCAGGTCGCCCAGCAGGAAGTAGAGCTGGCGCAGACCCATGAGCGCGAAGATGTTCGCGGTGAAGACGATGAACGGGCTCTGGGTGAGGCCGTAGATCGCGGGGATCGAGTCGACCGCGAAGATCAGGTCGGTCACGCCGATTGCGATGAACACCAGCAGCATCGGCGTGAAGAAGCGCTTGCCGTCGATCGTGGTGCGCAGCTTGTTGCCGTCGTACTGGTCGCTGATGTCGATGAAGCGACGCAGGAACCGCACGATCGCGGTCTCCTCCTTCTTGTCCTCGTCGTGCTTCTCCGGCATCGCCTGGCGGATCGCGGTGAAGACCAGCCACGCGCCGAAGATGTAGAAGATCCAGGAGAAGTTCTCGATCAGCGCCGCGCCGAGCATGATGAACGCGGCGCGCAGCACGAGCGCGATGATGATGCCGATCATCAGCACCTCCTGCTGCAGCTTCCGCGGCACGGAGAACTGGGCCATGATCAGCACGAAGACGAAGAGGTTGTCGATCGACAGGCTGTACTCGGTCAACCAGCCGAGCAGGAACTCCTGCGCCGGCTGGCCGCCGGCGAAGAAGAACATCAGCAGCGCGAAGATCAGCGCCAGGACCACGTAGAAGACGACCCAGAGGGTCGATTCCTTCGTCGAGGGGATGTGCGGCCGCTTCAGGATGAGCAGCAGGTCCGCGACGAGGATCAGCGTCAGCACGACGAGCGATCCCACCTCGAACCAGACGGGAAGAGCGAGGTCCATTCAGGGCCTTTCCGGTACGGCCTCGTCGAGGCGCGACAGTTCTCGAGAGTCTCTCCCCGCGTTCGACCGCGGTGCGGCCCGGGACCCCACCGTCGAAGTCCGTGATGACGAGCGCGCGCTGACGGGATACTCCCTCTCGCAGGCTCCAGGATACCGGCCGCGTGTCCGTTCCCCTTCGCGTCGCCGAAATCCGCCTGACGCCTCGCGCCCCGACCCGCGCGGCGTCCGTCGGCGAACCGAGACGATGCGTCCGCTGCGGACACTGACAGAGTGAGAGACGACGGCGGCCCGCCGGCTCGTCGCCGCACGCAGACGCCCCGCAGGACGGACACGATGGAGATCTCCGGCACAGACGACGCCGCGCTGGTCGCGCGCGCCGCGGACGGGAGCGAGCAGGCGTTCCGGCAGCTGTACCGCCGGCACGTGCGCCCCGTCTACTGGATCGCGCACGGGCTCCTCCACTCCGCGGCCGACGCCGAGGACGTGGTGCAGGAGACCTTCGTCGTGGCCTGGCGAAAGCTCTCCGGCTTCGAACTCGCCGGAGAGTCGCTCCTCCCCTGGCTCGCGACGATCTGCCGGTTCCAGGCGGCGAACCGCCTGCGCGCGCTGCGGCGTGCGGAGGCGGACGAGCTGGACGAGCGCTCCCCCGCCGCCTTGGACGTGGAGCAGCAGGTGATCGACGCCGACCTGGCCGAGCGGGTCCTCCAGGCGGTCGACGGCCTGAGCCCGCTCGACCAGCGCATCTTCCGGCTGTGCGTCGGCGAGGGCTACGCCTATCAGGCCGCGGCCGACGAGCTCGGCGTGGCGCACGGCGTCGTGCGCAATCGTCTCTCCCGCATCCGCACGAGACTGCGGACCGTCGTGAGAGAGGAGGCGTCATGAACACGGATATGAAGGATGAGCTGCCCGACGTGTCCGACGAGACGCTCGCCGGCATCGAGGACCGGGTGTTCCGGGTCATCGCCGAGGAGCGCGGGTCGCGATCGTCCGCCGCGAAGCGACGGCGGCGCGTCTGGCAGACCGTCGGCGTCGCGGCCGCCCTCGTGACCGTCGCGGCCGTGATCTCACCCGCCGTGCTGCAGGGCGTGAGCGGGAGCGGAAGCTCGGTGATGTCCGAGGGCGGCGCGGTGAACGAGGCGCCCGTCGCGCCGGACGCGTCCGGCGGCGACGCCGCCGAATCGGCGGAGGAGTCGGCGCCGGGTGCGGAGAGCGCCACGCCCGGCGACCGCGGGGCGGTGACCGATCCCCTCGCCGAGCAGGAGATCGTCCGCACCGCATCGGCGAGCATCGTCGTCGACGACCCGGCGCAGGCCGCCGAGGCGATCGTGACGCTCGCATCCGCGCACGGGGGCTGGGTGGAGCAGCTGTCGATCGGCGCGGATCAGTCGTTCACCGGCCCGGCGGAGACGGGCGGAAGCGCGTGGGTGCCGGACGAGGGCGGCTACGTCACCGTGCGCGTGCCGGTGGATCGGCTGGATCCGGTCATGGAGCAGCTGGATGAGATCGGCGAGGTCGCGAGCACGCAGGTGGGCACCGAGAACGTCACGGCGCAGGCCGTCGACCTGCGGGCCCGGATCGATGCGGCGCGCGCCTCGGTGGAGCGGCTCACACAGCTGCTCGCCGAGGCGGGCAGCGTGGGCGATCTCGTGCAGGTCGAGAGCACGCTGTCCGAGCGGCAGGCCGAGCTCGAGTCGCTCGAGCGTCAGCTGGAGAGCCTCGAGAGTCAGGTCGCGATGTCGACGCTGTCCGTGTCGCTCCAGCGCGATACGCCGCCCGTCGACCCGGACCCGGCGGGCTTCGGCGACGGCCTGGAGGCGGGCTGGAACGGTCTGCTCACGGCGGTGAACGGAACCGTGGTCGCGATCGGATTCCTGCTGCCGTGGATCGCGGTGCTCGCCGTCGTCTGGCTGGCGGTGTGGGGCATCCGGCGTGCGCTGCGCCGGCAGCGTCTCCGGAGAGCGGAGGCACGCGGGCCCGGAAGCAGCTGAACGGGCCGGCGGGATCCCGCCTTAGCATGGTCGGACCCGTGCACCGAGGAGGTCTGGTTGGCTTCGTCCCACCCGTACGCGTCCAAGCCCTGGCTCGCGGCGTATCCGCCCGATGTCCCCGCCTCGATCGGAGAGGTGACGCAGACGCTGCTGGCCATGCTCGCTGACAGCGTGAGACGTCACGGCCGCAGGACCGCGCTCGAATTCTTCGGCGCCGGCGTCACGTATCGCACGCTGTGGCGGGAGATCGAGCTCGCGGCGGAGGGCCTGCGCCGCCGCGGTGTCGCGAAGGGCGATCGCGTCGCGATCGTGCTGCCGAACTGTCCGCAGCACGTCATCGCGTTCTACGCCGTGCTGCGCCTCGGCGCGATCGTCGTCGAGCACAACCCGCTCTACACCGCGCGTGAGCTGCGGCACCAGTTCGAGGACCACGGCGCGCGCCATGCCATCGTGTGGGACAAGGTGCACGACACCGTGGCGGAGTTCCCGTCGGACATCCGTCCCGGGGTGATCGTGAGCGTGGACATCACGGCGGCGCTTCCGCTGGCGAAGCGCGTCGCGCTGCGCCTGCCTGTCCCCAAAGCGCGCGAGACGCGCGCCAGGCTGACCGCACGCCCCAGCGGCCGGCGCATTCTCACCTGGAAGGACCTCACCGGCGGGCGAGGCCTTCGACGCTCCTTCGCCGGCCCAGACCTGGACGACGTCGCTCTGCTGCAGTACACGAGCGGGACGACCGGCGCGCCCAAGGGGGCGATGCTCACGCACCGCAACCTGCGCGCGAACGCGATGCAGGGCGAGGCGTGGGTTCCCGGCCTGCGCAAGGGCGCGGAGACGTTCTACGCCGTGCTGCCGCTGTTCCACGCGTACGGCCTCACGCTGTGCCTGACGTTCGCGATGAGCATCGGAGCGAAGCTCGTGCTCTTCCCGACGTTCGACGTGGAGCTCGTCGCGCAGGCCTCGCGCAAGAGCCCGCCCACCTTCCTTCCGGCAGTGCCGCCGATCTACGACCAGCTCGCGCGGGCAGCCGCGCACGGGCGGCTGGATGTCAGCAGCGTGCGATTCGCGATATCGGGCGCGATGAGCCTGCCTGTCGCCACGGTCGAGCGCTGGGAAGATGCCTCGGGCGGTCTGCTCGTCGAGGGCTACGGCATGACCGAGGCGTCCCCCGTCGCGCTGGGCAACCCGATGGGACCCACGCGCCGCCCGGGTACCGTCGGCGTGCCGTTCCCCAGCACGGACATCCGCGTGGTCGATCCCGACGATCCGGCGAAGGACGTGCCGCCCGGCGAGGCTGGCGAGCTGCTCGTGCGGGGCCCCCAGGTCTTCGGCGGCTACTGGCAGCGCCCCGCCGAGACGGCGGCCGTGCTGCTCACCGGTGGGTGGCTTCGCACGGGAGACGTCGCGACGGTGTCGTCCGACGGGTTCGTCACCATCGTCGACCGACTCAAGGAGCTCATCATCACGGGCGGCTTCAACGTCTCGCCGACCGAGGTCGAGCAGACGCTGGAGTCCCACCCCGACGTGAGCGCAGCCGCCGTGGTGGCCGTGCCGCGCGGTGACGGCGGAGAAGCCGTCGCCGCCGCCGTCGTCCTGAGGGAGGGCGCCTCGGTCGATCTCGGCGGCTTGCGCGACTTCTGTCGCCTGCATCTCGCCGAGTACAAGGTGCCGCGGCGGATCGTGGCGATGGACGACCTGCCGCGCTCGCTCATCGGCAAGGTCCTGCGTCGCGAGGTCCGCCAGCGCATCGTCGGGAAGTGACCGCGCCGACCGCGGCCATCGGCCCCGGAGCGCGGAAACGACGAGAGCCCGATCCTGATGGATCGGGCTCTCGTCTGTGTGTGACCCCAGCGGGATTCGAACCCGCGTTACCGGCGTGAGAGGCCAGCGTACTAGGCCGCTATACGATGGGGCCGTGCTGTGGGCCCTTCTGGGCCCCGTTTCCGTTTCCGGCAACTAGAAGAGTATGACATGAGGTCCGGGCGGTGAACAAATCGAGGCGCTTCCGCGTCGCATCCCGCGCGTGTCGCGTCATCCGGGCCCCGCCGCACCGGCGTCGATGATTGACTCATGCCATGCGCATCACGAAGCACGAGCATGCCGCCCTCCGCATCGAGGCGCACGGCGCGACGCTGATCATCGATCCCGGCAGCTTCACGACCGTGCTCGGCGAGCTGCACGCCCTCGCGGCCATCGTGATCACGCATGAGCACGCCGATCACTGGACGCCCGAGCAGCTCGAGCGCATCTTCGTCGCCGCTCCCGACGTGCCGATCTTCACGACCGCGGCCGTCGCGGCGGCCATCCAGGACCACGATGTGACGGTCGTCTCCCCCGGCGACGAGCTTGCCGCCGGCCCGTTCTCGCTGCGGTTCTTCGGGGGCGCGCACGAGCAGATCCACTCGAGCATCCCGGTCGTCGACAACGTCGGTGTGCTCGTGGACGATCTCCTCTACTACCCCGGCGACTCCTACGCGCTGCCGGAGGGCGTCGTGGTCGACACGCTCGCGATCCCGACCGGAGGCCCCTGGCTGCACCTCGGCGCCGCGATGGACTTCGTCCTCGCCGTGCAGCCGCGCCGTGCGTTCGGCACCCACGACATGACGCTCTCGGTCGCCGGCCGCACGATGCACTTCAGCAGGCTGAAGTGGGCGACCGAGCAGCACGGGGGCGAGTTCCACCCGCTCGACCCGGGCGACAGCCTGGAGGTCTGAACGGCGCGCGGGTCGCCGCCAGCCTCACTCGTGGGGGTCCGTGCCGGACTGAGCCGCCTGCTCGGGGTCGTCCTCCGCCCACAGCGCGGGCGTCGGCCCACCGGGCGGCGGGACCGGCCCGCCCCACGGGGCAGAGCCCGCGTCCGTGGGCTTCTGCGCCCGGTAACCCGCGGGAAGCTCGTCGACGATGCGGCCATCCTCGGGGCCGCCCTCCAATGCGTATGCCATGTGTGAACGCTATGCGCGCACCCGTGCCGAGGAAAGACGGTTGACGGCGTGCCGGCAGCGAGTCACTGATCGAAACGCGGATGCACCCGCGCGATCGATCACCGACACGGACGGACGGCCGCGTCGCTAGGATCGCGGGGTGGAGTTCTGGGGCGCACGGCCTGCGGGCACGCGCCCGGGGTCGGAAGCCGCGGGCGCCGGACCGGACTCGCGGACGCGCTCGATCTGGCTGAACCAGCTCGCCCTCACGGCGACCGTGGTCGTGATCTCTCTCGTCGTGCAGGGCCTCACGCCCGGCAGGATCACGAGCTGGACGTTCGTGGCGGGCGTCGCGCTCATCATGACCGTGACGATGATCGCGCTCGCGGTCCCATGGCACCGCCTCCGCCGCCACGCCGTGGCCGCGATCCCGCTCGCCGACATCCTCGGCATCGGCCTGATGTCGGCCGGCGACGAGCTGCGGCTCGCGTTCCTCTGGGTGGTGCCGATCGTCTGGATCGCGACGCACTTCTCGCTCGCACCGCTGGTCGCGGCCCTCGCCGGCATCGTCGCGATCATGCTCACGGACCTCGCCCTGACGGGCGGCAGCGACGCCGTGGCGCTGCACATCGTCGTGACGGAGCTCTGCCTGACGTTCATCGGCCTCACGGCGCACGCCGGAGCGCGCCAGACCCGCGCGTTCAAGCGGCTGCTGCGCGCACAGGCGGCCCGCATCCAGACCACTCTCGATCGCGTCAGCGAGCAGGAGCGCAACGTCTCGCTGATGATCAACGCCATCGACGTCGGGATCGTCCGGCTGTCGGCCGACGGCGAGCTGATGGCGATGAACGACACGTACGCACGCCTGCACGGCATCGACCCCCGTGACCCGTGGCATCCCGCGCGCGCGATCGAGTACGGCGAGCGCGGCGGCCGACCGCTCCCCGAACCGGAGCGGCCGCTGCAGCGCGCCGCGCGCGGTGAGACGTTCGACGACGAACGGGTGTGGCTCTTCGACGCGGCCGGCGAGTGGCGCGCGCTCTCGGTCGCCGCGCGCAGGCTCGAGGGCGGCGAGGCGGAGCCGCCGTCCGTGCTGCTCGTCGTGCACGACGTGACGGCCCTGATCGAGTCGGAGCGGGTGCGGCAGCGAATCGCCGCCGTGGTGTCGCACGAGCTGCGCAATCCGCTCACGGCCGTGATCGGCCACGCGGAGCTCGGCGTGGAGGACGCGCAGGTGCCGGACGCGGCCCGCCGCAAGTTCGACACGATCCGCCGGGCGGGCGAGCGCATGGAGCGGCTGCTCGACCAGGTGCTGCGTGCCCCCGCGCAGCCCGTGGCCGATCACGAGCCGGGGCGAGCCGAGCTGCGCTCGATCCTCGAAAGCTCGGTGGAGTCGTTCCAGCCGACGGCCACCGCGCGCGGGCTGCGGCTCGAGCTCGACGCGCCCGACACCGTTCTTCTCGCCGGGGACGGCTTCCGGCTCCGGCAGGTGATCGACAACCTCATCAGCAATGCGATCAAGTACACACCGCGGGAGGGCGTCATCCGGGTGTCCTGCCGCACGGAGCGGGAGGAGGTCGCGGTGACCGTCACGGACACCGGCATCGGCATCGCGCGGGAAGACGTCGGGCGCGTGTTCGAGGCCTACTTCCGCGCCCAGACCGCGCGCGACTCCGAGATCCCCGGCACAGGGCTGGGAATGGCGATCGCGCGGGAGATCGTCGTGGCGCACGCCGGGTCGCTCGATGTCGCGAGCGAACCCGGCGTCGGCACCACGGTCACCGTGCGACTGCCGCTCGCCGCAGCGGAAGTCCTGCGGTGACCGCCGTCGGCTTCGGTCTGCCGCAGATCGCGCTCTCCACCCTCGCGGCCGTGCTGATGGTCGGCCTGGGCTTCCTGCCGCGTCCGAGCCGTGCGACGCTGCTGTGGTCGGCGGCGTTCGTCGTCGCCGTGATCTCCGCCTCGCTCACCACGACGGCGGCGGAGCTCGGATCCGAGACGCTCCGCCGTGCGACGCTCGGCGCGCTGCTCTCGCCACAGGTGCTGATCTGGGCGGGCCTGCGCGCGTGGCGCGGCGTGCCGTCGCACTGGTGGCTCGTGCTCGCCTTCGGCGGCGCCTCGGCGAGTGCACTGGCGCTGGTCGACGACGGCGCCGCATTCGTGATCGCGTTCCGGATCGCGTACCTCACGGCCGCCGTCTTCGCCGTGCTCACGCTCGTCGAGCTGCGCCGCATCCCCGAGCGACGCAACCGGATGCTGCTTCCGCTTGCGGTCGTGTGCGGCGCATTCGGCGTGATCGCGGTCGCGAGCGCCGCGATGCTGCTGATCGAGCCGCCGTCCGGCTCTGCGGATCTCGCGCTCGCGCGCAACCTGAACTCGCTCGGGATGCTCGTCAACATCGTGTGCTCGCTCGTCAGCCTGCTCTGGCTCGCTCAGCGTTCCGTACCGCAGGAGCACCACGACCCGGCGCACTGGCACCATTTCTCCGCGGTCGCGGGAGATCGGCTGCGACGCGCGCGCGAACGCGGCGAGCGATCCTGGTCGGTCCTGAGCATGCGGCTGGACGACGCGGACGACGTGCGGCAGGCGTGGGGCGAGACCGCGTTCGGTGAGCTCGCGCAGGCGTTCGAACGAAGAGTACGGCGCGCGTTCCCGGCTGAGGCCGACATCGGCCACCGCGGCCACGGCTGGCTCGTCGTCCTCGTTCCGCGCACGACCGAGGTGCTCCGCGAGCAGGTGCGCGCACTGCTGCACGACGTCGCGTCGATGGACGAGACCGTGAGCGCGACGGTGCGCGTCTCCGCGAGCATCGGATGGGCCTCGGCCGGCGACTCCGGCTACGACCTGGATCACCTCGTGCGCGTGGCGGACAGCGCCCTCGAGGAGGCCGCCGCCGAGGGCGGCGACCGCTGGCGGCGCGTGCGCGTCTAATCGCGCGACGCTCTCCCCGAGGGCGGGGTCCGCGTCAGGACCGCACGACGTCGAG
Source organism: Microbacterium sp. JZ31 (assembly GCF_016805985.1). Lineage (NCBI taxonomy): Bacteria > Bacillati > Actinomycetota > Actinomycetes > Micrococcales > Microbacteriaceae > Microbacterium > Microbacterium sp. JZ31. Next base: position 1,854,792 of record NZ_CP017661.1, read on the forward strand.
CACGACGACCGCCCAGGACAGCGGCGGCAGCGTCGAGCGGAGAGCGCCCTCGACAAGCTCGACGTCGCGCAGCGCGACGAGACCGACGCGATCCTGATCCTGCTCGACGTTCGCCGCGAAGCGATCATCCCCGTCCGGCACCGTCAGCACCTCGGCCGAGCGCACCCGGATGGCGTCGAGGCCGTGCAGGTCGAGCGTGATGTCGCCCGGCTCGTCCAACGAGCGGTTCGCGAGGAACAGCGCGACCGTGCCGGTCTCCTCGTCCCACGTCGCGGCCGCGTCGATCGCGTCGACGTCGCCGAACTTCTTCGTGGGAAGCTGCGACGACTCGACTGCGAGCCGCAGGATCCGGCCCGTCGCGAGCTGCGACATCCGCGCGAACGGCCAGAAGATCGACTGCCGCCACGCGGCTCCGCCCTCCTCCGACCGGATCGGCGCGATCACGTTGACCAGCTGCGCCTGATTCGCGATGCGCACGCGATCGCCGTGGCGCAGCAGGCTGTGCAGGAAGGTTCCGACGACGACTGCGTCCGTGACGTTGTAGGTGTCCTCGATCAGACGCGGATGCTCCCGCCACGCCTTCGAGACCTGGTGCGGCTGATCGTCGGTGTCGAGGCCGTGCTGGTACCAGACGTTCCACTCGTCGAACGAGATGTCGACCTGCTTGCGGTGCTTGCCCGCCGCCTTGACGGCGTCGATCGTCGCGATCACGCCGTCGATGAAGGAGTCCATGTCGACCGCCTCGGCGAGGAACGAGGCCGCGTCGCCGTCGCTCTCCTGGTAGTACGCGTGCATCGAGACGTAGTCGACCTCGTCGTACGCGTGCGTCAGGACCGTGTGCTCCCAGGAGCCGAACGTCGGCATGGCGCGCGAGGACGAGCCCACCGCGACGAGCTCGATCGACGGGTCGACGAACCGCATGGCCTTCGCGGTCTCGTTCGCGAGACGCCCGTACTCGTCGGCCGTCTTGTGCCCGATCTGCCACGGCCCGTCGAGCTCGTTGCCCAGGCACCACAGCTTGATGTCGAACGGATCCGCCGCGCCGTTCTTCCGGCGCAGGTCCGACCAGTAGGTGCCGCCGGGGTGGTTGGCGTACTCGACGAGCGCCCGAGCCTCCTCGACGCCGCGCGTGCCGAGGTTCACGGCCTCCATCACCTCGACGTCCGCCGTCCTCGCCCAGTCCACGAACTCGTGCAGGCCGAACGCGTTGGTCTCGATCGTGTGCCACGCCCCGTCCAGACGGCGCGGGCGGTCCTCGACCGGACCGATCCCGTCCTCCCACAGGTAGCCCGAGACGAAGTTGCCGCCCGGATAGCGGATCACGGTGGGCCCGAGCTCCTTGACCAGCTGCAGCACGTCCGTGCGGAAGCCCCGCGCGTCCGCCTGCGGATGCCCCGGCTCGAAGATGCCGGTGTAGACGCAGCGGCCCATGTGCTCGACGAACGAGCCGAACAGGCGGCGCGGCACGTCGGCGATCGTGAAGTCGCGGTCGATGACGATGCGGGCGTTGGTCATTGCTCTCCTTGTGGTGGGGGCGTGGAACTCGTGGACGAGCGTCGCGGTCCGGGTCAGGTACCGCCGAAGCCGGTGGTGGCGACGCCCTTGACGATCTGCTTCTGGAAGATGAGGAACACGACGATGAGCGGAAGCGCGGCCAGCACGGCCTGTGCCATGACCTGCGCGTACTGCACGCCGTAGGCGCTGATGACGGTCTGGAGGCCGACGGGCAGCGTCATGAGCGTGGTGTCGCTGATGACGAGGAAGGGCCACAGGAAGTTGTTCCAGGCGCCGATGAACACGAAGATCGCCACGGACGCGAGGATCGGCCGGGACAGCGGCAGCACGATCGACCAGAACACGCGGAACCGGTTGGCACCGTCGACGCGGGCGGCGTCCTCGAGCTCGATCGGCACCTGATCGAAGAACTTCTTCAGGATGAACACCATCGCCGGGGCGACGATCTGCGGCAGGATCAGGCCCCAGTGGGTGTCGACCAGGTTGAACACCAGCATCTGGTAGAACAACGGGATGATGAGCGCCTGCGGGGGCACCACGATCGCGGCGATCACGACGACGAACAGCCATCTGCGACCGCGGAAGTCCAGTCGCGAGAACGCGTAGGCCGCGAGCGCGGAGATCGCGACCGTGAGCACCGTGACCGCGGCTGCGGTCCACAGGCTGTTGAGCGCCCACAGGTAGACGTTGCCCTGCGACAGGATCGCCGTGAACGCCTCGGTCGTCGGACCGGTCGCGCCGATCCACGTCGGCTCCCCCGACGCGGCGTCGGTCTCGGTCTTGAACGCCGTCGCGATCGCCCACAGGAACGGCAGCAGCCACCCGACCGCGAGCAGCAGCAGGATGACGAACGCCAGGATGCGCAGCGGCCCGAAGGGCTTGGCCCCCGGCTTGCGACCGGCGCGTACGCCGGGGTTCACGAGCGTCTCGGTGACGGTGGCCATCACTGCTCCTTCCTGCGACGCGTGATGAGCGCCTGGGCGACGCCGATGACGATGATGAGGGCGAAGAACACGTAGGAGATCGCGGCCGAGTAGCCGAATCGGTAGCCGACGAAGCCCGCCTCGTACATGTACTGCACGATGGAGCGCGTGGTGTCGCTCGCGACGCCGCCGAGCATCTGGTACGCCTGGTCGAACAGCTTCAGGGACGCGAGGATCTGCAGCATCACGATCAGCACCGTCACCGGAGCCAGCTGCGGGAGCGTGATCGACCAGAGCTGCCGCAGCGGTCCCGCGCCGTCGAGCGACGCGGCCTCGTACTGCTGCGCGGGGATGTTCTGCAGCGCGGCGAGATAGAGCAGGAAGTTGAACCCGACCGTCCACCACACGGTGGCGATGATGATCGCGTTCATGTTCGTGTCGGGGTTCTGCAGCCACGCGAGCGGCTCGAGCCCGAACGCTTCGAGGATCGCGTTGGCGGCGCCGATCTGCGGGTTGAAGATCCAGACCCAGATCTGCGAGATGACCGTCGAAGCGAGCAGGAACGGCATGAAGAACGACAGCCGCCACAGCCATTGCCCCGGGATGCCGCGATCGACGAGCACCGCCATGAGCAGGGCGATGAGCACGAGCGGGATCGTGGAGGCGACGGTGAACCACAGCGTGTTGCCGATCGATCGCCACATGATCGGGTCGGCGAGCGCCTCGGCGTAGTTCGCGAAGCCGATGAACGCGCCGCCGGCTCCCGTGAGGGACTGATCCGTGAAGCTCAGGTAGAGACCGTGGACCACGGGCCACACCAGGAACAGCACGAAGGCGACGAGGAACGGGGCCAGGAACGCCCAGCCGACGAGCTGCTCGCCGCGACGCGTGCCGGCGTGGACCTCGCGATCGAGGGCGGCTCCCGTGACGATCGTGCGCGTCCGGGCGTTGTCGGTGATCGCGCTCATGCCTGCCACGTCCCTTCGGGGTCGGCGGGATTGGGCTGCGCCAGCAGGCGGTTCACGCGCGCGGTGAACGCGTCGATCGCGCCCGCGGGGTCGCCGCCGCTGAGCAGCACGGGCTGGACCGCTGCGCCGAAGTCGCTCTGGAAGTTCGAGCCGGACCCCGTGAACCACGCGGCGGGATCGTAGTTCACGAACGAGGCGGCCTCGGCGTAGTGCGCCTGCGGGATCAGGTCGGCGTACTCCGGCGATTCGGTCACCGGCAGGTACGCCGGCACGTGGCCCGCGCCGGCCCAGTCGAAGGAGCCCTTGAGCAGATCCGCCGCGAACCGGTACACGAGGTCGCGCTTGGCGGGATCCGGGCGCGACTGGTGCGGCAGGACGAACGAGTGGGAGTCGGCGTAGACGGCCTTCGTGCCGTACAGCGTGGGGATCAGCGTGGCGTCGAACGGGATGCCCGCGCCCTCCATCGTGCGCAGCTCCCAGACGCCGGTGACGAACATGCCGCTGCGCCCCGTCGCGAACTCGGCCACCGCGGAGGCGTAGTCGGCTTCCGGCTGCGCGATGTCGCCGTCCAGCAGTGCCTGCATGAAGGCCAGCGACTCCACGGCGGCGTCCTTGTCGAGCACCGCGGTGCCGCCCTCCGGGGTCTCCATCGCGAGGCCGTGCTGTGCGTACAGCGTGTAGAACAGTCGCCACATCTGGGCGCCGTCTCCCAGGTAGCCGTACGACAGTCCGTGGCCCTCGCCGCCGTTCGCATCCCTGGCCGCGGCGGCCACGTCGCGCGCGACCTGCAGGAAGTCGTCGGGACCGGTGATCTCCCGCAGCCGGCCGTCGCTGTCGAGCACGCCGGCGGCATCGCAGATATCGCGGTTGTACATGAGCACGAACGGGTGCGCATCGAGCGCGAGGCTGTAGAGCCTGCCACCCGCGTGTCCGCGCTCCCAGATCGGCGCGGGGAACGTGGACTCGTCGATGCCGAGCTCGGCGAGCCGGTCGAGATCCCACGTGTCCAGGAGCCCGCCGGGGGCGTATCCCGTGACGCGCGTGGCGTGCATGATCGCCACGTCGGGTGCGCGTCCGCCCGCGCCGGCCATGGCGAGCTTCGTGTAGTAGGGCGTTCCCCAGGAGAGCACGGTCGGGCGGACGCGGTAGTCGCCCTGCGCGGCGTTGACCGCGTCGAGCATCGACGACATCGTGACGCCGTCGCCGCCCGAGAGCAGGTGCCAGAACTGCAGATCCTGGGCGCCGCTCGCTCTGCCGGCCGGGGCGCATCCCGCCAGCAGCGAGGCGCCGGCCGTCGCCGCCATCCCGGCGAGGAACTGCCTTCGGGTCAGGTTGATCGGTGGTGTCATGTCACTCCCTTGTGACGCGTGAACCGTGATGGCGACATCATTACATCGATGTAATGCAGAGCACAAGGCTTTCCTCGAGGTCTCCGCCCGTCAGCTCGCGCGGGTGGTGCTGGCACGCACGACGATCTCGTGCGGCACCGTGACCGAGCGCGGCGGGCGCGAGCGATCGCTCATCCGGCTCTCGAGCAGGCCGACGGCCTCGCGCGCGAACAGGGCGAGGTCGAACCGCACCGTCGTCAGCTGTGGCGTGGTGAACCGCGAGAGCTCGACGTCGTCGAAGCCGGTCACGAGCACATCGTCGGGCACGCGGATGCCCCGCGCGTGCAGGGCGTGCAGCACTCCGCTCGCGATCGAATCGGTGAACGCCACGACCGCATCGAACGCCGCATCCCGGGCGATCAGCTCGCCGACAGCGGATGCCCCGGATTCCGGCGTCCACGGGAAGTGATGCACCTCGAGCGTGGTGTCCCTCGCGATCCCCGCCTCCTCGAGCGCATCGTGATAGCCCGCCAGACGCAGCCGGCTGGTCGCGGTGGCCCGCTCGGGGTCACGGTCGCCGCCGACCACGGCGATCCGTCGCGCGCCCCGCTCGATCACGTGCCGCGTGATGTCGCGAGCGGCGCCGCGGCTGTCGATGCCCACGTGATCCGTCTGCGGCTCCTCCACCTCCCCGATCAGGACCACAGGCGGCAGGTGCTCGGCCCCGGCGACGGCGCTGTCCTCGAGACGGATCGGATTCAGGATCAGCCCGTCCACGAGATGGGCACGCGCGCGGGACAGCAGCGCGTACTCCCGCCCCGGTTCGGCTGCCGTCTCCTCCACCTGCAGGGCGAAGCCGCGCTCGTGTGCGACCTCGACGAGGCAGTGCAGCAGCGCCCCGGAGAACGCCGTCGCGAGGTCCGGCAGCGCGGCCGCGATCGTGCCGGATCGCCCGTTGCGCAGGCCGCGGGCGCTGAGATTGGGCACGAACTGCAGCGTGTCCATCGCGGCCTGGACGCGCGCGACGGTGTCGGGGCGCACGAAGGTCGTGCCCGTGACGACGTTCGACACCGTCTTGGGCGACACGCCCGCCAGCAGCGCCACGTCCTTCATGGTGGCGCGCCCGGTCCTCCCCGCCATCGGGCCAGGATATCCCCGAGGATCGGGCGCGCGTGTCGTCAGGTGAGCGCGGAGGCCCGCGACGGCGAGGTCGGCGCGGCGAAGAACGCGAGCTCGTGGGCGGACGAGATCCGGAACGCCTCGCGCATGGCTGCTCGCCTGTGCTCCCCTTCCGCGGCCGCGACGCGTGCCACGATGTCGATCGCTCGCCGCGTCGAGGCCGCGAACGCTTCGTCGGCGTAGGTGTCGAGCCAGGACACGTATGGATGCTCGGGATGCGAAAGGGCGCTCAGCCTCGTTCCGACATCCTGGTAGAGCCAGAAGCACGGCAGCAGCGCCGCGATCAGGACCGCGTAATCGCCGCGGGCGGCGCAGGCGAGGAGATGATCGAGATACGCGGTCGTCGTCTCGCTGGGGCGGACGGCCTCGAGCGCGTCGGGTGTGAGCCAGCTCTCGTGCAGCTGCAGCTCCGCCGCGATGGCCCCCTGCGCGGCTCCGGCCCAGAACGCCTGCTCGTCGGGTGTCGGCGCGAGGCCGCTGGCCGCCGCGAGCACGCGGGAGTAGTCGCGGAGGTAGAGCGCGTCCTGCGCGAGGTACCAGAGGAACGCGCTGCGGTCGAGAGTGCCGTCTCCCAGTCCCTGGAGGAAGGAGACCTCGTCGATCCCCGCTCGGATCTCCCGGATGTCCTCCCACCAGTCGGTCTCGACCTCGTCCGCGGTGGGGCGGGTGACGGTGCCGCCGCGTTCCCAGAGGCCGGCGAGATGGCTGACCGGTCCGTGACCCGAGCCGACCTCGAGGCTCGCGCCGTGGCGGATGCTCTCGGCGAGCCAGCGCTTGGACTCCCCCACCGCTTCGATCCAGTCGCTCGAGCGCGCGTACCGGGCCGCGAGCGCGGAGGACAGCGAGCAGCCGGTGCCGTGCGTGTTCGTCGTGTCGATGCGGACGCCGGGGAACTCGGCGACCGCGACCGCCTCTCCGCGCGCATCGACGAGGGCGTCGGGCAGATCGGCTCCCGCGAGGTGCCCGCCCTTCGCGAGCACGCGCACGCCGTAACGCGCGGAGACGCGCGCCGCCTGCGCCACGACCGCCGTCCAGTCGTCCGCCGTCGGCTCATCGGCGAGGATCGCCAGCTCCGGGATGTTCGGGGTGAGCAGGTGAGCGCGCGAGCTCAGCTGGCGCAGCGCCTCCTCGGCGTCCTCATCGAGCAGGCGGTCGCCGCTCGTGGCGACCATCACCGGGTCGAGCACCACCACCGGCGGGTCGACGCGATCGAGCCACTCCCGAACGGCGCGAATGACGTCCGCCGTGGCGAGCATCCCGATCTTGACCGCGTCGATCTCCACGTCGTCGGACACCGAATCGAGCTGCTCGGCGAGGAAGGCGACCGGTGGCACGTGCACCGAACGGACGCCGCGCGTGTTCTGCGCGACGAGCGCGGTGACCACCGCCATGCCGTAGCCGCCGTTCGCGGCGATGCTCTTCAGATCCGCCTGGATGCCCGCGCCACCGGTCGGGTCGGTGCCCGCGATGCTCAGCACCCGGGGCACGCGCCGCGGCCCGGTCACGACGCCGCTCCCCACGCCGCGCGCAGCTCGCGGGCGGCGGACGCGGGGTCGGGGGCGGAGCAGATCGCCGAGACGACGGCCGCTCCGGCGGCACGTGCCGAGCGCATGGCCGGAAGGTCGGCTCTCGTCACTCCCCCGATCCCGACCGCGGGCAGTGCGCTCTCGGCCACCAGCGCGGCGAACCGGGCGAGCCCCAGCGGCTCCGGCGCATCCTTCTTCGTCGCCGTCGCATGCACGGCTCCGATTCCGACGTAGCCCACTCCGGCGGGACTCGCGGCGGCGAGACGCAGCTGCTCCGGTGTGGATGCGCTCAGGCCGATGACGGCATCCGGGCCGACCATCCGGCGCACCGCCGTCACGGGGAGGTCGGACTGGCCGACGTGCACACCGGCCACCCGGGCTCCGGCGTCCCGTGCGGCGAGGAACACGTCGACGCGGTCGTTCACCAGGAGCGCCACCTCGGCAGGCAGCGCCTCGGCGATGCGCAGCACCGTGTCGAGGAACGCCCGGGCGGACGCATCCTTCTCGCGCACCTGCACCGCCGTCACGCCGCCTCGTGCGGCCGCCTCCACCAGCTCGACCAGGTCGTGCCCGGCCGCCTCTGCCAGGCGCGCATCCGTCACGAGGTACACCGACAGATCGACGTTCACGACAGCTCGGCCCGGCGGCGAAGCGTCGCTGCGTCGAGGGCGGCGAGCGCGTCGAGGAACGCCCCCGAGAAGCTGCCCGGCCCGGACGCGCGTTCCGCGGCGAGCTCGGCGGCGACCGTGTACACCGCGATCGCGGCGACCGTCGTGGCGAACCGGTCGTCGTGCACGGCGGCGAAGGCGGCGAGGACGGCGCCGAGCGCGCAGCCGCCGCCGGTGATCCTCGTCAGCAGTGCGTCCCCGTTGGCGATCCTCACGACGTCCCGTCCGTCCGTAACCACGTCCACGGGACCCGAGACCGCGACGATCCCCCCAATGCGCTCCGCGAGCGACAGGGCGGACGGGAGGGCGGCATCCACCCCGTCGGCGGCGTCCACGCCGCGCCCGCCCGCGCCCGCCCCGGTCACCGCGATGATCTCCGAGGCGTTCCCCCGCACCACGGCCGGGCGCAGGTCGCGCAGGGCATGGCTGAGCGGGGTGCGCACCGGCAGGGAGCCGACGGCGACCGGATCGAGCACCCACGGCGTTCCGGCGTCGTTCGCCGCCGCCACGGCCTCGCGCATCGCCTCCCGCTGCTCACCGGTCGGTGTTCCGAGGTTCACGAGGAGTCCGGATGCCACGCCCGCGAACGGGCCGGCCTCGCCGGGGATGTCCACCATCGCGGCCGATGCGCCGAGGGCAAGGAGGACGTTGGCGGTGAAGCCCGTCACCACACTGTTGGTGATGCACTGCACGAGAGGCGCCTGAGCGCGCACCTCGTCCAGAGCGGAGCAGGCGAAATCGAGCAGGTTTTCCGGCGTGCGCGTCATGCGCGACATCCCTTCGCTAGTACGAACTAGATCAGGTTCGACGGGTGTGATCTCAGCCCCGCAGGGCACCCCGTGTCACGTGTTGGGCTCCAGGCTACCCGCATCGCCCGGCGCGCGTACGACGGCAGAGGACGCCCGGCGAGACGAGACGGCACGCGGGCGGCCGATCCTCCTGCGGCCACTCCGGTTCAGCGGGGTCGCGTCACTCGCCTCCCCGAGCGCGCCCCGCCCGCCGCCGGAGGCGTCACGACCCGCCCGGCGGGGTGTTGTCGACGGTCACTTCGACCTTGAGAGTGGATTCGCCGCCCGACACGCTGCTGGCGGAGAGCAGCAGGTAGTACCTGCCGTCCGGCACCGCCTCCCACTGCGCCGGAATCGTCAGCGAGTCGGTCGTGGGCATCCACTGAGAGCCCTCGATCGTCGGCACCCGGCGTCCCGCTGCCGTGTACAACTGCGCGTGATACGCCTGCGGATCGTTGTCGGCCACCGTCATCGTGACCTCCCCCACGCCCCGCACACACGCACCCTCAGCCACGCTCGACGTGATCACCGGAGGTGGCTCCGCCCTGAAGGAGTAGGCGCCACCGGCGGCGACACGGTAGACGTCGTAGCCGTCCTCCGTGCGCAGGTGGGTGGATCCCGCGGAGCCGTCGGTGCCGTCTCCGTCGGCTCGCGGCACCCAGACCTCGCCGGCGGTGCCGTCGGGAGCGGGGACATGGAGATCCAGCACGCCGTCCTTCTTCGCCCACGACACGTCGATCGCGCCGTGCGGCGTGGGCACGCTGCCCTTGCTCCAGTCGAGATCGGCCGGGTGCGGCTTCACCGACCACGTGGCGAATCCGGGTTCGACCGGCTGGACGCCCAGCAGGTAGGCCGACATCCCCCACGTCGGGCCGCTCGCCCAGCTGTGCGCGAGGCTCTTGTACGCGTCGGTGAGGTCTCCGTTCTGCTGATGGTTCTCCCAGAACGCGCCCGTGTAGAACGGGTTGGAGGGATCCGCCATCCGCGCCCACAGCGTCTTGATGAGCGTGAGCGCGTCATCCGCGTTCCCGGCTTCGAAACGCGCCGCCAGCTCGAATCCCGAGATGTGCGTGCTGATCAGAGTCGCGTTGTTCGCCTCCGACGAGAACGGCTGCGGGCCCTGCTCGCCCCAGAGGTTCGCCTTGAGATACGCGAGGATCCCGTCGACCCTGTCATCTGGTGCGACTCCCCACAGGATCGCCATGACGTTCGCGTCCTGGGGCACGGCGTCGCCCGATCGGCCGTTCGTGTCGACGTCCGACGTCTTGTAGACGCCGCGGGCCGAATCGAACAGGGTGTCGTTGATCGCCTTCTTGACCTGTGCCGCCCGCGACTCCCACGCCGCCTTGTCGGCCGCCCAGGTCGCCGCTGCGGGATCGTCCGGGTCGTTCTCGATCAGGTGACGGGCCAGCCAGGCCGCCTCGGTCAAGGCACGGTAGTACAGCACGTTGGTCGCGGTGACGGTGCCTGCTCGTCCGCCGTCGTAGAAGTCCCAGTCCCGCCCGTCGGCGTCCGTCGTCACGATCAGGCCATCGGGGTTCGCCTGGCTCCGGTTGTAGTCCATTTGCGCCTTCAGGCGGTCGTACTGCTCGATGCCGAACGTCAGATCGCCCGAGTACCGGAAGTAGTCGACGACGCCGATCGGGAAATAGAGGGAGTAGGCGGTGGAGTAGAAATCCGCCGTCGGCGGCGTGCTCGTCCAGTTCGCGGACTCGCCCGGCACCGATCCGTCCGTCGCTTGGCGCGCGCCGAGGACATCGATCGAGTTGCTGACGTAGTCGGATCCCTGCGCCCCGTATCCGAACGCGGTGTACGTCGAGCGCCCCGCGTTGAACAGGTCGCCGGCCCAGATGCGGCGGTCGCGCTTGGCACCGTCGAGGATCACCGGGAAGGTGCTGCTGTTCTGGGCGCCCGCCGGAACCATGTTGGTGTCGACCGTATAGGCCCCGGTGTACCAGATGTCGTTCAGCGTCTCATCGCTGGAGAGGAACCATCCCCGATAGTCGTCGGCGGCATAGTTCGGGAACTTCGATTCAACCCCGACCTTCGAGATGGTGACGGTGCCCGGGGTCGTGAGCGTCACCGCGTGGAAGCGGATGCCTCCTTGGAGTGCGTTCGCGGGCGTGATGTAGGTGCCGGCGCCCGTCACCTCGAAGACGCTGTTCCGCGGCGATCCCACGCCGGCGCCGAGAAAACCCGCATCGTCACCGGCCGCGACGCCGGGCGTGCTGGACACCGGGGCGTCCGCAGGGTGGGACCTCCCGAGCGGTTCGACTTCCACACCGCTGCGAGGAGTGCGGACGGTGGTCCCCGCCGGGAACGCCTCCGTCACCGCGGGAGCGAAGGACACTCCGGTGCCGTCGAACACGACGGGCGCGCCCGCCGGCTGCGCCGCCCTCAGCGGCGTGATTCCGAGGTCCGAGCCCGCCGGCCCCTGCGTGCCGACGCTCGTCACCGTGACCGATTCGCCGTTCACGGCGAGGACGTCGCCGGCCTGCCACCGGGATCCCGAACCGAGCTTGATGTTCGTGTCGCCTGCGGCCGCGGCGACGGCGAGGGTCGTCCTGCTGGAGGGACGCCCCACCTCGGTCACCGTCGCGGACTGCAGCGCAGCACCGGTTCCGATCAGCAGCTCCGACCCCACGGAGAAGTCCTCGGTGTCCGTCACCTCGACGTGCGTGGCGCCCGCGGCGATCGGCGCGATCGCCGTCGAGGTCTGGGCCGCGAGTCCGACGGAGACGATCTCGACCGTCTCCTGGTCGTCGCCCGAGCCGATCACCAGGGACTGCCCCGGGCTGAGGTGAGAGGTGCTCGTGGGGTGCACCGTGTCGTCGCCGGCGGCGGCCGGCTTCACGAGGCGCGATTCGTACTTCCGGATGACGTACCTCAGGCTCTCGCTGTACGCCATCTGTATGCCGACCGTGCCGGAGGTCGATTCCGCGGTGAAGTACGGGAGGCCGCCGACGATCGGACCGTAGTCGAGGATCACGTGCGGCGCGTGTCCTTCCCCGTCCCAGGTGAGTGTCGCCGAACCGGTGCCTTCGGCGACGAGCGCGGTCGCGTTCGCGACGTCACCGGACACGCCGGCGACGACCTCGGGAACGAGGTCGGTCTCGCCGGTGCCCAGCACCTCGTCCTGCCACTCGGATGGGCCGGCAGCAGCGGGCAGCGCGCTGCCGGTCGACATCGCGAGTGCGGCGACCAGTGCTCCGACAGCTCCGACCGAGGCGCCCCGTCTCACGACCTTCGTGCGTAGCGCGCCGTGAGGCCGACGCGCAGGGGATGGCGAACGCATGTCTCCTTCGAGAACTCGAGCATGAACATCCCCGCGTGCGGGAACCGCTGACGGGCCGGCGGACCACGCTTCGAGAGCATGACCCGAGTCGACCTTCCCGTCACGATAGGACGGACCACACTCACCGTGAGCCCCGTTCACCGAATGGCCTCACGCCGTTCGATTCCACCGTCGGCGGCGGCACCTGGCCGTGGACGCCCGAGAGCTGCGACCCTCGACGGCTCCTCGCGGATAGCCTCACTGCAGGCACGACACCTGGACATAGAGGAGACCGCATGAGCCACCCGAGTCGCTCGACCGCCATGGCGGTCCTGATCGTGGTCGCGATCCTCGTGTCGATCGCGGCCGTCGTCTTCTCCGGCGTGCTCGCCGTCTGGCTCGATCCCGACGATGAGGCGCCGGCGCCGGTTGCCGGTGCGTCGCTTCTCGCCGCGTGAGCATCACCACATCGCACACGAGAAAACCCCCGCCGGAGCGGGGGTTTTCTTGAAGCTGGGGTACCTGGACTCGAACCAAGAACAACTGAACCAGAATCAGCCGTGTTGCCAATTACACCATACCCCAAGGGCGTCCGACCGAAGCCGTACCGAGGGTCTAGCCTACCCGACGGCGCTGGTGCCTCCAAACCGGACGCGTCCTCATGGCGTGTCGGCTACGACAGCTCCTCTACCAGGGCGACGAGACGGCGCACCGACTCGGCCTTGCCGAGCAGCTCCATCGACTCGAACAGCGGCGGCGAGACACGGCGGCCGGTGATCGCCACGCGCGGCGGACCGTAGGCGACGCGGGGCTTGAGGCCGAGGCCGTCGATCAGGGCGGCCGACAGCGCAGCCTGGATCGCGGCGGCGTCGAAGCTCTCCTCGGGCAGGGCCTCGAGCGCGTCGACGCACGCCTTCAGCACCTCGACCGCGTTCTCGGGAAGTCCCGCCCGCGCATCCTCGTCGTACGTGACGTACTCCGCGAACAGGAAGCCGAGCAGACCCGGTGCATCGCCGAGCAGCGGCAGGCGCTCCTGGATCAGCGGGGCCGCCTTCGAGATCAGCGCACGCTGCTCGTCGGTCGGGTTCTCCCCCACCACGCCGTCCTTGACCAGGTACGGCAGGATGCGCTCGGCGAAGTCAGCGGGCTCGAGCATGCGGATGTGGTCGCCGTTGATCGACTCGGCCTTCTTCTGATCGAAGCGGGCCGGGTTCGGGTTGACGTCGGCGATGTCGAACGCCGCCACGAACTCGTCGAGCGAGAACACGTCGCGGTCGGGGCCGATCGACCAGCCGAGCAGCGCCAGGTAGTTGAGCAGGCCCTCGGGCACGAAGCCGCGATCGCGGTGCAGGAACAGGTCGGCGCGCGGGTCGCGCTTGGACAGCTTCTTGGTGCCGTCGCCGAGGACGAGCGGCATGTGACCGAAGCGCGGGATGAACGTGGTCACGCCGGCGTCGACGAGCGCGGCGTACAGCACGAGCTGGCGCGCGGTCGACGGCATGAGGTCTTCACCGCGCAGCACGTGCGTGATGCCCATGAGCGCGTCGTCGACCGGGTTCACGAACGTGTAGAGCGGGGCGCCGTTGGGGCGCACGATCACGAAGTCGGGGAACGACCCGGCGGGGAAGGTCACCTCGCCGCGGATCAGGTCGACGTACGTGATGTCCTCGTCCGGCACGCGCAGGCGCAGGGCGGGCCGACGCCCCTCGGCGCGGAACGCGGCCTTCTGCTCCTCGGTGAGGTCGCGATCGAAGTTGTCGTAGCCGAGCTGCTTGGCGCGGCCGTTGGCCTCGTTGCGCGCGTCGATCTCCTCCGCGTTGGAGAAGCTCTCGTACACCGCACCCGACGCCTTGAGCTTCTCGAGCACCTCGAGGTAGAGGTCCGTGCGCTGCGACTGGCGATACGGCGCATGCGGGCCGCCGACCTCGACGCCCTCGTCCCAGTCGATGCGCAGCCAGCGGAGCGCGTCCAGCAGCTGCTGATAGCTCTCCTCGCTGTCACGCGCCGCATCCGTGTCCTCGATGCGGAACACGAGCTTGCCGCCGTGATGGCGTGCGTAGCCCCAGTTGAACAGGGCGGTGCGGATCAGGCCGACGTGCGGCAGACCGGTGGGCGAAGGGCAGAAGCGCACGCGCACGTCGGCGCCGGTGGCCGTCGTGGTGCGGGGATCGGGTGCAGAAGACATCGGAACCAGCTTAGTTGCGCGGGCCGGCCGGCACCGGGCGCAGGATGTCCGGGAGCACGCGGTCGAGCACGCCGAGCACCGCGCGAACGGACGGCACGCGCTCGGCCCCGCGCGCGGCGACGAGATGCAGCGTGCGGCGCTCGCTTCCGGGCAGTGCGCGGATGGCCACGCCGTCGTGGCGCGGCGTCGCCTGGAGGGCCATGCGCGGTAGCGTGGCGACGCCGATCCCCTGCGCCACGAGGCCCTCGACGGCCACGAAGTTGTCGGTCTCGAAGGTGATCCGCGGCGCGAACCCCGCCCTGGCGCACAGCTCGAGAAGGTGCCGGCGGCACCGGGGGCAGCCGCCGATCCAGTTCTCGTCCGCGAGGTCGGCGATCCCGCTGTCCCCCTCCGCAGCGGGATGCCCTTCCGGCAGCACGAGCAGCACGTCATCCTGCCCCACGACGGAGACGGTGAGCCCGCGCGCGCTCTCCCCGTGAGGGTCCTCGCGATCGCCCGGGAAGCTGAAGGTCAGGGCGAGGTCGGCGCGCCCCTCGCGCACCGCTTCGACCGCCTGGGGCGGCTCGGCCTCGACGTACTGCAGCTCGATACCGGGGCGCTCGCGAGCGAGTTCGGCCATCAGGCGTGGCAGCACGGTCGCCGATGCCGACGGGAACCCGGCCATTCGCACGCGGCCGCTGCCGCCGCCGCGCAGCAGCCGGAGATCCTCCTGCGCGGCCTCGAGCGCGTTGACCACGGCCGGCGCGTGGCGGGCGAGCAGGCGGCCGGCCTCGGTCAGCCGCGCGCGGCGGCCGATGCGCTCCACGAGCGGCACGCCGGTGCGGGCCTCGAGCCGTTTGATGTGCTGGCTCACGGCGGGCTGGCTGTAGCCGAGCGCCGCAGCGGCTCTCGTGATCGAGCCGCTGTCGGCGACGGCGCGCATCAGCCGCAGATCCTGCGCATCCAGATCGATCCCGGCGGCGCGGGCGCCGTCTCTCGTATCCGTCATGGCGACAACCATAACGTCCGCGCATGTAGCTGATTCGAAACCTGCCGTAGACCAATGAGACATCCGGCGCGACGCTGGATGAGATGTCCCCCCTCTCCCTCACCTCCCCGATCGCCGCGCTGCGCGACGAGTTCCTCGGCGGGCCCGGCTACCTCGCCGCGTGCACCGTCGGCCTGCCCCCGCGTGCGACCCGCGACGCCCTGATCGCGGACGCGGAGTCCGCCGCCGCCGGACGCGTCGACGTCCCGACCTACACCGCCGCGGCCGAGCGGTCGCGCGCGCTGTTCGCGCAGCTGGTCGGCGTCGACGCCTCCCGTGTCGCGATCGGCTCGCAGACCTCGCCCTTCGCCGCCCTGATCGCCGCGGCGCTGCCCGACGGCGCCGAGGTGCTCGTCCCGGAGGGCGACTTCTCCTCCCTGCTGCTGCCGTTCGTGCACTCGACGCGGCGCCTGCGGGTGCGGGCCGTCCCCCTCCCCGAACTCGCGGACGCCGTGGGCGAGGACACCGCGCTCGTCGCCTTCTCGCTCGTGCAGTCCGCGACCGGCGACGTGGCCGACCTCCCCGCCATCACGGCGGCCGCTCGGCGCCACGGCGCCCGCACGCTGTGCGACGGCGCGCAGGCGATCGGCTGGCTGCCGGTCGCCGCCGACGCCGTCGATGCGCTCGTCTGCCACGCCTACAAGTGGCTGTGCGCGCCGCGCGGGGTCGCGTTCCTCGCGGTCTCCGAGGAGTTCGCGCGCGAGATCCCGCCGCTGTTCGCCGGCTGGTACGCGGGCGCCGATCCGTGGACCTCCTGCTACGGGCACGACCTCCCGCTCGCGACCGATGCGACGCGGCTCGACATCTCCCCCGCTTGGCAGGCCTTCCTCGGCGCCGAGCAGTCGCTCGCGCTGTTCGCCGGCGCGGACCCCGGGGCGATCCACGCGCACGACACCGGCCTCGCGCGGCGTTGTCGCGAGCTGCTCGCGCTCCCGGAGCCGGCGATCGCCAGCGCGATCGTCTCCGCCCCGGATCCGGACGGCGACGGTCTCGCCCGGCTCGTGCGGGCCGGCATCACCGCCTCCGGACGCGCCGGTCGCGTGCGCCTCGGCTTCCACGTCTTCAACGACCTCGAGGACGTCGAGCTCGCTGTGCGCGCCCTGCGCGGCTGACACGGAGGCGGGCACGGACGAGCGACGCCGCGCCCGAGATCAGCGGCGACCGAGCGGCGACAGCAGCGCCGTGACCGCCACGACGCCCAGTGCGATGAGCGCGAGGGCACCGTAGCCGAGGGTGTCGAGCACCACGCCCGCGAGCACGGCGCCGACGGCCGCCGAGGCCGTCATCGTGGTGTCGCTGAGTCCCTGCCGGCGCGGTCGCCGGCTGATGGGCGTGCTCTCCGTCAGCAGGGCGGATCCGGCGACCGTGCCGGCGCTCCAGCCGAGCCCGAGCAGCAACAGCCCGACGACCACCGCGGGCTGTTCGTCGGGCCAGATGGTGAGCGTGCCGAGCGCGAGCACGAGGATCCCGAAGCCCAGCAGGATCGTCGCGACCCGGCCCATCCGATCCGCCAGCCAGCCGAACAGCGGCGATGCGCCGTACATCCCGAGCACGTGCAGCGCGATCGTGGTGCCGACGAGGAGGGTGATCTCGGTCGTGTCGGAGCCGTGCCCGGCGTGCGCGCCGCCGTGCGCGATGTGCGACAGGTGGATCGGCGTCATCGCCATCACGGACGCCATCACGACGTGCGAGGCGGCGACCGCGAGCACGGCGTACCGGGCGGCGACGGGCCGGTCGGCCTCCACCACCGGCCCGGCGGGACCGGACGAGCGGGCGATCCGCTGGGCGAGCACGAGCGGATCCGGCCGCAGCGCGACGACGTAGAGCGCCAGGGCCGCGAGCTGCGCGACGATCGAGAACAGGTACGCGCCCGTGAGCGGCGGCATCCCGACGACCGCGCCGAGCACCTCGCCGGGCGTGATCATGAGCGGTCCGAGCACTCCCCCGACGGTCGTCGCCCAGACCACCGTGCCGAGGTCGCGTCCGCGGCGCTGCGGCGTCGCGAGGTCGGTCGCGGCGAAGCGCGACTGCAGGTTCCCGGCGTTTCCCATGCCGATCAGGATCACGCCGACCAGCAGCAGCGGGAACGCGCGCAGCCCCGCGGAGGTGATCACGATCGCGATCCCGATGAGAGCGAACACGTTGCCGAGCGTCAGGGCGAAGCGCCGCCCGCGGGCCCCGGCCAGGCGCGCGAGCGGGATGGCGCACAGCGCGGCGCCGAGCGTGACGGCCGCCGTCGCGAAGCCGGAGAGCGACTCCTGCCCCGACACGTCGGCCGCGAGCAGCGCGCCGAGCGACACCGTCGCGCCGAAGGACACGCCGCCGAGCACCTGACCCGCCGCCAGGACCCGGACCGTCCGGCCCTGGATCCGCGCGAGCTCCTGGGCGACAGGGACGGTGGTCACGACGTCAGCGCGTCGCGGGCGGTGTTGCGCAGGATCCCGAGGCCGGGGATCTCGACCTCGATCGTGTCGCCGGCCTGGAACGGCCCGACGCCGGCCGGCGTGCCGGTCAGCAGCACGTCACCCGGCAGCAGCGTGAAGGCCGCCGACGCGTACTCGATCAGGGACGGGATGTCGAAGATCATGTCCGTGAACGGCGCCTGCTGCTTCACCTCGCCGTTCAGCCGCGTGATGACCTCGCCCTGCGACACGTCGAAGTCGGTCTCGATCGCGGGCCCGAGCGGGCAGAACGTGTCGAAGCCCTTCGCGCGCGCCCACTGCCCGTCCGGCTTCTGCAGGTCGCGCGCCGTGACGTCGTTCGCGACCGTGTAGCCGAACACGTAGGAGAGCGCGTTCTCGGCCGTGACGTTCTTCGCGATGCGGCCGATCACGAGCGCGAGCTCACCCTCCCACTGCGTGTCCTTCGTCTGCGGGGGTCGCACGATCGTGTCACCGGGCCCGATCACCGACGTGTTCGGCTTGAAGAACAGCATGGGCTGCTTGGGCACCTCGTTGCCGAGCTCCGCCGCGTGGTCGCGGTAATTGCGCCCCACGCACACGACCTTGGATCGCGGGATCACGGGGGCCAGCAGCGCGGCATCGGCGAGCGGCACGCGCTCCCCCGTGGTCTCGAACCCCGCGAACATCGGATCGCCCGCCAGGACGACCAGATCGGCCTCGTCGAGGATCCCGTAGCGGATGGTGTCGTTGTGGCTGAACCGGGCGATCTTCACCCGCTCAGCCTAACGACACCGCTCAGGCGTCGAGCCGGTGCAGCCAGCCGTGCCTGTCCTCGCGGCGGCCGTACTGGATGTCCGTGAGCTCCTCACGCAGCGACAGCGCGAGTTCGCCGATCGGCTGGGCGTCCTCGAAGCCGGCGGCCTTGAGCGCTCCGATCGGGGTGATCACGGCCGCGGTGCCGCACGCGAACACCTCGGTGAAGTCGCCGGATGCGACGCCCTCGCGCCACTCGGTCAGCGACACGGGGCGCTGCTCGACCGTGAGGCCGCGGTCGCGCGCGAGCTGCAGGAGGGAGTTGCGCGTGATGCCGTCGAGGATCGTCTCGGAGTCGGGCGTGACGATCGTGCCGTCCTTCTTCACGAACAGGATGTTCATCCCGCCGAGCTCCTCGATGTTGCCGTCGGCGTCGAGGAACACGACCTGGTCGCAGCCGTTCTCGTACGCCTCGGCCTGCGGCAGCAGGCTCGCGGCGTAGTTGCCGCCGGTCTTCGCGGCTCCCGTGCCGCCCTTCGCGGCCCGCTGGTAGCGCTCGGACAGCCAGATCTTGACGGGCTGGATGCCGTTCTTGAAGTACGAGCCGGCGGGGCTCGCGATCACGTAGTAGGCGACCTTGTGCGCGGGACGCACGCCGAGGAAGGCCTCCTTGGCGAACATGAACGGACGCAGGTACAGCGTCTGGTCGTCGCCCGAGGGCACCCAGTCGCCGTCGACCGCGATCAGCTCGCGCAGCGACTGCAGGAAGTACTCGGTCGGCAGCTCGGGCAGCGCGAGGCGGCGCGCGCTGCGCTGCAGGCGCTGCGCGTTCTGCTCGGGACGGAACGTGTAGATGCCGCCGTCCGCGTGGCGGTAGGCCTTGATGCCCTCGAAGATCTCCTGGCCGTAGTGCAGCACGGCCGCGGCCGGGTCGAGGCTGATGGGCCCGTAGGGCTGGACGCGGGGGCGGTGCCAGCCGCCCTTCGCCGACCAGCACACGTCGACCATGTGGTCGGTGAAGACGGTGCCGAAGCCGGGGTTCTCGAGCAGCTGCGCACGCTCGGACGGCGACTTCGCCGCAAGATTCTTGGTGACGGCGAACTCGAGCGGGGCGAGCGCGTCGGTCTGGGCGAGGGTGTCGGTCATGTCGGTGGTCCTGTCTCGGGCGCGTGCGCCCAGGTTACGCCTGCAGGCGTGCGGCGATCGCGTCGCCCACCTGCGTCGTGGTGCGGGGCTCGGGGCCCCGGGAGTCGATGTCGTCCTCGATCGCGCGCGTGACGCGATCCGCCTCCTCACGCAGCCCGAGGTGGTCGAGCAGCAGGGCGATGGAGCCGATGGCGGCCGTCGGGTCGGCTTTGCCGGTTCCGGCGATGTCGGGCGCCGATCCGTGCACGGGCTCGAACATCGACGGGAAGGCGCCGCTGGGGTTGATGTTTCCCGAGGCGGCGAGGCCGATGCCACCGGTGACGGCGCCGGCCAGGTCGGTGAGGATGTCGCCGAAGAGGTTGTCGGTGACGATCACGTCGAAGCGGCCGGGGTTCGTGACCAGGAAGATGGTGGCCGCGTCGACGTGCAGATAGTCTACGGCGACGTCCGGATGGCCAATCGCCACCTCCTGGACCGTGCGCTGCCACAGGGCGCCCGCGTTGACGAGCACGTTCGTCTTGTGCACGAGCGTGAGGCGCTTCGAGCGGCGCTCGGCCAGCTCGAACGCGTAGCGCACCACGCGCTCGACGCCGTAGGCGGTGTTGACGCTCGTCTCGTTCGCGACTTCGTGCGGCGTGCCGCGCCGGATGGAGCCGCCGTTGCCGACGTACGGCCCCTCCGTGCCCTCGCGCACGACGACGAAGTCGATCTCACCGGGCGCGGCGAGCGGCCCGGGCTGTCCCGCGTAGAGCTTCGAGGGGCGCAGGTTCACGTAGTGGTCGAGCTCGAAGCGCAGCTTCAGCAGCAGGCCGCGCTCGATGTTGGCGTCCTTCAGCCGCGGGTCGCCGGGGACGCCGCCGACCGCGCCGAGCAGGATCGCGTCGTGGGCCTTGATCGCCTCGAGGTCGTCGTCCGTGAGCGTGTCGCCGGTCTCGAGATAGCGACCGGCGCCGAGCGAGAACCGCCTCTTGTCGAACGTGACGTCGGATCCGGCGGTGACGGCGTCGAGCACCTTCTCCGCCTCGGCGATCACCTCGGGGCCGATCCCGTCGCCGGGGATGACCGCCAGCTTCACAACGCGCGACATCGCTCTCCTTCTCGCTCCGCCGACGCGAGGCGACTCAGCCCGCGACGGTCTTCCGGCGTCTTCCCAGCGTACTGGCGCCGATGAGCGCGGCGAGCACGACGAGCGCCGCGCCGATCAGCGACGTGACCGTCACGCCGCCGTCGAAGGCCTGGGCCGCGGCGTCCCGCAGCGCTCCCCCGACCTGTCCGCCGAGCTCGTCGGCGGCGTTCATCGCGCCCGCCAGCGTCTCGCGCGCATGCGCCGCGAGGGGGTCCGGCACGCTCGCCGGGATCGTGAGCGACGAGCGGTACGACGCGGTCAGGATGCCGCCCAGGATCGACGTGCCCAGCACCGCGCCGAGCTCGTACGCGGTCTCGGACACGGCGCTCGCCGCCCCGGCCTTCGCCGCGGGCGCGTTCGCGAGGATCAGCTCGCCCGAGACGGTCTCGGCGGCCCCGATGCCCGCCCCCAGCAGCGCGAACGCGATGACGAGCAGCCACAGGTCGTGACCGCCCGCGGCGGCGACCACGAGGTACCCCACGATCGCGAGCGACAGGCACGACGGCACCACGATCGCCGCCGAGAACCGCCGCGCGATGGGCGTCACGGCCAGGCCGCCGAGGATCGACAGCGCCATCCCGGGGACCAGCGCGAACCCGGCCGCCATGGGGCTGAGGCCGACGATCAGCTGCAGGTGCTGCGAGACGAAGTAGAGGAAGCCCACGAGCGCGATCACGCTGCAGAGGTTCACGAGCAGCGAGCCGCTGAAGGCCGCGCGTCCGAACAGCGACATGTCGAGCATCGGCGTGGGCATCCGCAGCTGGCGGCGCACGAACAGCCAGCCGAACAGCGCGCCGATCGCGATGGGCACGACGCCGACCCAGCCGTGCACCGCGACCTCCTTGATGCCGTAGGCGACGGGCGCGAGCGCGAGCATCGACAGCACGATGCTCGCCGCGTCCACGGGACCCGGATGCGGATCGCGGCTCTCGCGGACGAAGATCGGCGCGAGGATCAGCAGCAGCGTCAGCACGGGCACGGCCAGGAGGAACACGCTCTGCCACGGCAGGTTCTCGATCAGGAACCCGCCGACGATCGGACCGAGCGCGGCACCGGCCGAGAACATGCCCGCCCAGATCGCGATCGCGATGCGCCGCTGATCGCGGTTCGGGAAGATCCCGCGCAGGAGCGACATGGTCGACGGCATGAGCGACGCGCCGAACAGCCCCATCGCGGCGCGCGCGGCGATGAGCCACCCGGCCGTGGGCGCGAACACCGCGAGCACCGACACGGCGGTGAACCCCACGGCGCCCCACAGCAGCATGCGGCGACGGCCGAGACGGTCGCCGAGCGACCCCATGGTCACGAGCAGCCCCGCGAGCACGAGCGAGTACGCGTCGATGATCCACAGCTGCTCGGCGCTGGAGGGCTCCAGATCGCGCGCGATGGCGGGCAGCGCGAAGTTCAGGATCGTGTTGTCCACCGAGACCAGCAGCACGGGCAGCATGAGCACCGCGAGCGCCACCCAGGCGCGCCAGCCCGCCCGCTGATCCGCGATCTGCTCCGTCGACGTCGTGATCGTCATCCGAGTGGCTCCCTTTTTCTATACCGTCCCGACGGTACAGTAATGCGCGCCGCTCGGCATTCCCTGGGCATGAGAGGGTGGACGGCATGACCCGCCCGCCGCACGCCCGCGAGAAGGTCCTCGACGCGTTCGAGCAGCTGCTCATCCGCGAGGGCGAGCGCGCCGCGACGCTGGAGAGCGTCGCCCGGGAGGCGGGCGTCTCCAAGGGCGGACTGCTGTACCACTTCGGATCCCGCGAGGCGCTGGAGCAGGGCCTGTTCGAGCGCCTGCGCGCCCTCGCCGCCGAGAACGTCGAGGAGCTGCAGCGCGCCCCCGAGGGTCCCCTCGCCTCCTTCCTGGCGACGTCGGGCGACGTGGGCCTCCCCGTCGACCGCGCGATCAACGCGGTGAGCAGGCTCGCGCACGGCGGCAACGGCACCGCGTCGGCCGAGCTGGCGGCCGTGCGCGCCGGCTGGGCCGAGGCGCTGCGGCCGCACGTGCGCGACGACGTCGCGCTGGATCTCGTGATGCTCGTGAGCGACGGCATCTACGTCAATTCGGCGCTCATGAACGATCTGCCGGGTCCTGTCCCCCGCGGCGAGGCGCTGGCGGGACTCATCCGGCTCGTCCAGTCCGCCGTCGCGGACTGACGACGGAGCTCAGCGCGCCGCGCGAGCGGCGAGCACGCGGCGGCAGCGCCGCAGCATGGCGTGCACGATCCAGGGGTGCAGGATGCCCACCGGGGCGAAGTACAGCCGCCCCCGCCAGTTGTGCAGGCGCACGATCGTCGTCATCCGCACGACGCGCATGACCGGATCCACGGCGACCGCGCACCGGAACTCGAGGTGAGCGTCGTCGAAGGCCATCAGCGCCTCCTGGCCGACGACCTGGCGCACGTCGAACACGCCCTTCGGCGCCGGACGCAGCCCCAGCAGCGGCGCGAGCGCCATCCGCACGCCGAACAGGGCGCGCACCGCGAACGGCAGCGATGCGGCGGAGAACACCGTCTCCGCCCAGACCCGCGGGTCATCCGGCGTGCGCGGCGGCTGGGCGACGAGGATCACGTCGCCGTAGTCGAAGCGCTCCCCGGCCCGCAGCGCGAGGCTCGTCAGGCCGGGGGCGCCCACGATCACTCCGCGGTGATCTCGATCTGCGTGATGACCGGCGCGTCGATGTCGCGGCCGATCTCGGCGAGCACCTCGTCGGGAACGCGCTGGTCGACCGTGACGATGCTGAGCGCCAGGCCCGCCTGCTCGCGCGCGACCTGCATGCCCTCGATGTTGATACCCGCCGCGCCGAACTTCGCGCCGTAGATCGCGACGATGCCGGGCGCGTCCTTGTAGATCAGCACCACGTGGTGCTTCTCGATCGGCACCTCGATCTCGTAGCCGTTGATGCCGACGATCTTCTGCACCATGCGCGTACCGGCGAGCGTGCCCGACACGCTCAGCACGCTGCCGTCGGCGAGCGTGCCGCGCAGGGTGGTCACGTTGCGGTACTCGGGGCTCTCGGTCTCGACCGTCATGCGCGTCTCGATGCCGCGCTGCTCGGCGAACAGCGGCGCGTTCACGTACGAGACGTTCTCGCTGATGACGTTCGTCAGGATGCCCTTGAGCGCGGCGAGGCGGTAGACGCTGACGTCGTACGCGGCGAGCTCGCCGCGCACCTCGAGGTCGAGGCTCGTGACGGCGCTGCGGGCGAGGCCGCTGAAGATCTGGCCGAGCTTCTCGACGAGCGCGATGCCGGGGCGCACGAACGGGTCGATCACGCCGCCCGCGACGTTGACGGCGTCGGGCACCAGGTCGCCCTCGAGGGCGAGCTTGACCGACTTCGCGACGGACACACCGGCCTTCTCCTGCGCCTCCTCGGTGGACGCCCCGAGGTGCGGCGTCGCCACGACGTTCGGCAGGCCGGTGAGGCTGGTGTCGGTGGGCGGCTCGCTCGTGAAGACGTCGAGGCCCGCGCCGGCGATCTCGCCGTCCTTGAGGGCCTGGGCGAGCGCGGCCTCGTCGATCAGGCCGCCGCGCGCGACGTTGACGACGTACGCGGTGGGCTTCATCCGCTTCAGCTGGGCGCTGGAGATCATGCCGGTCGTCTCGGGCGTCTTCGGCATGTGGATCGTGAGGAAGTCGGCCTGCTCGAGCACCTCGTCGAGCGTGCCCAGCTCGACGCCGAGCTGCTGCGCGCGCTGGGGGGTGACGTAGGGGTCGTACGCGATCACGCGCATCCCGAACGCCTGCATGCGCGCGGCGACGAGCGCGCCGATGCGGCCGAGGCCGACCACGGCGAGGGTCTTCTCGAACAGCTCGGTGCCGGTGTACTTGCTGCGCTTCCACTCGCCGCCCGCGAGCGCCGTGGAGGCCGGCGGGATGTGACGCGCGAGGCTCAGGATGTGGCCGCACGTCAGCTCGGCGGCCGAGACGATGTTGGAGGTCGGTGCGTTGACGACCATGACGCCGGCCGTCGTGGCGGCCTTGATGTCGACGTTGTCGAGGCCCACGCCCGCGCGGGCGATGACCTTCAGCTGCGGCGCATGTGCGAGCGCCTCCTCGTCCATGCGGGTGGCCGAGCGGATCAGCACCGCGTTCGCCTCCGCCAGCGCGTCGAACAGCGCGGGGCGGTCGGTTCCGTCCACCGTGCGGATCTCGAAATCGGGACCGAGAGCCTCGATCGTTGCGGGAGAGAGTTCTTCGGCGATGACGACGATCGGCTTCGGCAAGGGCGGATCCTTCGAGGCGTGCGCGGTGGGGTTACGCGCGGGTGGGGTGTGTCCGTCGCGCCACGCCATCGGAGCGCGATTGTGCCAGCCTACCGGAGCGGCAGGATCCGTCCGGACGCCAACGGGTCGCCGTCAGGCGATGATCGGCACGATCGTCGTGTAGGCCATGACGTTGAGCCAGAACACCGCCACGAGCGACAGCGCCGTCAGCAGGAACAGCGTCAACGTGAGCTTGCCGCGGCGGCGGCCGAGCCCGAGGGCGACGCCGAAGAGCAGAATCGGCAGCACGATCGCGAGGATCCACGCCGCCCATCCCATGGCGCTCAGCGACTGTCCCGCCGCACCGGCGGCCTGCACCCACGCGACGAGGTAGTTCACGGCGCTCCAGACGGCGTACGCGAACAGCAGGGCGAAGGCCCCGGCGATCACCCAGACCGCCCAGGACGACGCCGCGCGCCGCGTCTCGGTGCCGGTCATCGTCCGATCGCCCCCATCATCACGAAGGGCCAGGGCACGAGCAGCACGATGCCGATCGCGAGCCCGACGAAGCGCTGCCAGCGCGGCGCCCGGCGCGTGACGTGCATCGTGACGAAGAACCAGATCACCGGCGACAGGATGCCGAGCCACATGGCGGCCTGGAACATCACGTCGGCGACGCCGCCGCCGGCCGTCTGCACGTCGCGCAGGCGGAAGGAGCCGAGCGCCCAGCCGACGGCGTACAGCGTGTAGATGCCCGCGAGCACGCCGACGCCGATGAGCGCGGCGTTGCCCATGGGCTCCGGCTCCGCCTCCGCGTCCGCCTCCGGCTCGGGCGCCTCGATCTCGGCGTCCGCGGCGGGATCCGCGCTCAGGACGTCTTCGCTCCCCCGGCCGACCTTGCGCCGGCCGCGCCGCCAAGACCGGGACTTCTCCTGGGACGCCGAGGATCGCAGATCCTCGTCACCCTCCCAGGACAGGGCGTCGTCGTCGGGCCAGCTCATCGATGATCCGAGTCGTCGGTCTTGCGCTTGCGCCAGCGGATGCCGGCGTTGATGAAGCCCTCGAGGTCTCCGTCGAACACCGTCGCGGGGTTGCCCGACTCGTGGCCGGTGCGCAGATCCTTCACGAGCTGCTGGCCGTAGAGGAAGTAGGAGCGCATCTGGTCGCCCCAGCTCGCCGTGATCGTGCCGGCGAGCTCCTTCTTCTTGGCGGCCTCCTCCTCCTTCTGCAGCAGCAGGAGTCGGGTCTGCAGCACGCGCATGGCGGCGGCGCGGTTCTGGATCTGCGACTTCTCGTTCTGCATCGACACGACGATGCCGGTCGGAAGGTGGGTCAGGCGCACGGCCGAGTCCGTCGTGTTGACCGACTGACCACCGGGGCCCGACGAGCGGAACACGTCGACGCGCAGGTCGTTCTCGGGGATCTCGACCTCGACGGCCTCCTCCATGACGGGGATGACCTCGACGGCCGCGAAGCTCGTCTGCCGCTTGTCGGCCGAGCCGAACGGGCTGATGCGCGCGAGGCGGTGCGTGCCGGCCTCGACCGACAGGATGCCGTACGCGTACGGGGCATCGACCTCGAACGTCGTCGACTTGATGCCGGCACCCTCCGCATAGGAGGTGTCGAGCACCTTCACGGGGTACTTGTTGCGCTCCGCCCAGCGCAGGTACATGCGCATGAGCATCTCGGCGAAGTCGGTGGCGTCGTCACCGCCGGCGCCCGAGCGGATCGTGACGACGGCCGAGCGGTCGTCGTACTCGCCGTCCAGCAGCGTCTTGACCTCGAGGTCGCCGATGACCTTCTCGAGGTCGGCGATCTCCTTCTGCGCCTCGGCGACCGAGTCCTCGTCGCCCATCTCGTTGGCGAGCTCCACGAGCACCTCGAGGTCGTCGAGGCGGCGCTCGACGCCCTCGACGCGCGTGAGCGAGGCCTGCGCGTGGCTGAGCGCGCTCGTGACCTTCTGCGCGTTGGCGGCGTCGTCCCACAGCCCGGGGGCGGCGGCCTCCTCCTCGAGGCGCGCGATCTCGGTGCGCAGCGAGTCGACGTCGACCACCTCTCGGATGTTCGCGAACGTGGTGCGCAGCGCCTGGATCTCGGCGGAAGGATCGTAATCAAGCATGACGCCCCAGCCTATCGCGGCCCGGCCCGGCGCCGCGCGGGCCGAGGCGCGACGCGGCCCGGGTAGCGTGGAGACGGTGGCGAGCGACGGATCCGAAGCAGGCGACCGCGGATCGGGCACGGCCGCGGAGGCGATCCGCCGGTACGCGCCCATGATCTACGGACCCACGGCGATCTACTCGCTCGGACAGGGCGCGATCCTGCCGCTGCTGCCGATCATCTCGCGCGAGTACGGCGCCGACCTCGCCACCGCCGCGCTCGTGACGGCGATGATCGTCGTCGGCCAGCTGTGCGGCAACCTGCCGGCCGGGTGGCTCGTGTCCCGGCTCGGCGAGCGGTACACGATGGCCGCCGCGGCCGCCGTGTCGCTGGTCGGCATCGCCGGCATGCTGCTGTCGCGGCACCTCGGCGTGCTGATGCTCTCGGTGTTCCTGATCGGCCTGTGCGCGGCGGCGTTCGCGCTCGCGCGGCACACCTTCATGACCACTCGCGTGCCGCTCGCCTACCGCGCGCGCTCGCTGTCGCTGCTCGGCGGCTCGTTCCGCCTCGGCGCGTTCACGGGCCCGTTCGTGTCGGCCGCGCTGCTGGGGATCTTCGGGCAGGAGCAGGCGAGCATCTGGTTCTTCGGCGCGTGTCTCGTCGTCGTGGGCCTGCTGGTGACGTTCGGCCCGGATCCGGAGGAGAAGGCCGCGCGCGCCGCCGCCGCGTCGGCCGATGCATCGGCGGACGCGGCCGTCCGGGCGGTCGAGCCCGAGGACACGGGCGAGGCCGTGACCGGCTCGATCCCGACGCGCGAGCGACTCGGCATGTTCGGCACCATCCGGCGCAACACCCGCGTGCTGTCGCGCCTCGGCGTCGCGGCGGCGTCTCTGTCGTTCGTGCGCGCGTCGCGTCCGGCGCTCCTGCCCCTGTGGGGCCTGTCGATCGGCCTGGACTCGTCGTCCATCGCGCTCGTGGTCGGCATCGCCGGGGCCCTCGAGTTCGCGCTGTTCTACGCCAGCGGCCAGGTGATGGATCGCTTCGGCCGGCTGTGGGCGGCCGTGCCGTCGCTCATCCTGATGGGCGGGGCGATGATCGCGCTGGCGTTCACGCACGACGTCTCCTCGGCCGCGATGTGGTTCGGCGTGTTCGCGGTCGTGATCGGCGTGGGGAACGGACTGTCGAGCGGCATCCTGCTGACCCTCGGCGCCGACGTCGCCCCGAAGGACAACCCGGCGGCGTTCCTCGGTGCCTGGCGCACGATCACCGATGCGGGCGGCGCGCTGAGCCCTCTGGTGGTCTCGGGTCTCACCGCGGTGGCGTCGCTCTCGGTCGCGGCGGGAGGCGTCGGCGTGGTCGGCCTGCTGGGTGCGCTGGCGTTCGTGCGCTGGGTGCCGCGGTTCGTGTCGAGCCGCTGAGCTCGAAGCGGAGCGGAGCGACCGATGCCCGTTCATCTGTGGCGGCCCGCAGAGTCGCTACTCTCGGGAGAACGGTTGCGCTGGGAATCAGCGGCAGGGGGAAACCGACGGAGGTCCGGGTGACGACAACCATCGCCGTGCCGCAGCGCGCGGTCGCGCTCAAGAGTCGCTTCGGGGCGTACGACGCGCTGACGATCACGGCGTACGCGGTGCTCTACGCGCTCGCGCTCGCCCTCGCGCGACAGGCCGTCCTCGCCGACACCGGGATCGGTGTCGTGATGCCGGCCGCGGGGATCTCGTTGCTCTGGATCGTCGCGCGAGCGAACCGTCCGTGGCCGCTGCTCGATTACGCGCTCATCGCAGCGATCTCCACCGTGCTCGTGCTGGCGACCGGCGGCAGCGTCGTGACTGCCGTCGCGGGCGGTATCGCCGCCGCACTGCAGGCTCTCGTGTGCGCGATGATCCTCCGCGTCGGCTGCCCGCGCATCTGGTCAGCGCGCGGCGCTCGCATCCAGACCCGAGGCGAGCTGTGGACGTTCATCGGCGCCGCGCTGGCGGGCCCGTTCGTGTCGGCGCCGCTGCTGGAGGCCGGATCCCTTCTGGCCGGCGGCGGCTGGGACTGGAACATCGCGCTCCTGTGGTGGGTGCGCAACGCCGTGAGCATCATCGTCGGCGTGCCGCTCGGCTTCACGGTCATCGACTTCGTTCGGCGGCAGCGGTCGGGAGGCGGTGTCCGAGGCCTCTCGTCGTCGCACCTGGAGGTGCGGGCGCATCCGATCGAGTGGTACGCGCTCCTCCTGCTGAGCCCCGCGATCCACTGGGTCTGGTTCATGGAGTTCGGCCACCTGAACCTCGTGTTCCCGCTGCTCGCGCTCGCCTGCTGGTCGGGCGCACGACTGCCCACGGTGTTCGTGATGCTGCAGGGAGTGCTCGTCGCGACGGCCGTCATCCTCGTCACGCTCCTCGGAGGCGGAGGACCGTTCGCGAGCATGACAGAGCCATCGGCGCAGATCGCGGTGGCTCATCTCTACATCGCGATGGCGATCGTGATCGGCCTCGCTCTCGCGGCGGAGCGCGACCAGCGCGAGCTGCTGCTCGAAGAACTGGGGAAGGCCCGGCGGCAGGCCGAGGAGCAGTCGACACTGCTCGAGACGATCATCGAGAACATGTCGGAGGGCGTGCGCGTCGTCGATCCCGACGGCCAGGTGATCCTGCGCAATCGCGCGGCCGACGCCCTGCTTCTCGGCCCCGACCACCCCGCCCTTCGCGGCGGATCGCTGCATCTCTCGACGACCAACGACCTGGCCGGGGTCCGCACCATGGACGGCGCCCCGCTCGACGGCGATGCCGCCTCCCTCGCCGCCGCGCTCCCCGCGGGCAAGACCGTCGGGGTCGACCTTCTCGTGCAGCCGGCGGGGGTGAGCGACGAGCGGATCGTCACCTTCACCGCTGCTCGCCTGCCGGAACCCGCGAGCGGGATCATCACGGTGCTGCGGGACGTCACGGCCGAGCGCCGGGAGCTGCGCCGCGCCGCGCAGGTGCAGGCGGGACTGCTGCCCACCGACTCGCCGCACGTTCCCGGCTACGACCTGGCGGCGAGGTTCGTCCCCGCCGGAAGCGTGGGCGGCGACTTCTACGACTGGTACACGATCGACCACGGCGTCGTGCTGACGCTGGCGGACGTGATGGGCAAGGGCACGGGCGCCGCGATCCTCGCGGCCACCACCCGGTCGCTGCTGCGCGCGCACGGCGGCGGGGAGGACGTCGTGCAGCCGCTCGTCGAGGCCGAGCGCGGCATGACGCGCGACCTCGACAACGCGGGAGCCTTCGTGACGGTCTTCCGCTCCTTCGTCCACGCTCCCACCGGCGATGTCACCTACGTCGATGCGGGACACGGGCTCTCGGCGGTGCTGACGCGCAAAGGCGCCGTGCGGCGGCTCGAGGCGAACGGCTTCCCCCTGGGAGTCGCGCCGGATGAGCCGCGCTTCGCCGCGCACGACAGGCTCGATCCCGGCGACATGCTGCTGGTGGTCAGCGACGGCGTGCTCGACGCGGTCGGAGGATCCATCGACGAGCTCGCCGCGGTCTGGGCCGCGCTGTCGCGCGACGCGACGGCGACCGAGGTCGTCGAGGCCGTCGTCGAGCGCGCGGCGGCCGGCGACCCCGACGACGACCTCACGGTGCTTGCCCTGCGCCGCTCGCCGGACTGCGACACGGGCTCGTCCGAGGCGTAAGCGTTCAGTCGAGCGCGTTGCGGCTCGTCGCGGTCGAGCGCAGAGCGACGCCGTCGGGGACGAACGGCGCGAGCACGGCTGGACTCCAAGCGGACGTCACCGTGACGGTGACCGAGACGCCGTCGTTCGTCGTGGCCGCCACGAGCGCGGGGTCGCCCGGTGCGGCGTCGACGATCGCCTGCGCCTGGGTGCGGATCCGCTCGTCGTCGAGCTCCGCGCGTGGCGCGTCGCCCTCCAGCGTCAGGGTGAAGCCGTCCGATGCGGCGAGCGCCGCCGCATCGGCGAGCGCGTCCAGGCGCTTCTGGGCCAGGTAGAGGGCGGTGGCGTTCGCGCACACGAGGACCAGCGCGATCGCGAGCACCGCGTAGCCGAGGACCAGCGGGAGGATGCTCCCTTCCTCGTCGTCGAGCACCGTACGCCTCATTGCGCCTCCCAATAGCGCGAGACCTTCTGCACCGCCGTCGCCTGCACGGGCACGCTCGTCATGCGGTCGAGCCCGAGCATCGACGGCATCAGCGGGAGCGGCACGCGCGTGGTCACGGTGACGTGAACCGTCGCGCCCGGCTCGGGACAGGATGCGGTCGCGGGCACGCACGCCACGTCCGCGTCGAAGGCCTCGATCCCGTACTGCCGCGTGACGGAGGCGAGCACCGCATCCGGGTTCCCCGCTCCCCCGGCGATCGTCCGCGCGGCGAAGCGCGCGCCCGCCTCCACGCCGAGCGCCTGCGCTTGGATCTGGCCGAGAGCGAGCACCAGGTAGACGAGCGGCACGAGCATCAGCACGCCGACCGTCAGGAACTCCAGCGCCGCGGATCCGCTGTCGTCGGTCGTCAGCGCGCGGGTCCGCCGCACCGCGTCACGGAAGCGACTCGACGGGCGCACTCGCGCTCACCTCCATCGCCGCGGGCAGGCCCACGAGGCCGACGAGCGGCATCGCGGTGCGCACCGTCACGGTGACCGACGGCGCTCCCCCGGTCGACGTGTAGGCGGCGCGGATGTCGTCCGCGTAGGAGGGTCCGACGGCCCGCTCGATCACCGTGCGGGTGCGCGCGATCCCCTGCGCGGCATCCGAGTCGGCGAGAGCCGCATAGTGCGCGCCCTCCACGGCGGCGTCGTGCACGACGTTCCGCACGTACATCGCCAGCCCGAGCTGCAGCACTGCGAGGGTCAGCAGGGTCAGCAGCCCGCCGACGAGGACGAACTCCGCGGGGGCCGAGCCGCGCTCGTCCTCCTCCGGGCGACCCTCCGCGGACGGCATGCTCAGCCCAGGCCGCCGCTGACGCGCGCGATCGCCTGCTCGAACAATCCCTGCAGCGCCGGGCCGGCCAGTGCCCAGATCAGCACGACAAGCCCCGCGGTCATGAGCGTGATGAGGACCCAGCCGGGCACGTCGCCCCTGTCCTCCTCGATCAGCTCGCCCCACGCGGTGCGGGCGCGTGCCGTCGCTGTCTCGATCAGTCGGTTCATCTCTTCCTCCTCGGTTTCGTGACGTCGGGCGCTCGGCTCATCCGATGCCGAGGCGGAGCATGAAGACGCCGGGAAAGACCGCGAACAGGACACTCAACGGCAGCAGCCCGAAGACGAGCGGCAGGAGCATGTAGATCTCCTTGCGCCCTGCGGTCTCGATCAGCGCGCGCTTGGCGTCCTCGCGCGCGTCCGTCGCCTGCGCCTGCAGTGCCTGCGCGAGCGGTGCACCCCGGTCGAGCGCCGCCACCAGGTGTTCGACGGCTCGGGACAGCGCGGACACCTGCACGCGACGCGACATGGAGGTGAGCGCGTCAGGAAGACTGGACCCCGTGCTCACCTCGAGCACCACGGCGCGCACCTCTGCCGTGAGCTCGCCCGAGCCGACCGTCCCCACACGGCGCAGGCTGTCGAGGATGCCCTCGCCCGCCGCCAGACACAGTGCGAGGAACTCCAGCACGGTCGGCAGCTCGTCGGCGATCCGCGCCGCGCGTGCCTTGGCCTGGCTCGTCAACAGCAGGTCGCACAGCACGACGGCGCCGACGCCGACCACGATCGGCAGAAGCAGGCTCGGCCCCGTGAAGGATCCGGCGAGCGCCAGTGCCACGACCGCGAGCGCGCCCGCTCCGACACCGGCGACTCCCCAGGCGAGCTGCCGCGCCCGGAAGGCGGCCGGGTCGGGCGCGCGACCGGCCCGCGCCAGTCGCAGGGCGAGGGCATCCGACGCGCCCAGGACCCGCACGGCCCATTTCGCCGAACGCTCCAGAGCCGTGGACCAGCCCAGTGCGCCCGCAGCCCCGGCCCGGCCCACCAGCTCCCATGCCGTCGTCCCGGCGGGGTCGGTGACGTCGCGGATGTACGGCGCGATCCGGCGCGACACCGACGGCGCGCCGATGCGCGGGACGAGCACCAGCAGCAGGCAGACGCCCCCACCGAGCGCGCCGCCGAGCAGCACCGCGAGGGCCGCGTCGGTCGCCCAGGTCACGCGAACCACCTCCGCGGTTCGGGCAGCCGTCCGATCCGGATCATCACGCGATACGCCACGAGGGAGACCACGGCTCCCACGATGATCAGCACCACGCCCTCCGGGCTGGAGTACGCCTCGGCGCCCTCCGGTCGCAGCGCCAGCAGCGCCAGGATCACCCAGGGCGCCACGACGCCCAGCACCGCGGCGCCCTTCGTCCAGGACTGCCGCGACTCCACCTCCGCCCGCAGGGCCGCGTCCGCGCGCACCGACGCGGACAGGGCGCGCAGCACGGGCACGAGCTCCGTACCGCCGACCTGCCGCGCCATCCGCATGGTCTCGACGATCCGGTCCGCCATCGGGTCCGCCAGCGCCGCCTTGAGGCGATCGGCGCTGGAATCGAAGTGACCGGAAGCGTTCATGTCCCGTTCGAACCGGGTGAACGCCGGGCGCAGCGCGGGCGGCGCCGATACCGCGAGGCTCGCGATCGCGTCGGGGAGTGACATGCCCGCGCGCACGGAGGCGATCAGCAGGTCGCACACGTCGGGCCACAGCGCGCGTCTCGCACGGATCAGCCGCGAACGCCGGGAGCGCAGCCACACGATGGGGGCCGCGGCACCGGCGACCAGAGCGAGCAGCGCGAGCGTGCCCACCCCCGTGCCGAGCCAGGCCACGGCCGCGCACACGAGCGCGCACACCGCGCACGCGGTCAGGATCACGCGCGGGGACACGTGCGACAGGCCCGCGCCCGCCATCAGCCGGACGAGCGCGCCGGTCCGCGCCGGCCGCGTGCGCCCGCGCCCGGACGCGGGCCAGAGCCACGGGGAGAGGATGAGCACGAGCCCGCCCCCGAGCAGCGCACCCCACAGCACGGTCATGCGGGCGCACTCCGGCGCGGTGCGCGATGGACCGGCCGCACCTCGGGAAGCTCTCCGTCGATCCGCCCCGTCGGCGCGACGATCTCGGCGACGCGGCGGAAGCCGTCGGACGTCCGCTCGCAGTGCACGACCAGATCCACGCTCGTCGCCACCGCATGCAGCACGAAGCCGCGGTCGATGTTGCGTCCGGCGAGCAGGGGCAGCGCGGCGAGGCGGCCGAGTGCATCTGTCGCCGAGTTGGCGTGGATCGTCGCCGCCCCGGGGACGCCGGTGTTGAGCGCGAGGAGCAGATCGAGCGCCTCCGCGTCGCGCACCTCGCCGACGACGAGCCGGTCGGGGCGCATGCGCAGCGCCTCCTTCACGAGCCGACGCAGCGTGACCTCACCCGTGCCCTCGAGGCTCGGCTGGCGCCCCTGCAACGCGACGAGGTCGGGCGCATCGATCCCGAGCTCGAACGTCTCCTCGACCGTGATGATGCGGTGCGACACGGGGCTCGCCGCCACGAGGGCGCCGAGCAGCGTGGTCTTCCCGGCGTGCGTCGCGCCGCTCACGAGCACCGAGCACCCCTCCCGCATCGCATCGCGCAGGATGGCCGCGGCGTCGTGGGTCAGCGAGCCGAGAGCGACGAGGCTGTCGAGCGAGCGATAGCGCGAGAGGAACTTGCGGATGTTCACGGCCCAGTGACGCCGGGCGATGCCGCCGATCACCACATGCAGGCGCGAGCCGTCCGGCAGCGACGCGTCCACGAACGGCTGACTGAGGTCGACGCGACGCCCGGTGGAGTGCAGCATGCGCTCCACGAGGTCGCGCACGGACGCGTCGGTGAGGTGCACCGGCACCCGCTCCGACACGCCGCCGCGCGCGACGTAGACCCTGTCCGGTCCGTTGATCCACAGCTCCTCGACGTCCGGGTCGTCCAAGTAGGGCTGCAGGGGTCCGTAGCCCGTCACGGCGGCGAGCACCTCGCGCACGCGCGCGGCCTCGTCGTCGATCGTCGCGGTGCCGCGCGTGAGCGCGACGTCGTTGTGCCGCCGCACCTCGGCCTGTGCGATGCGCGCGACCGCGTCGGGGGCCTCGGCGGGATCCGTGCGATCCGCGCGCAGCCGCTCCCGGACGCGGTCGACGAGCGAGGCCGTCGGCACTCTGCGATCCGGATGCAGCTGTGTCACCCGGTCATGATGACAAGCCCGCCACCGGGGCCACGGAAGTTATCCACAGCGAGGGAAAGCCCGCGCGGATGCGGGGGCTGTCCCCCACGGGGGATGTCGCCGCGCATCAGTAGACTGATCGCACCTCGCGGGAGTGGTGAAACTGGCAGACACGCAGGATTTAGGTTCCTGTGCCTCACGGCGTGTGGGTTCAAGTCCCACCTTCCGCACGAAGTCCCCTTTCCCCACCCACCCATCGCAGTACCTCGAGACGGGATCACCGGTGCGACCGTTCGCCCTCATTCCCTGGCTGGACCCCCAGGTCATCATCGACGCGGCCGGCCCCTGGGCCCTGCTCGTCGTCTGCCTCATCGTGTTCTCCGAGACCGGGCTGCTCGTCGGCTTCCTGCTGCCCGGCGACACCCTGCTGATCATCTCCGGCCTCCTCACCCACACGCACGACGTCTTCGGCGTGAACATCTGGGTGACGAGCCTCCTGATCGCCCTCGCCGCGTTCATCGGCGGCGAAGTCGGCTATCTGATCGGCCACAAGGGCGGCCCCGCGGTGTTCGAGCGCAAGGAATCGGGGCTGTTCAGCACCAAGAACGTCGAACGCACGAACGCCTTCTTCGAGCGCTTCGGCGGCATCACGATCGTGCTCGCGCGCTTCGTGCCGATCGTGCGGACGTTCGCGCCCGTGGCGGCGGGCGTCGGCCACATGCCGTGGAAGCGCTACTCGCTCTACAACCTGATCGGCGCGCTGCTGTGGGGCTTCGGCCTCACGATGGTCGGCTACCTGATCGCCTTCGTGCCGTTCGTGCGCGACGTCGTGACCGAGTACATCGACGTGATCCTGCTCGTCGCGGTCGGCGGCACCGCGATCGTGACGCTGTGGCACTACTTCGCCGAGCGGCGCAAGGCCCGCGCGGTCGCCGCCGTGCCGGCCGCGGAGGAGCTCGTGCTCGAGCCCGACGTGTTCGAGCGCGGCGCCGACATCGACGGCGACGGCAAGCCCGACATCAAGTTCTGAGCGGGATCGCGACCCGAGCGGCCCAGCCGCGACGGCGGGGAGTATCGGTCAGGAGGCCTTCTTCGACCGCTTCCGCTTCGGCTTCTCCTCCGGCTCCTCCTCGGGCTCCGGCTCGGCGTCGTCCTTCGTGTTGCCCCGCGAAGCGCGCGAGCGCTCGACGCTCGCCCGCAGCGCCGCCATCAGGTCGATGACCTCGCCGCCCTCGTCCTCGTCGGTCTCGCCGAAGGTCGCGTCCGTGTCGATCGCGTCGCCCTTCTCCAGCTTGGCCGCGATCAGCGTCTTGAGCTCCTTCTGGTACTCGTCGACGTACTCATCCGGGTCGAAGTCGCTCGAGAAGCTCTCCACCAGGCTCGCCGACAGCTCGAGCTCCTTCTTCGAGATCCGCACCGACTCGTTCAGCGACGGGAACTCCGCCGCGCGCACCTCGTCCGCCCACAGCAGGGTCTGCAGCATCAGCACGTCGCCGCGCACCCGCAGCGCGGCGAGCCTCGTCTTCTGCCGCAGCGAGAAGCGCACGATCGCCGTGCGATCCGTCTGCTCCAGCGTGCGCCGCAGCAGCACGTACGCCTTGGGCGAGGCCGAGTCGGGCTCGAGGTAGTACGACTTGTCGTAGGTGATGGGATCGACCTGCTCGCTCGGCACGAACTCGACGACGTCGATCTCGCGGCTGCGCTCGGACGGCAGCGACTTCAGATCCTCGTCCGTCAGCACCACGGTGCGGTCGCCGTCGTCGTAGGCCCGATCGATGTCCGAGTACGCCACGATCTCGCCGCACACCTCGCAGCGGCGCTGGTACCGGATGCGTCCGCCGTCGGCGTTGTGCACCTGGTGCAGGCTGACGTCGTGGTCCTCGGTCGCGGCGTAGACCTTGACCGGGACGTTCACCAGGCCGAACGTCAGCGCGCCCTTCCAGATCGATCTCATGCACCACAGTCAACACCCGTCACACCCGTCACTGCCAGGGGGTTGATTCCCGGGCGGATCGGCGAAATAGCCTGGGGGTATGGCGCCCGACGCAGGATCGCAGCCGCAGACCGTGCGGATCGGCGGACGTCGCCTGCGCATCACGAACCTCGACAAGGTGCTCTACCCCGACACGGGCACGACCAAGGGCGAGGTGATCGACTACGTCACACGCATCGCGCCGGTGCTGCTGCCTCACGTGGCGGGCCGGCCCGTCACGCGCAAGCGCTGGGTGGAGGGCGTCGGCACGGCGGACGATCCGCTGCCGACGTTCTTCGCCAAGGACCTCGAGCGGGGCGCGCCCGACTGGGTGCCGCGCCAGGCGATCCAGCACTCCAGCGGCCCGAAGTCGTATCCGCTGATCGACGAGGTCGCGACGCTCGTCTACCTCGCGCAGGTCGCGAGCCTCGAGCTGCACGTGCCGCAGTGGCGCTTCGCGCCGGACGGATCGCCGGGGAATCCGGATCGCATGGTGCTCGACCTCGATCCCGGTCCCGGCGTCGGGCTGCCCGAGTGCGCCGAGGTCGCGCGGCTGGCCCGCGCGATCCTGACCGACATGGGGCTCGATCCCCTGCCCGTCACGAGCGGCAGCAAGGGCATCCACCTGTACGCGCGCCTTCCCGGGTCGCAGACGAGCGACCAGGTCTCCGCGGTCGCCAAGGCGCTCGCGCAGGCGCTCGAGGCCGACCACCCCGACCTCGTGGTCAGCTCGATGAGCAAGGCCGTGCGCCCCGGGCGGGTGCTCGTCGACTGGAGCCAGAACAACGGCAAGAAGACGACGATCGCGCCGTACTCGCTCCGTGGCCGCGCGCAGCCGTGGGTCGCCGCCCCGCGCACGTGGGACGAACTCGACGACCCGGATCTCCGCCACCTGCTGTTCGACGAGGTACTCGAGCGCGTCGAGCGGATGGGCGATCCGCTCGCACCGATCGACGCGCCCGATCCCGACCGCGCGCTGGCGCCCTACGTCGCCAAGCGCGACGCCGCGAAGACGCCCGAGCCGATGGGCGGACCCGTCGAGCCCACGGTGAGCGGCGAGCCGCGGTTCGTGATCCAGCGGCACGAGGCCCGGCGGCTGCACTACGACCTGCGGCTCGAGCGCGACGGCGTGCTCGCGAGCTGGGCGGTGCCGAAGGGCGTGCCCGAGACCCATGGCAAGAACCACCTCGCCGTGCAGACCGAGGACCATCCGCTCGCCTACGCGACCTTCGAGGGCGACATCCCCAAGGGCGAGTACGGCGCGGGCCACATGGACATCTGGGACACCGGCACGTACGCGCTCGAGAAGTGGCGCGCCGACGAGGTGATCTTCACGCTGCACGGCACGCGCGAGCCCGTGCGTCTGGCCCTGCTGCGCACGAGCGGCGAGGGTGAGAAGTCGCAGTGGCTGCTGCACCGCATGAAGGACCAGCACCCCTCCGATGCGGCGGCGAGCGAGGCGTCGCGGGCCGATGCGGCGGAAACCGACAGGCCGGGCGCCGATGCGCCGGACGACGATGCGGCGCCGCGCGACGAATCAGCGGAACAGGCGCCGGCGCTCGACTCCGCTCCCGCGCCACGGTCAAGCAGGAAGCGCGCGCCGAAGCCGGACTCCGACGCACCCGCCCCGTCCGCCCCGTCCGGCGCATCGGTCACCGCTCCGACGCCCATGCTCGCCACCAACGCGACCCCTGCCCTGGCGCACGCGATGGGCGGCGGCTCCTGGGCGGAGATGAAGTGGGACGGCGTGCGCGCGCTCGGCGTCTGGTCCGGCGGCGAGCTGCGCCTGTTCGCGCGCAGCGGCACCGACATCACCGCGCGCTACCCCGAGCTGACCGCGCCCGGGGCGGCGTCCTTCGCGGCCGACGACGCGATCGTCGACGGGGAGATCGTGGCGCTCGACGAGCGCGGGCGCCCGAGCTTCTCCCTGCTGCAGAACCGGATGCACCTCACCAAGGCGGGCGAGATCGCGGCCGAGACGCGCCGCACCCCCGCCCGCCTGTACCTGTTCGACGTGCTCGCCGCCGACGGAGCCGACCTCGCCGGCCGCCCGCTCTCCGAGCGCCGCGAGGTGCTCGAACGCATCGCTTCGGGCGCGGGCGCGGCCATCGATGTGCCGCCCGTGTTCGACGCCCTGGACATGGCGCTCGCGATCGCCCGCGAGCACGACCTCGAGGGCGTGGTCGCGAAGGACCCGGCCTCCCGCTACCGCGCGGGCCGCTCCGAGCGCTGGATGAAGCTCAAGCTCACCCGTACGCAGGAGGTGGTGATCGGCGGCATCCGCCCCGGCAAGGGCGGCAGATCCGGATCCATCGGCTCGCTGCTGCTCGGCATCCCCGACGACGACGGACTGCGGTACGTGGGCCGTGTCGGCACCGGCTTCAGCCAGCGTGCGCTGGCGCGACTGCAGGACCAGCTCGAGCCGCTGCGCGAAGACGAGACCTCGCTGCACGGCGTTCCCGCGCTCGACGCGCGCGACGCACTCTGGGTGCGACCCGAGCTCGTGGGCGAGGTGGAGTTCTCCGAATGGACGGCGGGCGGCAGCATGCGCCATCCGCGCTGGCGGGGCCTGCGCGCCGACAAGACGCCGGCCGACGTCGTCCGGGAGTCCTGAGCCTCAGCCGTGCGCGGCGTGACGGTCCTCGTGGCCGACGGCCTCGAGCTGGAAGGTCGAGTGCTCCACGTCGAAGTGGTCCGCGAGGCAGTCCTGCAGCGAGGTCAGCAGCGCCGCCGACCCGCCGCGGTCGAGCACCTCCTGCTCCACGACGACGTGCGCCGTGAACACGGGCGCGCCGCGGGTCAGCTGCCACACGTGCACGTCGTGGACCTCGCGCACGCCCGGCGCGCGCATCAGGTGGTCGCGGATTTCGGCGACCCTGGTGCCCTGCGGCGCCGCCTCGGACAGCACCGAGAGCACCTCCCACAGCAGCCCGAGCGCGCGCGGCACGATGAACGCCGCGATGAGCAGCGACGCGATCGCGTCCGCCCGCGCCCATCCGGTGAACAGGATGACGACCGCCGCCGCGATCACGGCCGCCGAGCCGAGCATGTCGCCGAGCACCTCGAGGTAGGCCCCGCGCACGTTCATGCTGCGCTTCTGCGCGTGCCGCAGCAGCCACGCCGCGACGGCGTTCGCCGCGAGGCCGATGACCGCGACCGCGAGCATCCAGCCGCCCGAGACCTCCGCCTGCTGCGGCGCGGCGAGCCGGCCGATCGCCTCGATCGCGATCCAGACCGACAGGCCGAGCAGCACGAGCCCGTTCACGAGCGCGCCGAGCACCTCGGCGCGCTGATAGCCGTAGGTGCGCCGGTCGTCAGCGGGCCGCGCGGCGACGACGCTCGCCAGCAGCGCGATCAGCAGCGCCGCGGCATCCGTCAGCATGTGCGCGGCGTCGGCGAGCAGCGCGAGCGATCCGGTCAGGATCGCCCCGACGACCTGCACGACGAACACCGACGCCGTGATGGCGAGCGACACGGAGAGCAGACGCCTGTTGTCGCCCGCCTCGATCCGGTGCGTGTGGTCGTGCATGTCCCCAGGCTACGTCGGGGAAAGGCCTGATCCGGCGCCGTTCGCGAACTCGGGAATGAGTCCGATTCTCATGCTCGGCGCCGCGGCCGGGATCGAAGTGTCAGTGCTCGGCGTCGCCGACCAGCTTCAGACCCACGATGCAGCCGACGAGGCCCACGATGAGCAGGATCTTCGCCCACGACACGGACTCGTCGCCGGTGATCATCGCGTAGACGACCGTGAGGGCCGCGCCGACGCCGACCCAGACGGCGTAGGCCGTCGCGGTGGGGATGTCGCGCATGGCCCACGCGAGGCCGATCATGCTGGCGACGATGCCGACTCCGAAGACGATCGACGGCACGGGCTTGCTGAAGCCTTCCGACTTGCCGAGCGCGGTGGCC
Source organism: Microbacterium sp. JZ31 (assembly GCF_016805985.1). Taxonomy (NCBI): domain Bacteria; kingdom Bacillati; phylum Actinomycetota; class Actinomycetes; order Micrococcales; family Microbacteriaceae; genus Microbacterium; species Microbacterium sp. JZ31. The sequence continues at coordinate 1,895,886 of NZ_CP017661.1, forward strand.
CAGACGGCCTCCAGCACGCCGGACAGGATGAGGACGATCCACGACATGACGCGACTCCTGGCAAGTCTTGTCGCGCGCCGGGTACTTGACCATCGTCCGGGAGCCGCCTGACGGGCTCTGGCCTGATCCTCTCACGCGTGCCTGTGCAGGCCCGGTGCAGAGCCCCGCCGTAGAATCGGCGCGTGACCCTCTCGCTCTGGCTGGCCCTCGTGGGCGCCGGAGTCGTCATCTCCCTCACTCCCGGTGCGGGCGCGGTCAACACCATGTCGAACGCGATCGTCGCAGGCTGGCGCCGATCGCTATGGGGCATCCTCGGCCAGCAGGTGGCGCTCGTCCTGCACATCGTGATCGTCGCGGCCGGTCTGGGCGTGCTCGTGACGAGCTCGCCGATCCTGTTCGAGATCATCCGCTACGTCGGCGCGGCCTACCTGATCTACCTCGGCGTGCGGCAGTTCCTCGCCAAGCCGGAGCCCGCGGCCGAGCAGGGCGGGCCGGTGCTCGTGCGCGAGAGCGGCTGGTCGATGCTGCGTCGCGGACTGCTCGTGAACCTCACGAACCCCAAGGCGATCGTGTTCTTCCTCGCGTTCGTGCCGCAGTTCATCCGCCCGGATCAGCCCGTCCTGACCCAGTACTCGGTGCTCGCGGCCACGGTCGTGCTGATCGACATCCTCGTGATGTGGTTCGTCTTCGCCACCGCCGCGCGGGCGATCGCCCGCCTCACGCGCAGCGAGCGGGGCCAGAAGGTGCTGGGGCGGGTGTTCGGGTCGCTGTTCGTCGGCGTCGGCGTGCTGCTCGCCGCCGTGCACTGAGAACATCCGGTCCGGCTTCCGCGCGCTTCCGACGGACCGCTCCGCTCCCGGCGCGCCACGCGGGTGTGGGAGCCTTGACGGACGACTTCCAGAATCGGAGCACACATGAGTGACGGCGGCCAGTCCGGCTTCCCCGGCGGGGTCCCCCGCGTGACCAGTTCGCAGAGAACCCCTCCTCCCCGCGGGCGCAGGCGCTCACGCCGCCTGACGCGCCCTACGCCGCATCGGGCCCGGGCTACAACCCCGGACCGCCGCCCAGCGAGCGCACGAACACGCTGTCGATCATCGCGCTGGTGGGCGGCTTCTTCATCGGCCTGCTCGGCGTCATCGCGGGAGCGATCGCGCTGCGGCAGATCAAGAAGAGCGGCGAGCGCGGCCGCGGCCTGGCGATCGGCGGCATCGTGGTCGGCTCGCTGAACATGCTCGCCGGCATCATCGCGATCATCCTGCTCGTGGTCGCCTTCCTGGCCGCCGCCTCCGCGGCCGAATCCCTGTCGGAGCAGCCACAGAGCTCCGTCAGCGAGCCGGCCACCGCCCCCGAGGAAGACGGCGCCGCCGGCACGGAAGACGGGGCGGCTCCCAGCGCGGAGCTGTGCGCCGCCGTCACGGGGCTCTCGAGCATCGACCAGTCGGACCTCACCGCCGGCAGCGCCGACGCGATGGCCGCGCTCGAGGCGCTCGCGGCCGCGCCGGGCGACAACCAGGAGACCTACGGCCAGATCGTGGACTTCATGAACGACCCGGCTTCGCTCACGGCCGAGGAGCAGCAGCAGCTGTCCACGGACTTCGCCACGGCGCTCCAGGAGGATGCGCTCGCCTGCATGTGACCCACTTGCAGGAGAACGAGAACGCCCCGGCCGTCCGGCCGGGGCGTTCTCTTCGTCGTGGAAGCGTCGGAGCGTCGCTCAGAGCGTCGCGAGCAGCGGCTCGAGCGCAACGAAGGCGCGGGCTCGGTGCGAGACCGCGTTCTTCTCCCCCGCGGTCCACTGCGCCACCGTTCGCTCGGCGCCATCCTGATCCGCGGGGATGAACACCGGGTCGTAGCCGAACCCGGCCTCGCCGCGCGGCGTCTCCGCGAGGCGACCGGGCCAGAGCCCCTCCACCGTGTGCTCGGCCCCGGACGGGGTCACGAGCGCGATCGTCGAGTTGTAGTGCGCGCCGCGGTACGGATCGCGAATGTCAGACAGCTGATCCAGCAGCAGCGCGAGGTTCGCGCGGTCGTCCTTCGCATGACCGGCCCAGTACGCCGAGAACACGCCGGGCGATCCGCCGAGCACGTCCACGCAGATGCCCGAGTCGTCCGCGAGCGCGGGCAGGCCGGTGTGGGCGGCGGCCGCACGCGCCTTGATCAGCGCGTTCGCCGCGAACGTCGTGCCGTCCTCGACCGGCCCGGGGCCGTCGTACGACACGACCTCGAGGTCGGGGCGGACGCGCGCGACGATCGACTGGAACTCGGAGACCTTGTGCGCGTTGTGCGTCGCGAGGACGATCTGCGCCACGCTCAGGCCCCCGCGGCCGGCTCGTCGAGCGCCGCGGCCTGGTGCACGCGCAGCTCGTCCGCGCCGGCCAGGGCGAGCTCGAGCAGCGCGTCGAGCTCGGCCTTGTCGAACGGCGCGCCCTCGGCGGTGCCCTGCACCTCGACGAACTTGCCGCTGCCCGTGACGACGACGTTCATGTCGGTCTCGGCGCGCACGTCCTCCACGTACGGCAGGTCCAGCATCGGGACGCCGTCGATGATGCCCACCGACACGGCGGCCACCGAGTCGCGCAGCACGTGCGCCTTCTGCCCGATGAACTTCTTCTCGCGGCCCCACTCGATCGCGTCGGCGAGCGCGACGTACGCGCCGGTGATGGCCGCGGTGCGCGTGCCGCCGTCCGCCTGCAGCACGTCGCAGTCGATCACGATGGTGTTCTCGCCGAGCGCCTTGGTGTCGATCACGGCGCGCAGCGCGCGGCCGATCAGGCGCGATATCTCGTGTGTGCGGCCGCCGATCCGGCCCTTGACGCTCTCACGGTCGTTGCGCTCGTTCGTCGCGCGCGGCAGCATCGCATACTCGGCCGTGACCCAGCCCTTGCCCTTGCCGGTCAGCCAGCGCGGCACGCCGTGCGTGAACGACGCGGTGCACAGCACCTTCGTGCCGCCGAAGCTGATCAGCGCCGATCCCTCGGCCTGGCTGCTCCAGCCCCGCTCGATCGTGATGGGGCGCAGCTGGTCGGGCGTGCGGCCGTCGGCGCGAGTGGTCATCGGGTCTCCTCGGGAGTGGTGCGGATCAGGATCGCGCGTCGAGCGCGGTCAGGTCGATGGCGCCCGTGCGGACGAGGCGCACGTCGCGCACCTCGCGGCCGAGCAGGCGGTTCGCGAGCGCGATGAAGTCGGCGGTCTGCGCGCCGGTCGCCTCGTACTCGTGACGCGGCGTCGCATCGGGGCCGGCGAGCAGGTCGCGGCTCACGAGCTGGCGGTAGACGTCCTTGGCGGTCTCGGAGTCGCTCGAGACCAGCGAGACATCCGGGCCCATGACGTAGCTGATCGCGCCCTTGAGGAACGGGTAGTGCGTGCAGCCCAGCACGAGCGTGTCGACGCCGGCGTGACGCAGCGGGGCGAGGTACTCCTCCGCCGCGGCGAGGACCTCGGGCGAGTCGGTGTCGCCGTTCTCGACGAACTCCACGAAGCGCGGGCACGCGGCCGTGGAGACCCGGATGCCGGGATTGACCTCGAGCATGTCCTGATAGGCGCCCGAGCCGATCGTCCCGACCGTGCCGATCACGCCGATCCGGCCGTTCCTCGTCGTCGACATGGCGGTGCGCACCGCGGGCCCGATCACCTCGACGACCGGCACCGAGTAGCGCTCGCGCGCGTCGCGCAGCATCGCGGCCGAGGCCGTGTTGCACGCGATCACGAGCATCTTCACGCCCTGGTCGACGAGCGTGTCGAGCACCTCGAGCGAGTAGCGCCGCACGTCGGCGATGGGTTTGGGGCCGTAGGGCGAGTGCGCCGTGTCGCCGATGTAGAGCAGCGACTCGCGCGGCAGCTGGTCGCCGATCGCGCGTGCCACGGTGAGGCCGCCGACTCCGGAGTCGAAGATCCCGATCGGCGCGTCGTTCATGATGCTCCAGCGTACCCGCGCCGCCCGTGTCGAGCCGCGACCAGCGCGACCGCCGCGCGGCGGCACCCCGCGGCGTCGCTAGGCTCGCCCGTATGGGGGAATGGCTGGCCCAGCACTGGATCGACATCGCCGGGTTCGCGACGGGGGCCGCCTGCGTGTTCCTCTCGTGGCGGCGGAGCGTGTGGAACTTCCCGATCGGGATCGCCAATTCGGCGCTGTTCCTCGTCGTCACGTTCCAGGCGGCGCTGTTCGCCACGGCGGGGCTGCAGGTGGTGTTCATCGTGCTGTCGCTGCTCGGCTGGTGGGCGTGGGTCCGCGCCCGTGCCGCGGAGCGTCAGGCGGGCGCCGCGCGCGACGAGGCGTTCGTGCGCCGCACGCCGCGCCGCGCGATCCTGCCGCTCGCGGCCGGCGGCGTCGCCCTCACGGCGCTGCTCACCTGGCTGCTCTCGTCGTACACGCCGTCCAGCATGCCGCTGCCGGACGCCGCGGTGGTCGCCGGGAGCCTGATCGCGCAGTTCATGCTCAACCGGCGCTGGATCCAGACCTGGTACGTCTGGATCGCGGTCGACGTCGCATACGTCGCGATCTACGCCGCCACCGGGCTGTGGCTGTTCGCGGTGCTCTACCTCGGCTTCATCGCGATGTGCGTCGCGGGGCTCGTGTCGTGGCGTCGCGCCGAGCGCGATGCGGCGAGCGCGGCCGCGAAGCCGGAGCCCGCGTATGCGTGAGGCGCGGCACGGCCTGGTGATGGGCAAGTTCTATCCGTTCCACTCCGGCCATCAGGCACTGATCCGCGCGGCGCTGCGCGAGTGCGACGCGGTCACGGTGCAGGTGCTGGGCGCGACGGTGGAGACGATCCCGCTCGACGTGCGGGCGGATTGGATCCGGCAGGAGCATCCGACCGCGCGCGTCGTGTCCGCGATGGACGACGCGCCCGTCGACTTCGACTCGCCGTCCGCCTGGGACGCGCACATGGTGGTCATCGAGCAGCTGCTGGACGCGCCCGTCGACGTGGTCTACACCTCCGACCCGTACGGCGAGGAGCTCGCCCGCCGCCTGGGTGCGCGCTGGCGCCGGGTAGACGCCGGGCGAGCGGACGTCCCCGTCTCCGGCACCGCGATCCGCGCCGACGTGGCCGGTCACTGGCACGAACTGCCCGCGCCGGTGCGGGCGTGGTTCGTGCAGCGCATCGTGCTCGTGGGGGCCGAGTCGACGGGCACGACGACGCTGGCCTCGGCGCTGGCGGACGCCCTCGGCACGGACTGGGTGCCCGAGTACGGCCGCACCCACTCCGCCATCCGGGACGGCGGGCTCGAGACGCCCTGGCGGTCGGACGAGTTCGACCTGATCCTGGATCGCCAGATCGCGCTCGAGGCGGACGCCGCGCGGCGGATCCCCTCCCCCGTCCTCGTGTGCGACACCGACGCGCTCGCGACCGTGCTGTGGCACGAGCGGTACGTCGGCCCCGCCCCCGAGCGGATGTGGCGGCGGGCACGGGCCCACGCGCCGCGCGCGTACATCCTCACGGGCGACGAGATCCCGTTCGTGCAGGACGGCATGCGCGACGGCGAGCACATCCGCCACGACATGCAGGATCGCTTCCGCGCGGTGCTGCGCGATCAGCCCGTGCCGTGGATCGAGGTGCGCGGCACGGTGGAGGAGCGGGTCGCGCAGGCGGCCACCTTCACCCGGGAGCGCATGGCCGACGCGCTCGCGATCGGACCGTCGCTGGAGGAGCTCGGCCACCGCGTGGCGCAGGAGAGGAAGAGCAGGACATGATTCGCGCGACCTACCGGGACCCCGAGCGCTGGAACCGCACGTCGCAGTCCCCCACACGTCCGGTCGCCCCGGATGCGGACGCGAGGTACACGGCGGACGACCTGTTCGCCGCGGCGCCGCCGGTGCAGACCGCGCTGGACGAGAAGCTCCGCCGCGCGTACTTCTGGCTCGTGAACCGCGCGGTGATCTCGCCCTACTACGACGTGGAGTTCGGGCTCGAGCGCGCCACCCGCTTCCCGCTCGGCGACGCGAACGCGCAGCTCGTGCTGCCCGCCGAGCAGTCGTACTCCTCCAACGCGCTGCTGCCGCTGCTGACCTTTGCGGTCGGCGGGCGCTGCCTGCTGATCGGCGGGCCGGGCCGCGGCAAAACCACGCTGGCCGTGCTGATGGGCGTGCTCGCCGGTCAGTCCCCGGCCGACGTGCGCCGCGACGTGCAGCAGGGGCAGCCGCAGATGACGATCAGCGATCTGGTCGGCATGCCGCTGCCGCGCGACCTCGTGAACGCCGAGTCGCTCGACGGCATCCGGATCGCGTGGCGCCGCTGGCTCGACGCACCCGTGAAGATCGTGGACGAGTACAACCGGATCCCCACCAAGACGCAGTCGGCGCTGCTGACGATGGTGGCCGAGGGCTACGTCGAGAGCCACGACCAGATGCACCGCACCACGCCTCCCGGCGGCATCGACAGCTGGTACTTCACGGCCAACGACGACGCGGGCGGCGGCACCTTCCCCGTGATCCAGGCGCTCAAGGACCGCATGGACGTGACGGTGCAGTCGCTGGGCTTCAACAGCCGCTTCTTCGACGAGCTCGTCACGCGCGTGGAGGCCGGCGAGCGCCCCGAGGACCACGTCCCCGCCGAGCTCGTCTTCACCCCCGACGACCGGATCCGGATGCGCGCGGCGATCCGCGCCACTCCCCTGCCGCCGGCCCTGCGTCGCGAGATCGAGTTCTTCGTGTCGCAGTTCGAGTTCGCCCAGCACGGCGGGCGCATGTTCGAGTACCGCACGAAGGACGTCGTCGCCACGTCGGGCGGCGACGTCGCCGAGGTCATCGGGGCGAACAGCGGCGCGGATCTGCAGGTCGACCCCGGCGCGCAGACGCTCGGGTCGGTCTCCCCGCGCGCCCTGCAGACGCTGATCCTGTACGCGAAGGCATGCGCCTGGTTCCGCGGGCAGAAGGCCGTCTCGCGCGAGGACGTGCGCGCCATGGTGCCGTTCGCGCTGCGCGGCAAGCTGCGGCCCAACCTGCAGCATCCGCGGTTCGACGCGGGCAGCGACCGCGAGCTCGCGACGGATCACGCCAGCTGGCTGCTCGACCTGTTCGACGCGGCGTGCGCCGAGCACCGCCGCCTCGGCGGCGACCGTCCCGATGCGACCGCCGTGCTGCTCGAGCAGTTCGGCGACGGCGTCGACGGCCTGGACGCCCTCGCCGTCTCGCAGCGCGTCACGGCGGTGGAGGCGCGGATCGCGCAGATCGCGGCGACCAGGAAGCTCTACGGCCGCGACTTCGACGAGCTCGTCGCGCTGAAGTACCTGCACCAGCGGTACACGAACTACCTGCGCTGGCTGGAGGCACGATGACGGGACGCGGGCGGTGATCGCGCGACCGGGCCACGCCATCGATGCGGACCACCCGCCGACCGGGTCGCTCCCGATCGGGTCCGGGGTGGATCTGGAGGCGGCGAGCGCGCGGGTCGTCGCGTGGGGCGGGGATGCCGCGCGCTTCGCCGACGCCGTGGCGCGCGGCGTGGCCGCGGTGCCCGACCTCGGCCCCGCCGCGGTCGTCACGCTCGCGGCGGTGGCGGGCTGGCGCGCGGGCGTCCTCGGCCTGCGGGACGACGCACTGACGCGTCTGGCGGCGGCGACGGGGCCGCTCGCCGCCGCGTGCGCGGCCGCCCTGCGCCTGCGGCCGGACGACCTTGCCTTCACGGTGACGGGCCAGCGGCAGGATCGCTTCTGGTGGCCCGGAGCGACCTCGCGGTCGGTGGTCGCGCGGGTGGGCGGGTTCCGGGGTCTGGGCGGCCCGTGGGACCTCCCGCCTGCGGACCCGCGGCAGATCGCGGCCGGTGCCTGGAGCGTGCGCGTCGGCGACGCGCGCATCGCGGTCGAGGCCGACGTGTTCGGCCATCGGCTCACCGCGCTGGACGAGCACCGGTCGGCGTCGGACGATCCCGGCTGGGCCGAGCTCGAGGCCCCGGGCGGCACGCACCTCGCCACGATCCGGCGGTCGCGATGACGGTCGCCGCCGAAGCGGCCTGGGAGGCGGCGCAGGCCCTGTGGGGCGTCCGCATGCATGCCCCTGTTCCGAAGCCCGACGCGCACGAGGCCTCCTTCGCCTGGTTCGGGTTCCCGGCCGAGATCTCCTACGACCCGATCGCGCTCGACCGCGTCGGCTGCGCGGCCTTCCTCGAGAGCGTGTTCGCGCACGAGCTGGGACACCACGCGCTCGCCCCGAGCACCCGGATCGACTCGCTGAAGATCCGCTACCAGATGGCCCGCGCGCTGGCGGCGAGCGATCCGCTGGGCGGCGTCGACACGGCGGCTCAGGCGCCGCGGTACGCGAACATCTGGTCGGACATGCTCATCAACGTGCGGGTCGCGCAGGCTCAGCGCGCCGACGATCCGGATCGCGAGCCGGAGATGATCCGGATGTGGCGCGTCCTGTCCGCCCCGGTCATCGCGCACGGCGATGCGGGCGCGGAGACCGACCCCGCCTGGTGGGTGGTCATGCGCGCGTACGAGATGCTCTGGGCGCTGCCCGCCGGCTCGCTCTGCGTCGCGGCCGCCCCGCACCGCCTGCGCGACGAGGCAGCGGCGGCGGCCGAGCAGGCGCGGAACCTCGGCGAGGTCGACCCCGCCGACATCCAGCTCCCACGGGGCTTCGGCAGCCGGTATCGCGGCGACTACGCGGACGCCGAGCGGCGCCGGCGGGCCGCGGAGATCAATCGCGAGCGGGCGGAGGCTCAGGTGCATCCGGCTCTGTCCCTGGACCCCGAGCTGGACGCGCGCTTCCTGGCCGACACCGTGCGGGTGTTCGGCGCCGACCCGATCTCCGGCGCACTGTCGTTCGGCATGATCCTCGGCCCGTACGTGTCCGCCCTGCACGCCGCGGGCATGGAGGGCGCGGTCGCCGGCGGCGCGGGCGGGACCGGCGGATGCGCCGAGGACCAGGGCGCGGCCGCGACGGCGGAGGAGCTCGAGCGGGTCCTGTCCGACGGTCGCCTGCGCGAGACGCCGCTGCACCCGTCGCTGACGCTCGCGGATGCCGGTTCCGTGCCCGAGACGCCGGACGCCGAGCGCCGGGCGGGTCAGGGCTTCGGCCTCGCCCGGACGCTCGCACTGTTCTCGGCGTCCGAGCGGGCCGCGGTGCTGGCCGCCTGGTACCAGAGCGAGGCGGCGCCCTTCGTCGCGCCGCTGCGCGCGCCGCGCTCGGTGCCCGCCCGCAGCGACCTGCTCGGCGCCCTCGAGACCTGGGAGGTCGGCGACGACCTCGCCGACCTCGACTGGCCGGGCACGCTGGCGCGCGGCGCCGCCGTGATCCCGGGCGTGACGACCCGGCGGCGCGACCTGCTGCCGGACGATCCCGTGCGCGAGCAGCGGCCCGTCACGCTCGATCTGTACGTCGACTCGTCCGGTTCCATGCCGCATCCGGACCGCGGATCGCCCGCGGTGCTCGCGGGGATGATCCTCGTCCAGTCGGTGCTGCGCGGCGGCGGGCGCGTGCGCGTGTCCTCCTTCTCGAGCCCGGGCCAGGTCGCCTCGTTCGAGAAGTTCACGCGGGACCGCCTGCAGATCACGAGCACGCTGTGCACGTTCTTCGGCGGTGGCACGGTGTTCCCGCTCGACCTGCTCGCGTCGCGCTATCTGTCGGACCGGTCGGTCGTCCGCCGCGGCGAGCGCCGGCAGCTCGTGGTGCTGAGCGACAGCGGCGTGGCGAGCTTCTTCGGCGCGTGGCAGGACCAGTACGCCGACGTGGCGCCGCGCGTCCTGCCGCTGGTCGAGAGCGGCACGCTCGTGGTGGTGCCCGACGCCTGGTCGCGGAAGCAGGGCTACGGCGCGGGCGACACGGGATACGAGGTCATGGAGGTCGAGACGATGACGGACGCCCCCGCGGTGTGCGCGCGGCTGGCGCGCCGGATCATGCAGGCGGGGGCGGCCGCATGACCGGCATCGCGCAGAGCGGGCTCGCGGCCTGGGCGGCGCTGGAGCACGACGAGGAGGCGATCTGGTCGGCTCACGCGGGACTCGTGCCCGGCCCGTCCGTCGAGGAGGTGGCCGCGCGGCTGTCCGCGGCGCCCCGGGCGTTCCTGCCCCAGCCGGGCGTACCCCCGGCCGACGTGGCGGCCGTCGCGCGCGACGTGTTCGAGGGCGCGCCGGACGGCGGGGCGACCGCGGTCGCCGCCGCCCGCGCCATCGCCGGCCACGGCGACCGCGCCCGCACCGGTGCGCTGCTCGCGATGTGGCTGTTCGCCTCGCCCGATCTCGTGGGGCCGCTGTCGGCACCGCTGCGCACAGATCACGCCGGCCGCGCGCTGCAGGCGCTCGCGCTGCGACTGGCGGGCATCCGCGACCCCGCGGCGTGGGTGTCCGACGCCGAGCGGCGCGAGGAGGCCGTCCGGCTCCTGCTGCTGTGGGCCGGCATGCTGCCCGCGGGGGAATCCCTCATCGACGCCCGCACGCGCTTCGATCTGCTCGACTCCGTGCAGCGGGACGCGACGCTGAGCCGCGCGCTCGCCGACGAGAAGCACCGCCGCGAGGTGCAGCGCAGGCTCGAGGAGGCGCGCGCCCGCGAGGCCGCAGCCCGATACAGCCCGGAGTGACATGCAGCGCCCACCGGATGATCCCGTCGCGCTCGATGAGTACGCACCCCTCGGCAGCGTCGCGCTGACGGACGCCGAGCGGTGGCCCGGCCTGAGCCCGCAGGGCCGCGCCCGGCTCGGCGCCCTCGTGTGGCACCCGCTCGCCCCGCGCTGGGTGCACGCGACCGGGCACCGCCTCTCCCCCGAGCGCCAGCGCCGCGCGGTCGAGACCGGCGCGTCCTCTCCCCGGCCGGACTGGCTCCAGGAGCACCTCGCGCGCGCCCGCGTGCTGCCGCACTACCGCGACGCCGCGCCCGAGCGCCTCGAGGACTTCCCGTTCCTCACCCGCGACGACCTCGTGCGCGATGTCTCCGCGTTCGTGCCGCGCGACGCCGACCTGGATCAGATGCTGCACGGCACGTCCTCCGGTTCGACCGGCGCCGCGCTCGTGATGCCCGACGATCCGGATGAGCTCGCCCGCTGGTTCCACCACCTCGTCGGGCTCGTGCGCGGCCTCGGCGTCGACTGGCGCCCCGCGCCCGACCGGCTGGGCCTCGCGTATCTCGTGAACCAGCGCCAGGCCTTCACGTACGCGTCGGTGCTGCCGGGCTTCGGGGAGTCGGCGATGGCGCGGCTCAACCTGGCGGAGACGGATCCGGATCTCCTCGCCGGTGTCGATCCGCAGGTGCTGAGCGGCGATCCGACCGCGCTCGACGCGCTCCTGCGCGCCGAGTACGCGACGCGGCTGCGCCCGCTCGCGATCGTCTCGAGCGCCATGGCGCTCACGCTTCCCCTGCGCGCCGCGCTGGAGGCGGCGTTCGGCTGCCCGGTGCTCGACGTCTACGGCCTGCACGAGACGCGGCCCATCGCCGTGAGCGTCGACGGCGGCCCGCACGTCGTGCTCGACCGCCGCGTGCACGTCGAGGTGCTGCGCCCCGACGGATCCGCCTGTGCCGACGGCGAGCGGGGCGAGATCGTCGTGACCGCCGGCGAGAACCGCTTCCTGCCGCTCGTGCGCTACCGCACGGGAGACACGGCTTGCGCCGTGCGCACGCCCGGCGGCAGGATGGCGCTGGCCGGGCTCGAGGGGCGCGCGCGCGTCACCTTCCGCAGGGGCGACGGCGCGCGCGTGCCGAGCGTCGATCTCACCCAGCAGCTGCAGGCGGCCGGGTGCCGGGGCTGGGCGGTCGTGCAGTCCGCCGACGGGTCCGTCGCCGTCCGGATCGCGGGCGGCGACGGGAATCAGGTGCGACGGGCGCTCGGCGTGCTGCTCGACGTGCCGGTCGAGGTCGCGCGGGTGGCGGCGCTCGCGGATCTCGGGGAGGGCAAGCCCCGGCGGTTCCGCTCCGAGGCGTGAGCCGCGCGCTCCGCAGTAGGGTTTCCCTTATGAGTGCCTCCACGGCCCTGTTGACCGACCGCTACGAGCTCACGATGCTCGACGCCGCGCTGCGAGACGGCACCGCGCAGCGTCACTGCGTGTTCGAGCTGTTCGCCCGTCGCCTGTCCGGCGGGCGTCGCTTCGGCGTCGTGGGCGGCACGGGGCGTCTGCTCTCCCTGCTGCGCGACTTCCGCTTCGCCGAGGACGAGCTGCGCTTCCTGCGCGACGAGAAGGTCGTCAGCGCGGAAGCCGTCGCCTACCTCGAGAACTACCGCTTCACCGGGTCCATCACGGGATACCGCGAGGGCGAGCTGTACTTCCCCGGATCGCCGATCCTGACGGTCGAGGGCAGCTTCGCCGACGCCGTGATCCTCGAGACCGTGGCGCTCAGCGTGCTGAACCACGACTCGGCCGTCGCGACGGCCGCCGCCCGCATGAGCATCGCCGCGGGCGATCGGCCGCTGGCCGAGATGGGATCGCGTCGCGCGGGCGAGACGTCAGCGGTCGCGGCCGCGCGCATGGCCTACATCGCGGGCTTCAACGCCACCAGCAACCTCGAGGCGGGTCGCACGTGGGGCATCCCGACGATGGGCACCGCCGCGCACTCGTGGACCCTGCTGCACGACAGCGAGGAGGACGCCTTCCGCGCCCAGGTGGAGGCGCTCGGCACCGGCACCACGCTGCTCGTCGACACATATGACATCGTCACGGGCGTCGAGACCGCCGTGCGCGTGGCGGGCACCGGACTCGGCGGCGTGCGCCTCGACTCCGGCGACCTGCCGACGGTCGCCGCGTCGGTGCGCGAGCACCTCGACCGGCTGGGCGCCGAGAACACGCGGATCACCGTCACCAGCGACCTCGACGAGTACGCCATCGCGGCGCTCGCCGCATCTCCCGTCGACGCGTACGGCGTCGGCACCTCGGTCGTGACGGGATCCGGTCATCCGACGGCGGGAATGGTCTACAAGCTCGTCGCACGCCAGGGCTCGGACGGCGGCTGGGTCTCGGTCGCCAAGACCGCCGAGGGCAAGGGGTCGCAGGGCGGACGCAAGAGCGCCTTCCGCACGCTCGAGAACGGCGTGGCGACCCAGGAGCTGGTCGAGGTCGCCGACGGCTTCGAGCAGCTGGCGGCGCCGTCGGACTACCCGGAGGCGCGCGCCCTGCAGGTGCCGCTCGTGGTCGACGGCGAGCCGGTGCCCGAGTTCGAGGGCCCCTCGGGCGTGCGCAGCGCACGCGAGCACCACCTCCGGGTGCGCGAGGAGCTGCCGATCCGCGCGCTCGCCCTCAGCCGGTCGGATCCGGCGATCCCGACGGTCTACCTCGACGCCGGCGAGGCGTAGGCCCGCAGCGCGCGCGGCCCCCCTGCTCGTCGAGCGGGCGAACGGCTCGGGACGCCCCGGACCGGTGACGTCGCGCCTCACGTCCGCCTACGAGTTCAGCGACTCGTAGATCTCCTTGCAGGTCGGGCAGACCGGGAACTTCTCGGGGTCGCGGCCGGGCGTCCACTTCTTGCCGCACAGCGCGCGCACGGGCTTGCCGGTGAGCGCCGACTCGAGGATCTTCTCCTTCTTCACGTAGTGCGAGAAGCGCTCGTGATCGCCCGGCTCGACGTTCTCCTCTTCCAGGAGCTTCTCGAGCTCGCGGTCGAGAAGGGCCGTGCCGCCGTCGCCAGGGGTGTCGAGGGGGGTGCTCATAGAGGCCGAGTCTACGCCGAACGGGACGCCCGATCGCGGGATCAGGTCGTGCCGGCGAACGCCATGATCCGCTCGCCGCGGCGTTCGAACATCCAGGATCCGAGCGCCACACCCGCGACCAGTACGCCGAGTCCGATGCCGACTCCCGCCCACATCGCGGCGTCGGCGTGCGCGACGTCGTCCGTGATGGTCAGCCACCCGAGCCAGAGCGCCGGCGCGCTCAGCGCGATCGCCCCCAGCATCACCATCGCCTGGGCCGCGACGCCCGTCGACTCCGCCCGCTGCGGCTGCTGGAACGGGCTGTCGCCCGGGCGCGACACGGCGTACGGCGCGGCGACCGACGCGATGCTCGACAGCCCGAGGCCCGTCAGGAACAGGCTCGCGGCGACGCCCACCATCGCGGGCAGGACCGCCCAGCGACCGTAGCCGGCCGTCGACAGCGGGATCGCGATCGCGAGCACGGGGATCGCGATGAACAGCACGGGCACGAGCCGTCCGATGCGGTCGGACAGGCCGCGTACGCCGCTGGCGATGTGCATCCACACGGCGCTCGAGTCGTACGCGACGTCGTTGTGGGGCAGCCAGCCGAAGAACAGGGCGATGATCGGCACCGGCACCAGCGCCACGATCGGCTCCGGCACGCCCGCGATGATCAACGGCACGGTCGGGAGCAGGCCAGCGAGCGGGATGATCGCGAAGTTCACGATGTACCGGCTGTCGCGCAGCCAGTACACCAGCCCCCGCGCGGCGATCACGCCGCCGGGCGTGCCGGGCACGAGCGCGAACCAGCCGAGTCCGCCGCGGCCGCTCGCCGCCGCGGGATTCTCGATGGTCGTGAGCGCGCGGTCCACCACGAGCAGCCAGCCGGCCGCGGCGAGTCCCAGCGTCACGACGGCGATCACCGCGGACAGCCAGGCCGCTCCCCCGTCGCCGAGCGCGAGCGCACCGGGAAGCGCGGCGGCCGCGCCGATCGGCGTGCGCCCCAGCACCTCGGCCGCGGTCGCGAGCGCGCTCGGCACGCGCCCCTCCCACTCCAGGGACGACAGGAACACGATCACGGGCACAAGCACCACGACGATGCCGAGCACGAACAGCCCCGACAGCTCGCGCGTCCGCCGCGGCCGCAGCACCGCCGAGCCGAAGGCCGTGCTGAGCCGCGCGAGCATCACGCACGTCGCGACATGCAGGATCGCTCCGAGCACGCTCACGACGACCGGCACATCCTGCGCCGTCCAGACGATCGCGGCGCACACGTCGAACGCCACCACGGCGAGCGTCGGCACGCTGAGGAAGCCGGCGCCCGCGAGCGCCCACGCGAGAGGGCGCGGCTCGAGCCCGAGCACCGCGAAGCGGCGCGGATCGAGAGGGTCGACGGCGCCGGCCACGATCGGGGCCGCCGCGAACGACAGGGCGACGGCGGATCCGGCCAGCACCAGCAGGGCGAACGCGACCGAGGCGGGGGCGTCGACGAGCGTGAGCGTGCCGGCGCAGACGACGCCGACGAGCGCGGCGAGCACGAGCAGGCCGAACGCACGCGACGCGACGCGCGGCGCGGGTCCCCGCAGGGATCCCGCCAGGAGCGCGAGCCTCAGTCGGAGAACGTGTGCAGCCACTCGAGGCCCTCCATGCTGCTGGCCTCGCCCGAGAGCTCGACGAACCGCTGCTCGAGCGTGAGCTCGCCGCGCACCTCCTCGACCGTGCCCTCCGCGAGCAGCTGACCGGCGACGATGACGGCGACGCGCGTGCACACGCGCTCGATGAGGTCCATGCCGTGGCTCGACAGCAGCACGGTGCCGCCGCGCGAGACGTACGTGCTCAGGATGTCCAGGATGTTCGCCGACGACACCGGATCGACCGCCTCGAACGGCTCGTCGAGCACGAGCAGGCGCGGCGAGTGGATCATCGCGCCCGCGAGCATGACCTTCTTGGTCATTCCCGCGGAGTAGTCGGACACGACGCGGCCGAGGGCCTCCGTGAGGTCGAACGCGCGTGCCAGGTCGGCCGTGCGCTGGGCGACGACGTCGGGCTTCAGGCCGCGCAGCACGCCGAAGTAGTAGAGCAGCTGGCGGCCGGTGAGGCGGTCGAAGGTGCGCAGCCGGTCGGGCAGCACGCCGAGCAGCGCCTTGGCCGCGCGCGGCTGCGTGCGGAGGTCGACGCCCGACACCGAGATCTCGCCGCGGTCGGGTCGCAGCAGGCCCGCGATCATCGACATCGTGGTGGTCTTGCCCGCGCCGTTCGGTCCGACCAGTCCGTAGAACGAGCCTGCGGGCACGGTCAGGTCGATGCCCGCCACGGCGGTCGTGCCGCCGTAGGAGCGCGAGACGCCGCGCAGCACGAGCGCCGGCGGGATCTCCGGCAGCGCCTGAGTCTCCGACGCGGGCTCGGAAGCGGGCTCGGCGGCCGCGAGCATCGCGGTGAGATCGTCATCGTCCGCCGCCTCCGCGAGGGCGACCGGCGCATCCTCGGCGGGGGCGTGCTCGGGCTCGGCGGCCGGCGGCTCGACCTCGGCCGGCGCCTCGACCTCGGCGGGTGCCTCGTTCTCGGCGGTGGTCTCGACCTCGGGTGCGGCCTGGGGCTCGACGGGCGGTGCCTCGGGCTCGGCAGGTGCGGCCTCGGGCTCCGCAGCTGCAGCCTCAGCATCGGCAGGGGCTTCGAGCTCTGCGGGCTCCGCAGGGGCTTCGAGCTCTGCGGGCTCCGCAGGGGCCTCGAGCTCTGCGGGTTCGGCGGATGCCTCTGTGTCCGCGTCGGTCGGCGCATCCGGCTTCTCGGCAGGCGCCGCCTCGCTCGGCGACTCCTCCCGCCCGATCGGCGCGGCCTCGGCCGGCGCCTCGTTCTGCTCCGGGGCGGCCTCGACGGGCGCCTCGGTCTGCTCCCGCGCAGGGGCCGCGGGCGCATCCTGCGGCGGTTCCAGGACGTCGATCACGGTGGTCGCGGTCTCGCGCGGCTCGGCCGCCACGTCCGCTGCGGGCGCGGCGGGCACGGGCGGCGTCGGCACCGCCTTCGCGGGCTGCGCCACGGCGGTGCGACCGGCCGCGGCGTTGCGCGCCGCGGACGTCTTGGTGCCCGTGCGGGGCTTCTTCCCCTGCGGCGCCGGACGCTTCGCGGCCGGCTTGCGCGGCGGCGCGGACTTGGGGGTCGTGGGCGACGCGTCGGCCTGGGGCTCGTCCGCGACGTGCGCGCCGGTCGGGCGCTTGGCCGCCGGACGCTTGGCAGCGGGGCGCTTCGCGGCGGGACGCTTGGCCGGCGCCGGACGGGACGCGGCCGGCGCCGCACCGCCCGACGAATCCGCGGCGCCCCCTCCCGCGGTCGGAGCGCCTCGGTCGTCATCCAGCGGCGAAGTCGTCACCGGTTCACCGTAGCAACCGGTCCTGACAGCCGCCGCGATGTGCCCGTTCCGTAACGATCCCGGGAAGAAAACGCCGATCAGGTCACATCTCTGGCCCTTCCCAGCCACCGGCGGCTAGGCTGGGGCCGCACATCGAGGTGACCGATCGGTGAACCGATCGCGAACAGAGCACTTCAGGGAGCGCAACAGATGTCTTTCCGAATCGTCATTCTCGCCGCGGGCATGGGCTCGCGGCTCGGCCGTGCGCTGCCGAAGCCGCTCACCGAGCTCAGCGACGGCCGCTCGATCATGCAGCAGCAGCGCGACAACATCCGTGCCGCGTTCGGCACGGACGTCAAGATCACCAAGGTCGTCGGCTACCGGGCCGAGACGATCATCGACGCGTTCCCGGACGCGAGCTACGTGCACAACGAGCGCTACGACCAGACCAACACGTCCAAGAGCCTGCTGCGCGCCCTCCAGGCGACCGGCAAGAAGGGCGTGCTCTGGATGAACGGCGACGTCGTGTTCGACCCCCGCGTGCTCGGCCGTGCGATCTCGCTCATCGAGCAGGACCGCTCGTTCGTCACCGTCAACACCGCCAAGGTCAGCGACGAAGAGGTCAAGTACACGATCGACGAGACCGGCCACATCGCCGAGCTGTCGAAGACCGTCGTGGGCGGCATCGGCGAGGCCGTGGGCATCAACTACATCTCGCGCGCCGACAAGCCGGCCTTCATGCGACACCTCGCACGCGTCGACGACCAGGACTACTTCGAGCGCGGCCTCGAGCTGGCGATCCAGCACGACGGCGTGAAGCTCCTGCCGATGGACATCTCCGACCTCTACGCGGTCGAGATCGACACGGCCGAGGACCTGGTCCACGCCAACGAGTACGTCTGACCCTCAGGGTCCGTCCGTCCGCGGCTCCTAGGATCTCGCGCGTGTCGGCAAAGGTCCACAAGATCCACTCCCTGCCCCCCGATGCCCCCTGGAAGGGCGGTCTGCCGCCCACCGGTCACGAGGAGCATCCGTTCCTGGTGCGCGTCCTCGACCGGATGATCCGCATCCAGCGGCCCGCCGTGATCGCGCACATCCGCTCCGTGCGGCTGCGCCATCCGGATGCGACACCCGACGAGATCGTCCGCATCCTCGAGCGGCGCTATCTCGCCGCGGTGACCACGGGCGGTGCGGCGGTCGGCGCCACGGCGGTGGTGCCCGGCGTCGGCACGGCCGTGACACTGGGGCTGTCGAGCGCCGAGACCCTCGGCTTCCTCGAGACCACGGCGCTGTTCGCGCAGTCGCTCGCGGAGGTGCACGGCATCGCGATCGACTCCCCGGATCGCGCGCGGGCGCTCGTGCTGACGATGATGCTGGGCGACGAGGCCGTGAACCTCGTCAAGCAGCTGGCGACCCAGGCCGCCGGCACGGGCACGCGCTCGGCGTACTGGGGCGAGCTCGTGACGAAGTCGCTCCCCCGCGCCTCGGTCGGGCCACTGCTCGACCGGCTGAAGAAGTCGTTCGTGCATCGCTTCGCGGCCAAGGGAGGCGCCTCGCTGATCGGCAAGGCGATGCCGTTCGGCGTCGGCGCGGCGGTCGGCGGGGCCGGCAACCACATCCTCGGCCGCCGTGTCGTCGTGGCCTCGCGCAAGGCGTTCGGGGCGGCCCCCGCGTCCCTCCCCGCCGAGCTCGAACCGCTGCCGGACGCCCAGCGCCTCGAGCTCTCCGCCCTGCGCGGAGCGAAGCGGATCGGATCCGCTGTGGGCGGCGTGATCGGTCGCGTGCTCCCGCATCGCCCGCCGCGGGAGCCGGAGCAGCTCGACCCGGCGTCCGATCCGCGCTCCGACGCGTCCTGACGCCGGCTCGCGTCGATCCGGTCGCCCGCTCGCGTCGATCCGGCCGATCCGGTCGATCTGCGAGACCTCATCCGGGGTGCGAGACATCACCGTGCGGCGATGTCTCGCGCGGGAGATGATGACTCGCGCCGCGCGGCGGTGCGCTCAGAGGTTGAGGGCGCCGTTGCCGGCGTAGTAGCGGCGGCGGGTCTGGGTGCCGCGCGTGCTGTGTCCGTAGGGGCGGCGGGTGCCGGGCATGTCCTCGGGCGCGAGGTCCGCGACGAGGTGGGACAGCGGCACCTCGAGGGCGACGGCGATCTGCATGAGGCTCAGCAGCGTGGGGTTGCCGTGGCCGCGCTCGATGCGCTGCAGATGACGCACGTCCAGGTCGGCGCAGTCGGCGAGCGTCGGCCGGCTCAGACGAGCGCGGCGGCGCAGCTCGGCGATGCGCTCTCCGACCTTGGCCGCGGCGGTGGAGTGAGGGTCGACCAGACGCGTCTCGGATTTCGGCTCGGTCATGCCGTACATGGTGCCGAGATTTCGCGGCTGCGCAGTGGGCACCTCTGCCCACTGTGGATGACCGGCACGCTTAGGCTCGGTGGATGACGTCCCTCCTGGCCCTGCTGCTGCTCGCGAACGCCGCCTTCAACGTGCTCGTCTGGCCGACGTTCTACCGCCGCGTGTCCCGCGATCCGCGCGCCCGCGATGCCTCAGGCCGGCCGACGCGTTTCCTGATCGTGCACGCGGTGCTCATCGGGGTGGCGCTGCTGCTCGCCGTCGCATCGGCGATCGCGGGCGTCCTCGCCCTCTCCCAGGGCTGACCCCACTCCATCCCCACCCACCGGGCATCCGGATCCCGGATGTCGGATGTCGGATGTACGAACTATGGTTCGAAGTGAGATCGACTTCTTCGAACATCGGTTCTATTCTTGAGGGATGGGGATGGCACTTCAGGAGACCGCCTCCCGCTGGAGGGCAGCACCGTCTGAGGCGGTGCCGGGCTCGCGGGCCCAGACGGCCGCCGAGGTGCAGCGCCTGCGGGCCCAGATCACCCGGATGCAGCGCCGCAGCGCGCAGGTCGACGCGATGCCGGTGCACGAGACGCTCGCTCCCCTGTTCCCCGAGGGCGGCCTGCGGCCCGGCTCGGTCTACAGCCTCGACACGTCCACCAGCCTCCTGCTCGCGCTGATGTCGGCCCCCTCGCGTGCCGGCTCGTGGTGCGCCGCGATCGGGATGCCCGAGCTGGCGGCCGAGGCGGCCGAGGGCTACGGCGTCGACCTCGAGCGCTTCGCCCTCGTGCCCGACCCGGGCGACCGTTGGCTCGCCGTCGCCTCGGCGGTGGCCGAGGTGTTCCCCGTGGTGGCCGTGCGCCCGCCCCGCGCGGCGCGCGACACCGACACCGCCCGCATCGGCGCCAAGTTGCGCGACCGCGGCGGCGTGCTGCTCGTGCAGGGCGCGTGGCCGCAGGCCGAGGCGACCCTGAGCCTGCGCGATCCCGCGTGGACCGGCCTCGGCCAGGGTCACGGGCTCCTCGCCGCCCGCGAGGTCACGGTCTCGGCGACCGGACGGCGCTTCCCCGTGCCGCGATCCGTGCGCGTGCAGCTTCCCGGCCCGCTCGGGGCCCCGGCCGCGGCGGCGGGCGGCTCGGTCCAGCGACCCGCGTGGCGGCCGGTCGCCCGGCTCGAGGCGGTGGCGGGATGACCGTCCCCCCGACCCGCGTCATCGTGCTGTGGCTGCCCGACTGGCCGGTCACCGCGCTGCTGCGCAGCGAGGCGCGCGCCGCGGCCCGCACGCTCGACGGCGAGCCCGCCCCGGGCGTCGATCCGGATGACGCCCCGGTCGCGATCATGCACGCGAACCGCGTGGTCGCGTGCTCGGCCTCCGCGCGCCGCGAGGGCGTCCGCCGCGGGCAGCGCCGCCGCGACGCGCAGGGGGCGTGCCCGCGGCTGCGGCTCGTGCCGGCCGATCCGGGGCGGGACGAGCGCGCGTTCAGCCCCCTCCTGTCCCGCCTCGAGCAGCTCGCCCCGGGCGTGCAGCCGC